>JAVBNZ010000082.1:0-8775 GCA_031551145.1 Desulfovibrionaceae bacterium | reverse complement strand
AATGGTTTTTTCGCCGGAAAGGGCGGCCAGAGCCACTCGGGCCTTAAATGCCGGGGCATGGTTCTTTCGCTTGGACACGGTCGTACTCCTTGTGTGGGTGAGTAGCTATCATACCTGTCCAAATTTTGGGGAGCACTTCTGGGTATCTTCCGGTTTTGCATCCGTCCCACCAAGTGCTTTTGCTGACGGGAATCAGAGCAAGAACTTGCGGAAGTCTCAAAAAGCCTTGCGGCGGGGTATTCGTGAACATGCATTCACCTCCTACAATCTTGTCTTTCGGCAAGCCTACCACGGGTTTTTGATTTTCGCGGTTTTCGGTCGTTTTGGCGTTTTTGTCGGCGTACCTCCGCGTCCCTGTGCGTTGAAAAAAAAGTCATTTTTTTCTTGACGCATTTTTCTACGGGGCTGGATTGCTTCGTATTCCCTTGAATTTGTTGCCTTCGAGTTGGCCTTGTCATGAGGCAAAAAAAAGAGCGGCGGGGCCGCTCTTTGGGGGTATCGGGTTGGGGGTATTATGCCGCTTTCAATTCATCAAGAAAATCGGCATATTCCTGTAAAAGTTC
This sequence comes from Desulfovibrionaceae bacterium, assembly GCA_031551145.1. Taxonomy (GTDB): domain Bacteria; phylum Desulfobacterota; class Desulfovibrionia; order Desulfovibrionales; family Desulfovibrionaceae; genus WRKB01. The sequence goes on along the minus strand of JAVBNZ010000082.1, from coordinate 8,212 downwards.
GCGCCTTTCATCAAGGTAAAGAGCGCGGTTGTAAGCGGCGCGTACCCTGTTATTTGAGCTGTGCGCCAGGGCTTTTTCAATCACGTCAGGCGAAAAGCGCTTAAACCGTGGGTGCTCGTTGGTGATGGTGCTTGCCATGGCGCGGAAGCCATGGGCGCACATTTGGTCTTTGCCGTAGCCAAGGCGGCGCAAGCCCGCGACCATAGTCATATCCGACATAGGGCGGTCATCCGTGCGGCTGCTCGGGAACACATACTTGCTGACAGAGGACATTATCTGAATCTTTTTCAACAGCTCAACGGCTTGGCGGGGAAGGGGTATGATATGGTCCCGGTTCATTTTCATACGTTGTGCCGGAATAATCCATAACGCTTCGTCAAAATTGAACTCTGCCCATTCGCTTTTCTGGACTTCTCCAGGACGACACCATGTCAAAGCCGTCAGGAGCAGGGCGGCTTGCGTGGTAAAGCTGCCCTCAAGGGTATCAATAGCGCGGAGCAGTTGACCAATACCCTCCGGGTCGGTGACGGCTGCGCGGGGCGTTGCTCTCCGGGTTTCGAGCGCTCCGCGTATGTCCGCTGCCGGGTCGCGGTCGGCGCGTCCGGTCGCTATGGCGTACACGAAGACTTGAGAAGTAATATTTCGCACTCGCCGCCCGACTTCTATGGAGCCTCGCGCCTCGATGCGCCGGATTTGTTCCAGCACCTGGGGCGCGTCGATAGACCGTATGTCCCGCTTGCCGATGTAGGGGAAAAGATTCTTAACCATGCGTTCCATAATGTCTTCGGCGTGGCGCTCGGCCCATGTGGCCTTTTTCTTCTCGTGCCATTCCCGCGCAACAAACTCAAAAGAAAATATGCTCGCGGCTACTTCTTTTGCCTTCTGCTTTTCGTTTGAGGGGTCTACGCCAGCTTTCAGCATACGGCGGGCTGTAATCGCGTTTTCTCTGGCGTCCAGCAATGATACCTCGGGATAAAGCCCGATAGTGTAGATTTTTTCCCTGCCGTCTACGCGGTATTTCAGCCGGAAACTTTTTGCGCCGGTGGGTGAGACGTAGAGGAAAAGGCCGTTGCCATCAAAGAGCTTTTGCGGCTTGTCAGTGGGTTTTACGTTCTTGATTTGGACTGCTGTCAGTGGCATAGTGCTTTCGCCTCCTATTCCGAGTTTCGATACCTCCGTGAATGGTTGGCGTGGGGGTATCGGTTCCTAATGTGAGCCGATACCCTTTCTCTATTTTAATCTCTTGAATCTGTTGAATAAAAAGAGTGGGGGTATCGTCGCTCTTTCCGAGTTTCGATACCCCCGACAATACCCCCAAAAGGGGAAAATGTCAAAAGATGGGGATGGACGGGACCGGACCCCGTTACACGAAAACCGCTGATATTGCTGAATTTTCGGACGGGGCCGGATGGCGTCGGATAAAAAAATGGCGGAGAGGGTGGGATTCGAACCCACGTACCCGCTGTTAACGGGTAACCCGATTTCGAGTCGGGCGCGTTACGGCCGCTTCGCTACCTCTCCGTAATTTCATTCTTGGCCGAGCGCCTCGCGCGGGGCGGTCAGGGCCGCGTGCAGGGCTTCATCCAGGGTGGGGTGAGCCCAGATGATCTGATCCGCGTCTTCGGCGCGCCAGCCCTGGCTCACAATGACGGCGGCCAGACTCACAAGGTGCGACACGCCGTGTCCCACCGCGCAGATGCCGACCACGCGTCCGTTTTCCCAGAACACTTTGACAAATCCCTGGGTGGTACAATAGCCCTGCGCGATGGCGTTGGCAATAAGATTGGAGCGGGAAACCCCGATATTCGGGCGTTTCGTCAGATCCTGCGGCGCGGGGCCCACGCGCATCACTTCCATGTGTCCGTAGATGCAGGCGGGCATGGGCGGCGGCGCGTAGGCGGACGTCGTCTGCCCGACGGCGTGGGCAACGGCGTAGCCGGCCTGATGCTCGGCCGCGTGGGCGAGCAGGCTTTTGCCGTTCACGTCGCCCACGGCGTAGACGTGGGGCGCGATGCGCAGGCATTCGTCCACGCTGAGCCGGCCGCTCTTAACCCCCAGCAGCTCCAGGCCGGGCACGGCGGCGTTCGGCCTGCGCCCGGCGGCCAGCAGGGCCTTGGCCGCGAAGAGCACCGCGCCGTCGGCAAAGCGCAGCACGGCTTTGCCCTCGCTGCTGATCAGTTCGGCCACGGCTTTGCCGGTGTGGATGTCCCAGCCTTCCCGCGCATAGGTCCTGCGCAGGGTTTCGCCAATTTCCGAGTCTTCGGAAGGGGCAAGGCGATCAAAGGCCTCGACCAGGGTGATCTTCGTCCCCAGGCGGCTGTAGAAATCCGCCATTTCCAGGCCGATGGCCCCGGCGCCGACCACGATGAGGGATTCCGGCGCTTCTTCCAGTTCGAGAATGTCCGTGGAATCGAGCACGCACGCGTGATCCGCGGCCACGCCGGGAAAGGAGGCCGGATGCGAGCCCGTGGCCAGGATGAGCTTGTCCCAGGAGCATTCTTCCACGCCGCCGTCGGCCTGTGTGACTTCCAGCTTCCATTGGGCCTTGATGCGGCCTTCGCCGTAAATCAGGCGTATGCCGGCCTCGCGCAGCTGTTTTTCCACGGCCTGGCGCGTGCCCTTGATATAGCGGTCTTTCTTGGCCTTGAGGGCGCTTAGGGAGGCTGTCGCTTCCCCGGCCGCCGCCTTCTGGGCTTTGGCGCTTTTGAGCAGAGCCAGGGAGGCCGTGCCGTTGAGATACTGCTTGGTCGGGATGCAGCCGCAGTTGAGGCAGGTGCCGCCGAGCAGGCCGCGTTCCACCAGGGTGACGGCAAAGCCCAGGCGCGCGCCCTCAAACGCGGCGCGCAGGCCGCCGGGGCCGGAGCCCAGAATGCAGAGTTCTTTGTGCATCACATGTCGTCCGTCAATATCATCGCCCTGGCGGCCGTGGTTTCATCCATGCGGCGCACCGGGGTGGTGCGGGGCGCGTCGGCCAGGAAGGACGGATCGGCCGCGCCCTGTTCCACGATCTCGCGCAGGGCGTCCACAAACTCGTCCAGGGTTTCCTTGCTTTCGGTTTCCGTGGGCTCGGTCATCAGGCATTCGGGCACGATGAGCGGAAAATAGACGGTCGGCGCGTGAATGCCCTTGTCCAGCAAGGCCTTGCCGATATCCAGCGCGCGCATGCCGGCCGGGGCGGAGGCCACGAACTCGTGCGCGCACAGGCGCGGGTAGGGCTGGGGCAAAAAGCTCTCGGTAAGCTTGCGCAGATAATTGGCGTTGAGCACGGCGTGCTCGCCCGCGCGGATGAGCCCTTCGCGGCCCAGGCGCAGTATGTAGGCATATGCCCTGAGCACCACGCCGAAGTTGCCGTAAAAGGGCGCGACATGCCCGATGCTCTGCGGCCTGTCGCAGGTGAGGCCGAAGCCGCCGTCCGCCCGTTTTTCCACCAGGGGAACGGGCAGAAAGGGCACCAGGCGTTCGCTCACGCCTACGGGGCCCGCGCCGGGGCCGCCGCCGCCGTGCGGGGTGCCGAAGCTTTTGTGCAGGTTGAGGTGGATGACGTCAAAGCCCGCGTCGCCCACGCGCAGCTTGCCGAGCACGGCGTTGAGGTTCGCGCCGTCGTAATAGAGCAGGGCGTCCACGCGGCGCAGCTTTTCCACGATTACGGGCAAGTGCTTTTCAAACAGGCCCAGGGTGTTGGGGCAGGTCATCATCAGCCCGGCCACCTGATCGTCCAGTACGGCTTCCAGGGCTTCGGGGTCGACCATGCCGTCCCTGGAGGGGATGCTCACCACTTCGTACCCGGCCAGGGCGGCGGAGGCGGGATTGGTGCCGTGGGCCGCGTCCGGGCAGATGATCTTGGTTTTCTTGTGCCCCTTGGCCTTGTGGTAGGCGGCGATGAGCATCACGCCGGTGAATTCGCCGTGCGCGCCGGCCATGGGGTGCAGGGTGCAGGCCGCCATGCCGGTGATTTCGCAGATCAGGCGCTCCATGTCCCACAGGCATTCCAGCGCGCCTTGGCTCGTGCCTTCCGCGCCCCCGATCTGGGCCGGCAGAGGGTGGAGCTGGGCAAAGCCCGGCAGACCGGCAAGGTAATCCATGAACTTGGCGTTGTACTTCATGGTGCAGGAGCCGAGGGGATAGAAATTGCCGTCCACGCTGAAGTTGAGGCGGGAAAGGCGGGTGAAGTGGCGCACCACGTCGAGTTCCGAAAGTTCCGGCAGGCCGGGGGCGTTTTTGCGCAGCAGGCCGGCGGGCAGCATCTGGGCCGCCGTTTTTTGCGGAGCCGGGGGCAGGCAGGCGGCGCGGCCGGGAACGGATTGTTGAAACACGGTTTTCATAAGGCGGCCCTCACTTCGCTCACCAGCAGGTCTATGTCGCTCTCGCTCCGTTTTTCGGTGCAGGCGACCAGCAAAACGTTCTGCAGTTCGGGGAACCAGCGTCCCAGCGGCACGCCGGGCACGCAGCCTCTCGCCGAGCAGGCTGAGGCGATTTTGGCCGCGTCCCTGGGCAGACATAGTGCGAATTCGTTGCCGAAGGGAGCGTCGTTGAGCATGCGTACGCCGGGCAGGGCGCAGAGTTCGGCGGCCGCCGCGCGGGCCTTTTCCATGCCCAGTTCGGCGGCGCGCGCCAGCCCGGCCGGGCCGAGCAGGCAAAGGTGCACCAGGGCGCGCAGGGCGCAGAGGGCCTGGTTGGAGCAGATGTTGGAAGTGGCCTTGGCCCGGCGTATGTGCTGCTCGCGCGCCTGAAGGGTGAGCACATAACCGGTTTTGCCGTCGCGGTCGGCGGCGCGGCCGGCGATGCGGCCGGGAAGCTGGCGGATCAGCGCCTTTTTGCAGCTCATCACCCCCAGGTACGGCCCGCCGAAGGAGAGCGGCAGCCCGAGGGACTGGCCTTCGGCCACGGCGATGTCGGCCCCCATTTCGCCGGGGGTTTTCAGCACGGCCTGCATCACGGGGTAGACGGACATCACGGAAAGCGCGCCCGCCGACGCCGCATGGGCGAAGAGATCCGAAAAATCTTCCACCACGCCGAAAAAGTTGGGATTCTGCACGCAGAGGGCGGCACAGTCCGCATCCACGGCGGCGCGCAGACCGTCGCGGTCGGAAAGCCCGTTCTTGTGGGGCACGGTGACGAGTTCGAGTTCGAGATTGGCGGTGCTTGCGCGCAGCATGTCCCGCCACAGGGGATTGATCGTCCCGTCTATGATCAGTTTGTTCCGCTTGGTCTGGCGCACGGCCATCATGGCGGCTTCGAAAAGGGCGGAGCCGCCGTCGTAGACCGAGGCGTTGGCGCATTCCATGCCGAGCAGGCGGGCCACGGCCGTCTGGTATTCAAAAATGGCCTGGAGCGTGCCCTGAGAGCATTCCGGCTGGTAGGGCGTGTAGGCGGTGACGAATTCGCTGCGCCCGGCCAGGGCGTCCACGGCCTTGGGAATGTAGTGATCGTAAAAGCCCGCGCCCACAAAGGAGGCCTTGGGCGCGCTGTTGGCGGCCGCAAGCGCCTCGACGCGCGCGCAGACCTCGGGCTCGCTCAGGCCCTTGGGCAGGTCGAAGCTTTTGGGCGCGAGGCCGGGAGGGATATCGGCGAACAGGGCCTGAAGATCGGGTGCGCCTATGCGTTCGAGCATGGCGCGGACATCTTCTTCCGTATGGGGGATAAAGGGCATAGACGCTCCTGACGGTCATGACCGGAGCCGCCCGAAGGGACGGCTTCGGTGAATATATAGCTGCGCCGTCCTCTCGGCCGGCGTGCCGTTTCTTAATGTTCTTCGCAGAGTCCCGCGTAGGCGGCCGCATCGACCAGGCCTTCAGGCTGCGCGGAAAGGCGGATGCGCAACATCCAGCCTTCGCCGTAGGGATCGCGGTTGACGAGTTCGGGCTTGTCGGCCAGAGCGTTGTTTACGGCCAGTATCGCGCCGGATGCCGGGGAATACAGTTCGCTCGCGGCCTTGACGGATTCGACGGAGCCCATTTCCTTGCCCTGGGCAAGCTGCGCGCCGGAGGCGGGCAGGTCGATATAGGTAATGTCGCCGAGTTGCTGCTGGGCGAAATCGGTAATGCCGACCACGGCTTCCTGGCCTTCAATGCGGATCCATTCGTGGCTTTTGCTGTAGAGAAGCGTATCGGGAGTGTTCATGAAGCCTCCTGACGAGAGTTTAAGGTATGTTCGTGTGTTATGAGAGTTTTTTGCGTGCCGTACCCTGAGTGTAGAAGGGCAGCCCGGCCCGTTTGCCGGTCAGCTCGCTTTTGGCGGCGCGCACGAGGTATTCGTCTTCTTCAGCGACATTCTTGTCCACCCAGGCCAGCGCAACGGCACAGCCCAGACTGGGGGCAAAGGAACCGCTGGTGACGCGCCCCACCACGCCGCGCTGGGGCAGGACAACGTCGTCCCCGGCGCGGGCGGCGCGGCGGCCGTCAAACTTCAGGGCAATCAGGCGTTCCCGTACGCGGAAGGCGCCCGCTTTGCCCACATAGTCGGCCGTGCTGGTGAGCATGCGCTCCATGCCCGCTTCGGCGGGCGTGTGGTCGGTGTCCAGCTCGTGCCCGTAGAGAGGCAGGCCGGATTCCAGGCGCAACGTGTCCCGCGCCCCAAGGCCGGCAGGCCGCACGCGCGAATCAGCCAGCAGGAGATTCCAGAGCGCGGGCAGGCTGTGCCAGGGGTAATACAGCTCAAAGCCAAGTTCGCCCGTATAGCCCGTGCGGCTGACAATGAGCTTTTCACCCCTGAATTCCGTGGTGCGGAAAGAAAAATAGCCGATGCCGGGAAAACTTTCTCCCAGCGCCTCTTCCAGCACGGCGAGCGAAAGCGGGCCCTGGAGGTCGATTTTGCCCGTGGCCGCCGAAATATCTTCAAAATCCACAGTGTGCGGCAGGCGACCGCGCAGGGTGGCGAAATCCCCGGCCGCGCAGGCGGCGTTGACCACCAGCATGAAATTCTCCGGCCCGAGACAGTAGACGATGAGATCGTCCAGCACGCCGCCTTCCGGATTGAGCAAAAAGCCGTAGCGGCATTTGCCCGGTTCCAGGTTGTCCAACCGGTGACTGAGCGCCTGTTCCAGGGCGTTGCGCACGTCGGGGCCCTGGACGAGAAATTCGCCCATGTGGCAGATATCGAAAACCGACGCGGCGGTGCGCGTGTGAATATGCTCGGCCACTATGCCTTCGTACTGAATGGGCATGTCCCAGCCGGCAAAGGGCGCCATGCGCGCGTCTTTGGCAAGGTGCAGGGCATGCAGCGGGGTTTGAAGCGTTGCGGACACACGGCCCTCCTTGGTATCATGATGTTCTTCAGTAAAAAAATCATGTACCATGTTTCGCGGCAAGAGGAAAGGGTCGTGCCGTCCCGCGTCGGAGGCGGACTTGACAGCAACGGGCCGGGCGGGCTAAACATCCCGAGTTGCGCGGCCACACGCCGAGCGCATATGGAGAGATGTCCGAGTCGGCCGAAGGAGCTCGCCTGCTAAGCGAGTATACGGGCTTAAACCTGTATCGAGAGTTCAAATCTCTCTCTCTCCGCCAGAAAACAAGAAAGACGCCGGGTTACGAATGGGTAGCCCGGCGTCTTTTCGTGCGCCCCGCGTTCCGTTGCCGGGTGAAAAAAATGCCGGCGCATACCGGCAGAAGTCTCTTGCTGTCCCGCTGTTGTCAGGAGTGCCGGCATGTAGTACGTTTGTCATACCGTAGGAGGTGCCCCATGCAAACCGCTGTCAGCACGCGTTTCGATGCGGATACGTTGACCCGGCTCGATGAAGCCGCAGCAGCCGTGGATCGCCCGCGTTCGGCGCTCATCAAGGAGGCCGTCGCCCGGTATCTGGATTATCTCGCGTGGTACGGCGATGAAGTGCGGAAAGGCCTTGACGATGTAGCTGCCGGACGGGTGAAAAGCCATGCCCAAGTGAAAGACCGCGTTCGCGGGCTGGGCTTCCATGTTGATTGAATGGAGCCAAGCTGCCGAGGATGATCTTGTCGAGGCTCTGGTCTGGTATATTGAGCAAACCGACAAAGAAACAGGCCAGCGCATTGTAACTCGTCTTTTTGCCGCTGCCGACCGGCTGGAGGTTTTTCCGCGTTCAGGACGACTCGGTCTTCTGCCGGAAACCCGGGAACTTGTAGTGCCGGATTTGCCTTACTTTTTGGTATACAAAGTTACGGACAAAGTTGAAATCCTCCGGGTCATGCACACCTCGCGGCTCTGGGTCGGCGTGGAAGAAGGCGGGACCGACACGGCC
>JAVBNZ010000023.1:0-17487 GCA_031551145.1 Desulfovibrionaceae bacterium | reverse complement strand
CAAAAGATGATGGAGAAGAGGCAAAAACCAAATCCGACGAGTCTAAAACTGAGGCGAAGAACTTGAGGGGGGCGCCGAGGGCCGGCGACAGCGCCGACGAGGCGCTCGCCCGACGTCTTGTCTTCGAAGCAGGGCCGGATTCTGAAGTGAGCGATAAAACTGTCCTGAACGAACTGAATAAGCTGGATCTGTCCACTTTGGAACGGCTTAGGATTATTATTAAGCGTGCTATTAATGAGGCTTGGGATATGGGGGGCAAGCGCCTTGAACGCGGCGACCGGCCGGCTACTCCGGAAGAGATGCAGGCGGAAGATGAACTGATTGTGAGTTCATATTGGCCGTATATGCGCCGCGCTATTTGGCTGCGCAGCCACATTGAAGATCGACTGGGCTGCCTGCGCTGTGAGGTAACGGTGAGAGGAAAATTTCTGGAACAAACCTTGGCGACAAGCTCTCTGTTCTATGCTTTCAAAACTTCTTCCGGCAAAATAATAGAAGTTCGTCTCTCCGATGCCACCTTGGATGAGGCCGAGTGGCCGGATGGATCTTCTCCTCACCCCTACGTACTGTGCCTCACCTATATGGCCGACTCTCCCGGCAAAAGCCCTTGGTATGATATCGTTAAAATGTCTTATCCCAAGGGCTATGCGCCGAAAAAAGCTCCTTAACCTTGAAAAGGCGGCAACACGCTGCCGGAGTTGAGCCAAAAAACGGCCGTGAGGTCGTCGCAGGCGAACGTTGCCCGCCTGCGACGACCAGTGTAAATTACCTAACCCCTATTTTTTCCGGTTGGAGCTTTCTCAACTCCGCCTTTGGTTTGATAATATTCTATGGCTTCCTTCACAGCGCCCTCGAACAACTCTTCCGAGTACTCCCCTTTGCCCTCCTGTGGCACCATAGCCTTCAGAAAGGCCTTCAGCGTTTCCGGGTCTTGAAGATCGATTGGGATATTAGGCTTGATTCCCAAAGCCCGTGATACATTGCCTATATATTTTTTGGTGTCATTTTGGTGCGGTGGAGCCCATCTATTGATGATTTTTTCAATAGTATTCAGATTGTGCTTTACCTGATAGGAGAGCAGATTGAGCGCCGCTGCGCGCATGCCTTTTTCTGATGAGTCAAAAACGACGATCTGGTTTTTGGGATTGTCCTTGAGATAGTGTACACCGACTTGTCCTTCCCAAACAACCGGAGGAATAGGGCGAATATTGCCGGGATTATTAAATTCAACACTTGGATGCACCTCCGGATTTCGTCTGGGGAGCACCCGCCAGGGGTTTATGACAGGCCCCATAAATTCAGGTTGACCCGGTATCATCTCCGGACTGGACGGCCCCACAAATTCACCGGGATCCGGCTCATATTCCTCTTCATTTCCGCCGCCTCCCGCTAAAAAATACGGAAGCGGCACATCTGTTTGCGTCTTCGTGGCCGCGAGCCAACGCCCGCTGCCCAGGGTGAATTCCCCGGAGGACGAAGGTTGCGGCTCCGGTTTATGCCTCACTTCGTTACGCGCTTTTTCTTCACCACCGCTGCTGCTTTTACTGCCGTTGCCGCCCGCTCCCTTGAACGTGAAGCGTCCGATCTCATCGCGGGGATGCTCTTCTTCCTCCCATTCGTCATGAATGGTCTCCCCCCGGCGCAGCCGCATCTCCCGCAGGTATTCCTCTTTGCGCGCCTGCATTCTCGTTTCAACATTCTCCATGAAGGCCCGCAGGACGTTTTCCACGGCCTCGTTGATTTCCTTGGGCGTAACGCGGCCTGCGGCCTCGCAATCCTCTATCGCCAACGCGGCCGCGCGCGTGCGGTCCATGCCGGGCCTGCGCTGCCCCGTCCGGACTTCATGATCCAGGATCCTCGCCATGCTCTTGTAATAATGCCGGTAATCATAGTGGTTTACAGACATGCGCGTTTGCTCCTTTTGAGGGTTTGGGAGAATAGGGAAGAGAATTTTCGGCTGAAACCCATCCAATTTTGTCAGCCTCTAATTGCCTATTTGGATAAAAATGTCAAGCCAGAAATTTCAAAAACAGTAAATTCGGGTTAAAAATTTTGCTGCGTGCGGATTGAATTTTGTGTGGTATATGCGCAAATGCGAGCCGTGCCTCACAAAAATGGAGAACGTCAGTGGGGAGGCAGATAGGAGGGGGGGGTGGAAGATGCTGTAGCTTGTTTGCGGCACAGCGGGTTTGACAGCGCCGCTTTTTTGTGAAAATCTTTAGAAACAAAGCGCCCCTCGGGGCTTGATAGGGAATCTCGTGCAAAGCGAGAGCGGACCCGCCGCCGTAGACCGGAATCAAACTTCTTTTCCACGCGCGCCACTGAGTTTTCTCGGGAAGGCCGAAAAGAAGCCGGGCAGCCGGAAGACCTGCTTTGTTGGTTTCGTCTTGAGAGCGTTTTCACTTTGAAAAGGCTCTCGGCGGTTGCGGAAGCAGACGCCCGCCACGAAGGCGCAAGCGCGGTTTACCCGCGTGTCGGGCGCCGAAGTGGGCGCAGCTTTTGCTCCAAGGACGATCCGCCGGCAACGGGGCCTTTGCCGCGCGGTTCCTTCAGGGGATAAATTCGGATCTCCTGCCCGCATGTCACGGGCAGGAGATCTTTTTATTTCCCCCCATGCAACTTGCCCCGCATATCAGCAGGAGTTTTCCATGTATTTTACCGCCGTTCAGAAGCGTGACGGGCGCATTGTCGATTTCGACGCCGCGAAAATCACCTCGGCATTGCTCAAGGCGGGCAAGGCCACAGGCGAGTTTGAGGAACGCGAGGCCAGAAGGCTGACCATGCAGGTGCTTTCCCTGGCCAAGGCGCTGCATCTGCCGGAAACCCCCGACGTGGAAAGCCTGCAGGACGTGGTGGAGCAGGTGCTGCTGGATTCCGCCTTCCGGGCCACGGCCAAGGCATATATTCTGTACCGCGAGCAGCGCGCTCAACTGCGCCGCATAAAGACCAGAGCCAACGTGGATCTGATGGAGGGCTACCTCAACAAGATGGACTGGCGGGTGCGGGAAAACAGCAACATGGGCTTCTCGCTCCAGGGGCTGAACAACTATGTTTCCTCCGACATCACTTCGGAATACTGGCTGAACCGCATTTATACCCCGGCCATACGCGACGCACATACGGAAGGGGATTTTCACCTGCACGATCTCAATCTGTTGTCCGTGTATTGCGTGGGCTGGGATCTGGCGGATCTGCTGCGCCAGGGATTCAAGGGCGTGGCCGGCAACGTGGAGAGCGCGCCGCCCAGGCATTTCCGTTCCGCGCTCGGCCAACTCGTCAATTTCTTCTACACGTTGCAGGGCGAAGCGGCCGGGGCGCAGGCGGTGTCGAGCTTCGACACCCTGCTGGCGCCCTTCATCCGCTATGACGATCTGAACTTCAAAGAGGTCAAACAGGCTTTGCAGGAGTTCGTTTTCAACATCAACATCCCCACACGGGTGGGCTTTCAAACGCCCTTCACCAACATCACTCTGGATATGGACGTGCCCGCCGCGCTGAAAAACGCGCCCGTGATCATCGGCGGCGTGGAGCGGGACGTTGCGTACGGCGCTTTTCAGGCCGAAATGGACATGCTGAACAAAGCCTTTGCCGAAGTGATGATGGAGGGCGACAACAAGGGCCGGGTCTTCACCTTCCCCATACCCACCTACAACATTACCAGGGATTTCGACTGGGACTGCGAACGTTTCGAGTCGGTCTGGAAGATGACCGGGCGCTACGGCATCCCCTATTTCTCCAACTTCGTGAATTCCGACATGTCGCCGGAAGACGCGCGCTCCATGTGCTGCCGCCTGCGCCTGGACAATCGCGAACTGCGCCGGCGCGGCGGCGGCCTGTTCGGGGCGAGCCCGCTCACCGGTTCCATCGGCGTGGTCACGCTCAACCTGCCCCGGCTCGGCCTGTTGGCAGAGGATGAACGCGACTTTTGCGCCCGCCTGGATCGCCTGATGGAACTCGCCAAGGACAGTCTGGTCATCAAGCGCAAGGAACTGGAACGTTTTACCGACGGCGGCCTCTACCCCTACACCACCTTCTACCTGCGCGACGTCAAGGCCCGCACCGGAACCTATTGGGCCAACCACTTTTCCACCATCGGCATCGTGGGCATGAACGAGGCCTGCCTGAACCTCTTGGGCAAGGGCATCGCGGAGCCCGAAGGCCGGGCCTTCGCCCTGCGCGCGCTGGCGCACATGCGCGCGGTTCTGGCGCGTTTTCAGGAGGAAACGGGCGACTTCTTCAACTTGGAAGCCACCCCGGCCGAAGGCACGTCCTACCGCCTGGCCCTGCTCGACAAAAAGCGCTTCCCCGGTATGATTTTCGCGAGCGGGAGGGCCGGCGGCGGGGCCGGGGAAGGCGCGCCGTATTACACGAATTCCACGCACCTGCCCGTGGATTGGTCCACCGATATTTTTGATGTGCTGGATCTGCAGGACGAACTCCAGGCGAGCTATACCGGCGGCACCGTGCTGCACGGCTTTCTCGGCGAGGAGGTCGCGGATACACGGGCCGTGCGCAACCTGGTGCGCGCCGTCACCGCGAACTACAAATTGCCGTACTTCACGCTTACGCCCACTTTCAGCATCTGCGCCGAGCACGGCTATCTGAAAGGGGAGCAGGCGTTGTGCCCCTCCTGCAACAAGGCGGCGGAGGTGTATTCCAGGGTGGTGGGCTATCTGCGGCCCGTAAGCCGTTGGAACGACGGCAAACAGGCCGAATACGCCGCCAGAACGCCCTACGCCCTGCCGGATCCGGCCGCCGGGCAGGCGCGCAAAGTGGCCTGACGGCGACAAGCATGCGCATAGGAGCATTGCACAAGACCACCCTGCTGGATTTTCCCGGCAGGGTGGCCGCCGTCGTCTTCACGCAGGGCTGCAATTTTCTGTGTCCCTATTGTCATAATCCCGATCTGGCGCTGTATAGGGATGATCCGCTTGACGAAAGCGGCGTGCTGGGCTTTCTGGCCCAACGCCGCCGCCTGCTCAAAGGCGTGGCGATCACGGGCGGCGAGCCGACGTTGCAGGCGGATCTGGCGGAATTCTGCTCCCTCGTGAAAAGCCTGGGCTATGCGGTCAAGCTGGACACCAACGGCAGCCGGCCGGAAACGTTGCGCCGGCTGCTGCAACTGGAGCTTGTGGACTACGTCGCCTTGGACGTCAAAGCGGCCCCGCGCCGTTATCCCCGCGCGATATCGCCCGGAGAGATCGGCGGCGCGGTTGCGGAAAGCATGGCCCTGCTGCATGAGAGCGGCGTCGCGCATGAATTCCGTGTGCCCTGCGCCGCGCCTTTCATAACGGAGGAGACGTTTGGGGAAATTCTGAACGCCGCGCGGGGCGGCGACGGCTCGATCTTTCTCCAGAAAATACGCACGGAACGCGTTCTGGAACCCGCTTTCTTCAGCACGGGCGGCCGGGCGTTGGATGATGCGGAAATGCGGGCTCTGCGGCAGATGGCCGAAGCACAGGGCCGCGCCTGTTTTGTGCGCTGAGGCCGCCGCCGCGCCTTCGCCCTCAGAATTCAAAACCCACAAGCAGGCGCCCGGCCACGCCGGAACGTATGCCGCCGAAGGCCTTGGCGGTCAGATCAAATATCAGGCCGCCGGAGCCTTTATAAGCGCAACCCAGTTCGCCGATCACGCTGCCGCCCCGCAACGGGGAGGAGGAAAACGAAACGCCGCCCGCTTCGGCCCGCACTTCGCCGTCGGCTTCATAGTCGTAGGCCGCGCCTATATAGGGGGTGAAGCCCCCGGGCAAATCGTAGGACAGCCGCGCCCCTCCCCGCCAGCGTTGTGAATCGGCGGGTTTGAAGCTGACGGTCTCGCGCAGCATGTCGGTTTCGCCTCCTCCCTGCCGCAGCCACAAAAACTTGCCGTAGACGTCCAGCCGGGCATGCTCGTTTATCCGCCACAACCGGCCGAGCCCGGCATGCGCACCGTAATACGCCTGGGACAGCTCGTATTCCGCGCTGCGGCCCAGATGCGCGACCGTATAGCGTGAGCTGAAATCGCTTTGCACGCTGCCGGCGCGCAGGGAAGCTTCCGCGTAAAAACCGAAGGGCAGGCCCGCCACAGCCAGAACGCCGCCGCCGTAATAGCGCATGGCTCCCTCGCCTTCGATCGCGCCGAAGCGGCCCCTTTCCCAACCTGCGTTGTAGACGCCGTGTCCGGTCTCGAAAAAAGCGCCCACGGTCAGATTGAGATCCCTCAGGGGCGGCCGCCAGTCGATCCCGGTGAGCAGGGAGGCGCCGCGAAGGCTTACGGAGGAGTCGGAAACATAGTGCTGCACCCCGCCCGCGCCGACGGCGTAGACGGTGGGCCCCGCCCTGCGTTCTTCCGGTTCCAGCAGCTTGTCGGCGGCCAGGCCGGTGATGAGATCCGTGTAGTTGTGCAGAAAAGCCAGGGCGGCGGTCTGGCCGGCGGGCAGAATGCCGGCGTCGGGATTGGCTCTTCTGTCGCGCAGAGAGGCGCGCAGGGTGCCGTCGGAGGTGGAGATGTCGAAATCGTATATCAGCAGCGCGCCCTTGGGCACCTGTCCGCCGTCGGCCGAGGCCGGCGTTCCGGTAACCTTGTCGATCAGCACGATGCTGTCGCCGGGACGCAGATAGGGCGGGCCGCCCTCCATGCCCCACAGTTTGACGGTCGTGCCGGCCATATTCGTGGGTACGCCGCCCGTTATGCTGATTTGGGTGTCCCTGTTGCCCAGGGCGGGCGTGAAGAAGTTGTAGTTCTCGAAATTCAGTATGCCTTTGGCCGATCCCCTGAAGCCGTTTACGTTGAACGTATTGCCGGAAAAAGCGTCGCCCCCGCCGGGAGACAGACCGCCGTAGAGGGTGGCGGCGGAAATGTCCGGCATTCCGGCGAGATTTACCGTATTGCCCGTTGCCGGGCCGGCGGCGCTGAAACCGCCGTGGATGTCGTTGCCGAAGCGGCCTCCGGCGATCGTCACCCGGTTGCCGGCGGCGCCGGCGGCATTGTTGTTGAACCCGCCGTACACCCCCCCGGCGACGCTGCCGCCCGCGATTTCGGCAACGTTGTCCGTCGCCGGGCCGGAGGCGCTGTATCCGCCGTAGAAGTCGGCGCCCACCGAGCCGTTGAAAAGCTGCGCAAGATTGCCGACGGCGGGGCCGGATCCCCGGTGCCGCGCGCCGTAAACGCTGCCGGCGACACTGCCGCCGAACACGACGGCCGTGTTGCCTTCCGCGTTGCCTCCGCCGTTCTCGATGCGTCCGCCGTACGCATTGCCGTGCACCGTGCCGCCCAGCATTATCACCGCGTTGCCGGTGGACGAGCCGCTTTCGCTGTGCCCGCCGTGGGCGGAAAGATTGATGTCGCCCCCGTGGAGAATCAGCCGGTTGTCGGCGGTGTTTCCCATTGAGGCCCTGCCGGCGAAGATGTTGCCCCTGGTCGCGCCGTTGAATATTTCCAGCTCGTTGCCGCGCGCGTCGCCGCTTCCGGTTGCGGCTCCGCCGACGATTTCGCGGCTGATCGTGAGGTTGTATATACGAACGACGTTGTTCAGGGCGGGGCCGGCCAACCCGCTTCTTCCCCCTTCGATGTCGAGACCGAAATTTCCGCCGAACACCTGCACGAAGTTGGATGACGCCTCGCCGCCGTCGCTTTGACCGCCGCGGACGGAGCTTGCGATGTTGCCGTCATAGATGGTGACGCTGTTGCCGAGGGCGGCGCCCGTGCCGCTTCTGCCGCCGATAACGGCGTTGGTGACGGAGCCGTTGTTGAAGATGATGCTGTTGCCGCTCACAAGGCCGCCCGCGCTCCGCCCGCCGTACAGCGTGTTCATGGTGGAAGCGCCGGAGACGGTGACCGTGTTGCCGCTTACGTCGGCTGGACCGTTGACGACTCCGCCGTAGACGTCGCCGGGGATGTTTCCGCCCGTGATTGTGACCGTGTTGCCGGACAGGCTGCCGCCCGGAAAGAGGGAATTGTTCACGTTGAACGGGTCCGTGGCCAGGGGGGCGCCGGGAAAAGAGATGTCGGCCGCGAACGCGACGGGCGCGGCGTACAGGAAAAGCACGGCGAGGAGCGGGATGGAGAGCGGGAAGTGTCTGTGCATATGTGTCTCACTGAGGCTGTGGATGATAGGTTTCGGGTATGCCGCGGGAAATTTGCGCTGCCTTTTCATCACTGTATCGAATTGTGACAAAAAAATCAATATTAAAATATAGTATAATTAATATTGCAGTTGATTCGGGGGAATGCGCTTTATGCGCGGTCTTGTTCCCGTATCCGGAGAGTCCATTCTTTTCCGCCTTGCCAAAACGAAGCAAGCCTTAGTATACTGCGCCCCTTGCATTCAGGTTGCCGCTCCGGGGCGGTTGTCCGCCTGTTTTTTTCATGATCCCCTGCCGCAAGGAACATCATGCCCGACATCATCGAACAAGAGCGCACAGCGCCCGTAAGAAAAAAAACCGTGTTCAGAGAATATGCCGAAGCCTTGCTGGTGGCGCTGCTGCTGGCGTTCTTCATCCGCACCTTCATCGTCCAGGCTTTCAAGATCCCTTCGGGCTCCATGCTCGACACCCTGCAGATAGGCGATCACCTGTTGGTGAACAAATTTCTCTACGGCGTGAAATGGCCTTTCAGCGACAGCTACGCCGTCCAGGGCTCCGACCCGCAGCGGGGCGACATCGTGGTCTTCAAGTATCCGAACAACAAGAGCATCGACTATATCAAGCGTATTGTGGGCCTGCCCGGCGACAGCATAGAAATCCGCAACAAGCAGCTCATCCGCAACGGCAGGCCGGTGCAGGAAAGCTATATCAAGCATTCCCAGCCTTCGCTCATGCTGCCCGTGCGGGACAACTTCGGCCCGGTCACCGTGCCGCCCGGCAAATATTTCATGATGGGCGACAACAGGGACGATTCCCAGGATTCGCGCTTCTGGGGATTTGTGGACCGCGAGGAACTGCACGGCAAGGCCTGGCGCATCTATTGGTCGTACGGGGAACCGGGCAACGTGCGCTGGAATCGTTTCGGCAAACTCGTCGAATAGC
The DNA here is from genome assembly GCA_031551145.1 of Desulfovibrionaceae bacterium. GTDB lineage: Bacteria > Desulfobacterota > Desulfovibrionia > Desulfovibrionales > Desulfovibrionaceae > WRKB01. Next base: position 8,481 of record JAVBNZ010000023.1, on the reverse strand, counting down.
AGGGTAGGGCATGAGCACGGCGGATCGTCCATGATTGCCCGTCTGGCCTGCGGCGCGCTGCACGGCGTGGACGCCTTCAGGGTGGATCTGGAAGTGGATTTCACCCGCAAGGGCCTGCCGGTTTTCACCATGGTCGGCCTGGCCGAGGGTGCCGTGCGCGAATCCAAGGAACGGGTTTTCGCGGCCCTGCGTTCCTGCGGCTTTGTGCTGCCCGCCGCCCGCATCACCGTCAATCTCGCCCCGGCCGACCGCCGCAAAAGCGGCGCCGCCTACGACCTGCCCCTGGCCGTGGGGCTGCTGGCGGCCTCCGGCTCCATCCCGCCGGAAAAAACGGACCGGCTTTTTTTCGCGGGCGAGCTTTCGCTGGGCGGCGCGGTCAAGCCCGTGCCCGGCATTCTGCCCCTGGCGGTTTCCGCCCGCGACCAGGGCATGCGCGGCATGATCGTCTGCCCCGACAACGCCGACGAAGCGGCCGTGGTGGCCGATTTGCCCGTTTTCCCCGTGCGCACGCTTGCGGAATGCGTGGCCTTCCTGCTTGGGCAGTTTGATATCGCGCCCCTGCCGCCCGCGCCTTTTTCCGAGTCCCCCACGGCCCATCTGCTCGACTACGCCGACGTCAAGGGGCAGGAGCACGCCAAGCGCGCCCTGGAAATCGCGGCCGCGGGCGGGCACAATATTCTGCTCATCGGGCCGCCGGGCTCGGGCAAGACCATGCTGGCCCAGCGCATTGCCGGCATTCTGCCGCCCCTGTCCTTTGAAGACGCGCTGGAAGTGACAAAAATCTACAGTGTTTCCGGCAACCTGCCGCCCGGACGCGGACTGATGACCGAGCGCCCCTTTCGCGCGCCCCATCACACGGTTTCGGAAATCGGCCTGGCGGGCGGGGGCAGCTTTCCCCGGCCGGGCGAAGTCTCGCTCGCGCACCGGGGCGTGCTCTTTCTGGACGAACTGCCCGAATACGGCCGCCGCGCTCTGGAAGTGCTGCGCCAGCCCCTGGAGGACGGCGTGGTCAACATCACCCGGGCCGCGCAGAGCGTCACTTTTCCCGCCGCCTGCATGCTGGTTGCGGCCATGAACCCCTGCCCCTGCGGCTACCGGGGGGATGCCCGCAAGCGCTGCGACTGCTCCCCTGAGCTTGTGCGGCAGTACCGCTCGCGCCTTTCCGGGCCCCTGCTCGACCGCATCGACCTGCACGTGGAGGTTCCGGCCGTGCCCTGGGACGAACTCAGCGCCCCGCCGTCCGGCCCGGATTCCGCAGCGTTGCGCGCCGGCGTGCTGAGAGCCCGCGCGGCACAGCAGGCCCGTTATGACCAAACCCCCTGCCGGGGCAACGCCGAACTTTCCGGCAGCCTGCTCGAAACCCACTGCGCCCCGGACGCTCAGGGCCGCGCCTTCATGGAGCGGGCCGTGAAAAGCCTTGCGCTTTCCGCCCGCGCCTACACCCGCATTCTGCGCCTGGCCCGCACCATCGCCGATCTTGAAGGATGCGAGCGCCTCGCGGTGGAGCACCTGGCCGAAGCCGTCAATTTCCGGGTGCTGGATCGGGAAAGACTGTAAAAATTCTCCTCTTTGGACAGTGTTGTCACGCTGAGGATTTTTGTTCTCCGGCAAGGAAGATGAGCCTTTTTATGAAGGGAGTGTACTCTTATGGTACTCGACCGGAATAAAAGGCGAAATCTGACGCCGCCGGAGGCAAAAAGGCGCTCGTGACGACACTGTCTACAGGGCCGTGCCCCTCCTGGGCACGAAAAATTTGGACATATCCACGCCTTCATGCTCCAGCAGCTGTATTTTCCTGTTGATGCCCCCGGCGTAGCCCGTCAGGTTGCCGCCCGCGCCCACAACCCTGTGGCAGGGGATGATGATGGAAATGGGGTTGTGCCCCACCGCGCCGCCGACCGCTTGGGCGGACATGCGCTGTTTGTTCGTCAGGGCGGCCATTTCGCGTGCGATTTCCCCATAGGTCGTGCATTGGCCGTAGGGGATTCTGCACAGGATGCCCCAAACGGCTTTTCTGAACTCATTGCCGGCGGGGGCCAGAGGCAGTGCCGAAATCGTGGGCTTTTTGCCGGCGAAATACGCGTCCAGCCATTTTTTCGCCGCGGCAAAGGCCGGCAGATCCGGTTTTTCCTTCATATTGTCCTTTACTGTCGCGGCGAAATATTTTTGCCTGTCAATCCAGAGACCAACGATATTTTCGCCGTCGCCCGCCAGGGTGATAGTCCCCAGAGGGGATGCGCAGCCGCTTGAATACAACATGGTGCTCTCCCTCCTTTATAAAGAATTCCACAAATTCATCGTGGCGTAGGCGCGCCACGGGCGCCATGCTTCCGCCGTTTTCAAAATTTCTTCCTCGGATAACGGCGCGAGCGCTTTCCTGACGCCGGGATCCGTATGAGGGAAGGCGTCGGGGCAGCCCCCGGCACGCATGGCAATGTGCTGCGCCGTTCGGGCTCCTATGCCCGGAATGGACGTCAACGTTTCCATTTCCGCTTCCTCTTGGACGCGGGACGTGAAATCAAGCTCGCCGGTCGCGATCTTTTGCGCCAGAGCCGAGATGCCGGCGGCCCGATCCTCCGGAATGCCGAGGGGGCCGAGATGATCCGTGAGATCACCGGGCAGGGCGGCGATATCGTGCGCTGTGGGGAACGCATGCGTCAGGCCGTCCACGCCTGTTTCAACGGGCGTTCCATACGTTTGCGCAAGTTTTCCGGTCAAGGCGCCCGCCTCCCGCACCGTTGCCCGCTGTTCCAGAATCGCCCGCACGGCTGTTTCAAAAGGCTCGAAACAGCCGGGAAGCCGGATGCCCGGCGCGCACAGGCCGGGGCGCAGGGTATTCATCGCCGCCAGAGTTTCGTAGATCACATCCGGGCAGCAGTGCAGGTCGAACAGCGTGCGCACGCGGGCAAGCAGACGGGGCAGCGCGGGCAACAGGGCCGAACTCAGCGTAACGGCCAGCGCGTTCTTTTCGGGAAGATGCCCCACTCTCAGCAGGCCGTAAACGTGTTTTTGCGCCCCGCTTACGCAATGGACAGTCCGCAGGTAGCTGTCGCCGTTGACGATTTCCACCCCGGGGCAGGCCCGTTCGGCCAAAAAGCCGATTATGTGCCGCCATTGGTACGGGGGGCGATAACCCAACAGCAGCGCGACTTCGCCGGCATGCTCCTTTGCGCTTGAAGCCCGCCTGCGCAGCGCGGTGGGCGAGAGGCGGTATTGCTTCCTGAACAGAGCATTGAACCGCCGCAGGCTGCCGAAGCCGGCCGCCATGGCGACATCGGTTGCCGAAAGATCGGTATCCGTCAGCAGACTTTTGGCAAGCAACAGCCTGCATGTCTGGATGTATTGCACGGGCGCGACCTTGAACGCGGCCGCAAAGATCCTGCGCAGATGCCTGTCCGAACAGCCGAGCCGCCGGGCGTATTCCTCCGTGCTTTGGCCGCTTCCGCAATGTTCTTCGAGCAGGCGCGCCGCCCTGCAGGCCAGCGCGGAGCCCGCGTCGATGAGCGCCGCGCCCGGCGCGAGTTCGGGCCTGCACATCAGGCAGGGCCGATAGCCGGCTTGTTCGGCGGCCGCGGCGGACTCGTAAAAGGTGCAGTTTTCCTCTTTCGGCAGTTTTGCCGGGCATACGGGACGGCAATAGATGCCGGTGGACGAAACCCCCACGAAAAAGCGACCGTCGAACCGGGCGTCTTTTGCCTTGAGCGCCGCCCGGCATGCGCGGGTATCCGTAATCCGCACGTCTCGTCTCCTTTTCAGGGAGCACTATCTTTTTTTTGTGAAAACGACTCGCCGTTTTCGGACATGCATGCCTTTTTATCAAAAGAAATATCAATTGTATTCCCGGAAATATCTTAACATTTGATATAAGTTATTCTATATATACCGGAAGTGGCGCAACGAAAAATTTTTTTTAAAAAATAGGCAATTCCCCCGTTGCAACGGGGTGGATGCGGGCGGCGCATGTGTTTATATGAAGGCAACAGTCACCGATAATCCGCATAATCACAGGCAACCACAAGGAGGACGCCGTGTTTTGTAATCAATGTGAACAAACGCTTCTGGGGAAAGGCTGCGACAAGGCGGCCGGCATGTGCGGCAAAACTTCCGACATTGCCGCGCTGCAGGATTTGATTGTCTACGCGTTGCGCGGGCTGTCGATTATCGCGCTTGAGGCCCGCAAAAAGAACATCGTCGTGCCGGAAGTGGACAGGCTCAGCGTCAAGGCGTTGTTTTCCACGGTCACCAACGTCAATTTTGACGACGCGCCCCTGCGCTCCATACTGGAGCAGGTGGTGAAGGCGCGCAGGGAACTCGCGGCCAAGGCCGGCGTCTCCAGCCCGGAACGCGCGGCGAATTTCGAGCCCTCACTGCCCGCCGACCTGACGGCATACGCGACATTCGCCTCCATTACGCAGATCGCGGCCGATCCGAACTGCAACTCCCTGGCCCAGACCCTGCTTTTCGGCCTGAAGGGCGTGTCCGCCTATGCCGATCACGCGGCCATACTCGGCAAGGAAAGCGCGGACCTCTACGCCGCGATCTACAAGGGACTGGCCCTCGGCTTTGACGGCAAAAGCCCCTCGCTCGACGAATGGGTGGGCGCCGTGCTGGAATGCGGCAAAACCAACCTGCTGGCCATGGAACTGCTCGACGCCGGCAACACCGAGACCTACGGTCATCCCGAACCCACCGAAGTGGCGCTTGCGCCCCGGCCCGGCAAGGCCATACTCGTCACCGGCCATGATCTGAAGGATCTGCACGATCTGCTGGTGCAGACCGAAGGCACCGGCATCAACATCTACACGCACGGCGAAATGCTGCCCGCGCACGGCTATCCCGGCCTCAAGCGCTTCGGCCACCTGGCCGGCCACTTCGGCACGGCCTGGCAGAACCAGCAGAAGGAACTTCCCGAGTTTCCCGGCGCCATCCTCTTCACCACCAACTGTATCCAGCGCCCCGCGCAGAGCTATATCAACAACGTCTTCACCACCGGCCTTGTGGGCTGGCCCGGCGTGCGCCACGTGAAAAACGGCGATTTCGCGTCCGTTATCGCCCATGCGAAGAGCCTGCCCGGCTTCAGCGCCGAACAGGCCGCCGCGGCCCCGCAGAAGAAGGTGCTGGTCGGCTTCGGGCGCAACACCGTGCTCGGCGTGGCCGACAAGGTCATCGCGGCCGTGAAGTCCGGCGCCGTGCGGCATTTCTTCCTGGTGGGCGGCTGCGACGGCGCCAAGCCCGGCCGTAATTATTACACCGAATTCGTTGAAAAAACGCCCAAGGACACCATCGTCCTCACTCTGGCCTGCGGCAAGTTCCGCTTCTTCGACAAGGATCTGGGCAACATCGGCGGCATCCCGCGTCTGCTCGACGTGGGCCAGTGCAACGACGCCTTCAGCGCCGTCAAAATCGCCCTGGCCCTGGCCGACGCCTTCAAGTGCGGCGTCAACGAGCTGCCCCTGTCCCTCGTGCTTTCCTGGTACGAGCAGAAGGCCGTGGCCATCCTGCTCACGCTGCTCAGCCTCGGCATCAAGGGCATCAGGCTCGGCCCCACGCTGCCGGCCTTTATCACCCCGGCCGTGCTCGACGTGCTGGTCAAGAACTTCGACATCAAGCCCATTACCACCCCCGATGCGGATTTGAAGGCCATATTGGGGTAATGGAGGCGGGAATTCGGGGAGGCGCAGGCCTCCCCGGACTCCATCGCAAGGGGGGCTCCTCTTGACCCCCTTTGCGATGGACGATCGAGGCACGGACATGACGAAAAACAGCGGTAAAACCGGGGGCGCCCGGAAGCGGGTCATGGTGCTCGGCAACTGCGTGGCCGAACGCCTGCAGGCCATGCTGGCCCGATATCCCGGCTTCGGCGGCGGGTATGAAATCGTGCCCGCGCCGGCCGTGCATACCCTGCTCAAGGCGGAGCGGCTGCAAAGTCTCGCGGCAACGGCGCTTGCCTGCGACGTCGTGTTTACCCAGCCTCTGTTCAACTTCGGCCCCTGCAACACCGAAGCGCTGCGCACAGCGCCGGGGTGGGAAGATGCGGCCGGGTCCGGGAACGAGCCCGCCGACGGACGGAACGGCAGGCGGCTGGTGCTCTTCGCCTCCCCGGATTTCGAAGCGTATTTTCCGGACGCCGTCCATCTCGCCGGAAAGGAGAACCCGCGGTTCGAGCCCATTCTGGACTGGGACAGCAGCATTATCTTCTCCTGCTTCTGTCGCGGCGTCTCCATTTTTGAGGTGGAGGACATCTATTTCAATCATCCCCTGTTCCGGCCCGAAGCCGCGAAAAAAACCATCGCCGCCTCTCTGGAAAGATACATACGCAGGGAACAGGGCCTGGATTTGCCCACCAGGGAATTTGTGTTCCGCAATTATGCCGGAACAAAGCTTTTCCACAGCCCGAAGCATCCGGCGGACGAACTGCTGCGCGTCATGCTCCGCGACATGGCCGTTGCCCTCGGCCTGGAAAAGGACGCCCCGGCCCCGGAACCGGACGGCTTCGGCTTCAACCAGTGGCCGCTGGTTACCCGGCATCACGAATATTTTTCCTTTGTCGGGCAGGAGTATTTCATGCTGGCCGGGCAAAGGCGCAGTCTGGAAGACACGGCCATGGCCTATTACAACTTTTACGAATTTCACCCGCATGTGGTGGAAGCCAACAAAGACAAGATCATACCCGTGTGACGCGGAAGTCCGCGCCGCAGAAGTGAAAGTACAAGCCGACGGAACCGGCGGCTGTGGCCGCCCGGAACAACAAGGGCGCGTTTGCCGGATCTGCTTCGGCAAACATCGATGCGCCCGCAGGAGTGAAAGTATGAAACGCAGAATCATAACCATAGACAAGGAAAAATGCGACGGCTGCGGCCTGTGCGCGCAGGCCTGCCACGAAGGGGCCATAGGCATGGAGGACGGCAAGGCCGTGCTGCTCAAGGACGAGTATTGCGACGGGCTGGGCGATTGCCTGCCCGCCTGCCCGACAGGCGCGATTTCGTTTGAGGAGCGCGAGGCCGCGCCCTATGACGAGGAACTGGTAAAGGCGCGCATGGCCGCAAAGGCGGCGCCGTTGCCCTGCGGCTGCCCGGGTTCGCAGGCCCGGTCGCTGGGCCGCCCGGCGCCCGCGCCGGGGGCGAAAACGGTCGGCGGTCCGTCGGAGCTGCGCCAGTGGCCGGTGCAGATCAAGCTGGTGCCGGTGGACGCGGGCTTTTTTCACGGCGCGGATCTGCTGATCGCGGCGGACTGCGCGGCCTATGCCCACGGCAATTTCCACGCGGACTTCATGCGCGGCAAGGTGACGCTGATCGGCTGCCCCAAGCTGGACGGCGTGGATTATGCGGAAAAGCTGACCGAGATTTTTCGGCGCAACCCGATCAAATCCGTCACGCTGGTGCGCATGAGCGTGCCCTGCTGCGGCGGACTGGAGCAGGCGGTGCTGCGGGCGCTGAAGCACAGCGGCCGGGATATTCCGCTGACGAGCGTGACGCTGAACACGGAAGGCGATATTGTGGAAGGCGTGCCGGCGGTGCGGCCGGGTTTGGGCGTGCGGCCCGGAATGTTCCCTCTTTGATGAAGAGCGTGCATGCTCCGCGCGGGTGAACCCACGCGCCTGAAAAAGCCGTCCGTCGCCGGGCGGCTTTTTCGCGTAACAGGCCAAGAGCATTTTGCTTTTGAAAATGCTCTGATACCAAGTTGCAATCAAAAGGGATTTAATATAGCATTCTCCGTAAGCGGAGGTTGCTATGCGTCCACCCAAACCGATCCCTGAATATCGCCTTGTGGAGTTGAAGAATTTCCGAAAGAACAAATGGCCCGGCTTTGAATTTCAACGCTTCCTTTGCGTTTGGCTACGCGTTGAGCAATGCCTGTCAACCCAAGAAATAGCCCGCGTGCTGGGCTGGAACGTCAATACCGTCAGAATCACGCAAAGAGATTTTATTGCTCGTGGTTCCAAGGCTTTTATTGAAGAGAAGCGCGGGGGGCGGCACCGTCAGTTGATGACGGTGGAGGAAGAAAAACAGTTTCTCGAAACCTTTAAAGCTGCCGCCGAAGACGCCTCGATGCTCGTGATTAATGAAGTGAAGGCGGCATTGGAAAAGCAACTCGGACAAACGGTGCACAAAACTACCGTCTATCGACTGTTGCAGCGGCACGGATGGCGAAAGCTTGTGCCTCGGCCGAAGCACCCCAAACAGGATAAGGAGGCTGCGGATGCCTTCAAAAAAGGGGCTTCGCCGACAGGGTAGCGCAAACAGACACAAAAGGCTTGCCTTTGCGGGTTATGTTTCAAGATGAGGCCAGATTCGGGAGAATCAATTCGCCTAAGGCCTGCTGGGCTCCGTTGCCCATGCGCCCATGACCAGCCCCGGTTTTTTATACCAGGTTAAAAGTTAGTGGCACGCCCCATGAGGCTGTGTCTCTGTCGTCCGTATAGCCGATAACTCCTGTGGGGGCCAGAGCGGTCCCATTGCCCCTGCCATGGCAGGGGCAAAA
>JAVBNZ010000055.1:0-9943 GCA_031551145.1 Desulfovibrionaceae bacterium | reverse complement strand
CGGCTTTTTGCGGCACAGCAGCACCGGGGCCGGGTATTCGGCCAACGCGGCGTCTGAAGTCAGCAGCCTGATGTTTTCGGCAACCGCCTGCGACAGCAAAAGGCGGTCAAAGGGATCTTTGTGCAGGGCCGGCAGCTCGCCCACCCCGGCGGCATGTTCGCCGGCGATCGGCAGTTCGCGGTAGCCGTTGTCCAGCAGGCCGCGCCTGAGCAGGCGGGCATCCAGGCGAAAATCCGGCCGGTTCAGGCCGTTTTTTATGGCGACCTCCCAGATGCTCGCCGGGCTGAAGAAGAGCTCGTTCCCCGGATCGGCTATCACCTCGCGCGCCTCTTCGGGCAACGCTTCCGGCGTCAGGGAGAGCCAGACCAGCATTTGGGTGTCGAGCAGCAGCTTCATTCCCGCCCCTCGAACAACTCCGCAATCTCCCCACTTCCCACAGCCTTGATGTCGACGGGAGCGAACCCCCTGCCGCGCAGAAAACCCAGGCGCTGTCGCTCGGCCGGCGCGCTTTCCTCAAAGGGAATAACCTTGACCAGGGGCTTGCCCGCCCTGGCGATGATGAACGCCTCGCCTTCGGCGGCCCGTTTTACCAGGCGGGAAAGCTGCGTTTTCGCTTCATGCATGTTCACTGTCCGCATGGCGTTCCTCCATGTTGACTAAGTCTACAGAACTAAGTCTATGGCGTGGAGCCGCATATGTCCAGAGGGAAGAGAAGGAAGCACTGATTAAATAGATCTTGGAAACGCTCAGTATTTTGTTTGGCAAGAAAGGCACGTTTTCTCGATGAGGGACGGGCTCTTCCGCCCTTCCCCCGGAGGGAAAACGCCGCCTGACGCAGTCCAAACGGAATAAATCAGCGTTTCCAGAAGTTTCAGCGCTCGCGCAGCGCGGTCTGCCTGGCTTTTAAAATGGGCTTGAGCAGGTAGTCGAGCACGGTTTTTTTGCCCGTTATGATGTCCACCGTGGCCACCATGCCGGGCAGTATGGGCAGCGTTTCGCCCTTGTGTTTCAGCCCCGCTTCTTTTGTGCGCAGCTTTACCGGGTAAAAAACGTCCCCGTTCCGCCCCTCGACGGTGTCCGCGCCCACCTGCTCCACCACGGCGTCCAGCGCGCCGTAAATCGCGAAGTCGTAGGCGCTTAAGCGTATCACGGCCCGCTGGCCGGGGTAGATAAAGGCGATGTCCTGCGGGCTTATGCGCGCCTCCACCAGCAGGGTGTCGTCCAGCGGCACCAGATCCATCACCACTTCGCCGGGCCTGATCACCCCGCCCGGGGTGGTGATGAGAATGCGCTTGACCACGGCGCGCACGGGCGCGCGCAGTTCCGTGCGCGTCACCCTGTCCCCGCCCGAGGCGATGAGTTCGCGCAGGCCGGCCAGTTCCACCTCGCCGCGGTTGATTTCCGTCAAATCCTGGTTGTCCAGCTCGGCCTTGCGCAGGGTCAGGCGTTCCTCGGCCTCGCGCAGGGCGGCCTCGCTCTTGGGAATGCCCGCCTCAAGCCCGGCCAGTTCCCCCTGCAGGGCGCTCACGCGCTGCTCCAGGTTGAGAAAATCCACCTCGGAATAGGATTTTGTGGCCAACAGCGGCCGCACGAGATTGCGCTGACGCACCGCAAGCTGGAGCGCGTTTTCCACCGCCTTTTTCTTGGCCCGCTGCTCCGCCAGTTCCTGCACGCGCAGTTCGCGCTGGGCCTCCAGGGCGCGAAATTCGGCCTCGTCCTGCCGGCGGTGTCCGTCCAGCAGATCCTGATGGCGCCGGATGACGTCCGGATTCTTTTCCAGCATCTCGGCGGGCCATTGGGGGCCGTTGCCGGAAATTTCCGCCCGCAGGCGCGCTATCGCGGCCGTAAGATCCAGGCTGCGCTGCACGGCGTCGCGCAGGGCGCCGGCCGCCTGCTCGTTGTCGATGCGGGCGAGCGGGGCGTCCTTTTCCACTTCCTGCCCCTCGCGCACGAACAGTTCGCGCAGAATTCCGCCTTCCAGGTTCTGGATCTGCTGCACCCGCTGGGAGGGAATAACCTGCCCCGTGCCGCGCGCGGCTTCTTCCAGATCCGCCAGCCCGGCCCAGACGAGCAGCGCGGCGAACACGCCGCAGACGCCGAACAGCAGCCCCCGCGTGGAAAAGCTCGCCGTTCTGTGCAGCGCGGCTTCCACCGGGGAGAGATAGGCCAGTTCTTCCGGCGTGGGGGGGCGGCAGGGAGCGACGCCGGGCGCGCAACGTTCGTTGCCGGCTTCGGGAGAAGCGGGAGACGCGGATTGCGGCGCGGCCGGAATTTCCGGAGCGGGGGCGGACGGAGGAAGCTCAGGCATGCGCCCCCTCCTTCTGCGCCGGCCCCGTTTGCCCCGTTTGCCCCGTTTGCGTAGGCCGCAGGCTGCCGTTTTCCAGGGCGCGCAGCACGGCGTCCCTGGGGCCGTCGGCCAGCACGCGGCCCTCGTGCAGCACGAGCAGCCTGTCCACCAGGGCGAGCAGGGCGGGGCGGTGGGTCATGAGCACGAGAGTGCGGCCCTTCAGCACCGGCGCAAGGCGTTTCATCAGCATCTGTTCGGACTGCATGTCCATGTTGCTCGACGGTTCATCCAGGATGAGCGCCGCCGGGTCGCGCGCCAGGGCGCGGGCCAGGGCCACGGCCTGACGCTGCCCGCCGGAAAGGGCGAGCCCGCGTTCGCCCACCTCCATGTTGAAGCCGCGCGGGTGGGCGCGCACAAAATCCGTCACCCCGGCCAGGGCCGCCGCGCGCAGAATGAGGCGCTCGTCCGCGAGCGGGCTGCCCATGGCGATGTTTTCGCGCACGCTGCCGTGGAAAAGATAACTGTCCTGAGGCAGAAAGCCGATGCGGGAGCGCAGATCCGCGCAGTCCATCTGGCGTATGTCCAGCCCGCCGAAGCTCACGCTGCCCTCGGCGGGCTCGTACAGGCCGATGAGCAGACGGGCCAGGGTGGACTTGCCGCAGCCCGTGGGGCCGATGACGCCGACATGCTCGCCCGGCCGGATCTGGAGGGTGCAGTCGTTCAGCGCCGGGGCGGGCGCGCCCGGATAGCTGAAACGCACGCCGCGCAGTCCGAAGGAGGGCGCAAGCCGGCCCGGATCGGCCCCGGCGGCCTGTTCCGGGCGTTCGTCCGGCAGTTCCATGAGCAGATCGAGGGCGCGCAGGGCGATGCGCGACTTCTGCAACTGGGTGAACATGGCCGCAAGCTGCATGATGGGCCCCATGGCACGCCCGGCGAGGATCACGCAGGCGATGAGCCCGCCCTGGGTCATGAGCCCGTCGCTGATGCGGTACACGCCCCAGATGATGACTCCGGCGCTGACGAGGTGGGTGATGAAAAGCGAGCCGCTCGAAGCCGCGATCGCATAGCCCCGGCTTTTCGCGCCCTCGGCCGCGGCGTCGTCGACGCATTCCTCCCACAGCCGGCGCATGTGGCCCTGAGCCAGGCAGCCTTTCACGTTTTCTATGCCGGCCACGATTTCCGTGAGCAGGGCGTTTTTGCGCATGCCGTGCTTGAAGCGCCGCTCGATGGAGCGCTGGAAGGGAACCTGCACGGCCCGCGCAAAGGCCAGCATGAGCGGCAGGCCGAGCAGCGGCAAAAGCGCGATGGGGCCGCCCAGATACGCGACAAGCGCGATGAAAAGCAGCAGAAAGGGCAGATCGACCAGGGCGAGCAGGGTGGTGGAACCGAAAAATTCCCGCACCTGTTCGAATTCGCGCAGGTTGTCCACCAGCCCGCCGGTGGAGTCGGGCTTGGCGTCGAGACGCATGTTCAGGATCTTGTCCATGAGCCGGGCGTTGAGCACCACATCGGCGTTGCGGCCCGCCAGATCGACATAACGGCCGCGCAGCACGCGCAGCAGCAGATCCGCGCAGTACGCGACGAAAAGTCCGCAGGCCAGCACCCAGAGCGTGTCGAGCGCGTTGTTCGGCACCACGCGATCGTACACGTTCATGAGAAAAAGCGGCCCGGCCAGGGAAAGCAGGTTGAGCGTCAGGCTGGCCAGCCCCACGTCCCGGTAGAGGGGCAGGTAGTGGAGCAGCACGTCGGCGAACCAGCGCCGGCCTTTGAGCAGCGGCACGTTTTCAAAGCGTTCGGCAAGCCGGTGCCGCACCGAGGCGAAGATGGCCAGACCCGCATAATCCGTCTGCAATTCGGGCAGAGACAGGCGCAACGCGTCGGGCTCGCTTTCCGGGAACACGCACTCGGCTTCGTTTTTTTCTCTGTCCAGGGCCGTGAGCACGCAGGAACGCGGCCTGCCGAGGGTGTCGGGCGCGAGAAGGAGAATGCAGGGCAGGGCGGAGGGCAGAATATCGGCCGGCGTCGGGCGGGACAGCACGCGACCGGCCAGCCCCGCCGCCGAAGCGGAGCGCAGGCAGGCCGCCGGATCGGCCGAACCGCCCGGCAGGCCTGCGATCAGGCGCTGGAGGGATACGGGCCTGCCGCGCAGGCGGGCAAGCGCGGCCAGAGAGGAAAGAAGCGGAGGCGCGTCCCGAGTCGTCGCTTGGGCGTTCACTGCCCGGCGTTTCCTTTTTGCTTGCGGGTGAGGGTTGTCCAGGAGGCGAAGCGGGGATCGACGCCCTCCACGCCGGTGGTGGTCGTTTCCTTGGGCCGCAGGGCGGCGGAGCGTATGTCCAGCTCTCCGAGCAGCGCGCCGCCCAGGCCCAGCAGGCGGTAGGAGGCGATGACGATGTCGCCCCCGGAAATGATCCTCTGGCTCGCCGCGTAAAAATAGTCGTTGATGGCGTCGAGCACGTCGATGAGCCCGCGCTGGCCGGCCTCGAACTGGCGCTGGTAGTCCAGGCGCGTCAGGCGGGCGGCGTCGGCGGCCTTTTTATATTCCTTGTCCTGTTCCACGGCGGAGAGGCGGCGGCTGAAGGTGGCTTCTATGTCCTCATTCAGCATGTCCATGGTGGTGTACAGGTTCTGGCGCGCCTGACGTATTTTGGCGCCGGTCATGCGCAGGGCGGCCACGTCGGCCCCGCCGCTGAACAGCTCCCAGCGCATGCGCAGCATAACGTCCACGCCGGTTTCGTGCAGGTCGTTCTTGCTGTTTTTGTCGTACACGCGCGGTCCCGCGTCGATATCGAACTTGGGGAAGAAGTTGCTGCGGGCGAAGTCGCGCTCCCCCTGCGAGGCGCGTATGTCGGCCATGGCGGCGGCCAGACGCGGATGCGAGGCCACGCAGGCCTTGCGCACGTCTTCCGTGTCGGAAAAGTCCGTGCGGGGTCTGGGCGCGGATACCAGCGCGGAAGCCGGCTGCTTGCCGGTCAGGCGCAGGTAGTTGGATTCCGAAGCCTCCAGGCCGGCGTTGTAAGCGGCCAGCGTGGCCTTGGCCCGATGCAGCCGGCCTTCCACCTGGTGCATTTCGCCGGCCGTGGAGATGTTCTGCTTGAAACGCAGGCGCACGATGCCGAATATTTCTTCGTGATTCTTGACGTTTTCCACGGCCAGACGCTGGAGGTCGCGCCGGCGCATCACTTCGATGTGGGCGAGCAGGGAGTCGAAGGCCAGGGCGCTGGCCTTGTCGTCGAGCAGGTTGTCGGAAGCCTCGAAGCGGGCCGTGCGGGTTGCCACGTCGGCGGTGGTGGCCCCGCCGTACCACAGCGGCTGGGTGAGGCGCACCGAGCCTTCGGCCGTGCCGCTCATCTGATATTCTTCATTCGCGTAACGGCTTGTCGGGTCGTTGCGCTGACTGAATCCGGCTCCGGCAAAAACGCCCAGCTTGGGATAATAGCCGGCCTTGGCCCTGTCGATGTCGTGCAGTCTGCCCAGGCGTTCCTCTTGGGAGGCCTTGAGATCGGGATTGTACGCGAACGCGTTTTCCACGCTGTCGTACATGGTGACGCCCCGTGAACTCTGCGCGGCGGGCGCGGTGCACGGGGCGGCGAGAAGGAGACAGAGCCCGAGGACACAAACCTGGGCTTTGGGCGTAAACCTGAGCATAGGATCCCCCATCAACAAAATGTAAGACACGGCCCCAAAAAAACAGCATAGCGCTAAAAATATAGAAACTTTTTATACTTATACAACAAATTCTGCATACTGTAAATACGCTGAAGGCGCCATGAGAGAGGATTGGTTATTTTATTAAATTTTTTCACGATGTTTTATCTATGTGCCGTCTAAAAAAAATAGAGCAAATTTGGAGGATGCCCCCGTTGCACCGGCGCTTGTAAAAAAAGCGTTTTCCCGCTACCTGATGAAAATCCTCAAAGCCGCGGCCTGCCGCGCGGCGGCCCCGCACCGCTACATCGGGACACAGCTATGGCGGAAGATGCGAAAAAAACGGGAAAGGGCGCGCATTCCAGGCTCTGGATCACGCTGCTCTGCGGCCTGGGCGCGGCCGCGCTCTGCGCCGCGCTCTATATTTTCCAGCCCCATCTTCTCCAGCAGATGGACCGCAAAGTCTACGACGCCTACCTGCATATGCGCGCCGGAGGCGAACCCTCGCCCACGCCGGCCATTGTGGATATAGACGAAGCCTCCCTGGCCGCCTACGGGCAATGGCCCTGGCCCCGCTATCTCATGGCCCGCCTGGTGGGCATCCTGACCGTGAACGGCGCGGCCTCCGTGGGGCTGGACATTCTGCTCAGCGAGGAGGACCGCAGCTCTCCGGTGCAGATACGCGCCCACCTCAAACGCGACATGGGCGTGGACATGGGCTTTACCGGCCTGCCGAACGAACTCCACGACAACGATCTGCTTCTGGCCGAAATTTTTAAAAACAGCCCCAGCGTGTTGGGCATGTACTTCCGCTTTGCGACCGACAGCGCGCCCCCTCCTCCCCCGCCGGGGCCGGGCGTGGCCGTGCACGAGGCTCCGGGCGCGCCGCCCGTCCGCGCCCGCCTGCTCAACGCCCCCGATGTGGTGCTGCCCCTGCCGCCCTTTCTGGAAGCCGCGCCCGTGGGCAGCATCAACATGGCCCCGGACGGGGACGGCATCGTGCGCCGCGTGCCCATGGTGGTGCGCTACGGCGATACGCTCTACGCCGGCCTTTCCCTGCGCACGCTGATGCGCGGCCTGGGCGTTTCCACCATGATCCTGCGTTCCGGACAGGACGGCCTGGAAAGCGTGCGCGTGGGCAAGTACGACATCCCGGTGACGCCGGAAGGGGATTTTGCCGTGCCCTTCCGGGGCGGCAGGGGAGTGTATCCCTATTTCAGCGCCGGAGACATTCTGGAAGGCAAGGTGCCGCCGGAGGAGATACGGGGCCGCGTGTTCTTCATCGGCACTTCCGCCGCCGGGCTCATGGACATACGCGCCACCCCCTTTGCCGGCGTATACCCCGGCGTGGAGGTGCACGCCTCGGTGGTGGACGCCGTCCTTTCCAGGCGCTTCGTCATTGTGCCGCCCTGGTCGCCGGGCATGCAGATTCTGCTCATTTTCGGCGGCGGCCTTGTCTCCGCTCTGGCCTTCGGCTTCGCCCGCCCCACGCTGTACCTGCCGCTGGGCGGCGCGCTGGCCGGCGGAGCGATCTACGGGGCCGGCCGGCTCTTTCTCGGCGGGATGTTTCTTTCTCCGCTCTATGTGCTGCTCACCATCCTCACCGAAGCCGTCTGCATCCTGCCCCTGCGCTTCTGGCAGGAAGAACGCCGCAAGATGGAGCTGCGCCGGGCCTTTGCCCGCTATGTGGCGCCGGAAGTGGTGGACCGCATCGTGCAGCGCGGCGAGGACGTGTTCGCCGGCGAGGAACGGGAACTGAGCATTATGTTCACCGACGTGCGCGGCTTCACCTCCCTTTCGGAAAAGCTCAGTCCCCGGCAGGTCGTTACGCTGCTGAACCGCTATTTCACGCCCATGACGGCGCTGGTGCGCGGCAGCGGCGGCACTCTGGACAAATTTATCGGCGACGCGATCATGGCCTTCTGGAACGCGCCGCTCGACGTGGACGACCATCCGGCCAAGGCCGTGGAAACGGGCATCGCCATGCGCGAAACCCTGCACACGCTCAACAGCGCGCTGGAAGAGGAATTCGGCGTGCGCCTCAATATGGGCGTGGGCATCAACACCGGTCTGGCCTATGTGGGGAACATGGGCTCGGCCGAACTGCTCGACTACACCGCCATCGGCGACAACGTGAACCTGGCTTCGCGCCTTGAGGGCCTGTGCTCCCAGTACGGCGTGGGGCTGGTGATCAGCGGGGCCGTGGTCGAGCGTTGCGGGGATCGTTTCCGCTTCCGCTTCATCGACATGCTGCGCGTGAAGGGAAAAACACGGCCCGTGCCGGTATATACCGCCATGCGCCTTGAAGAAGGCCGGGCCAGAGCGGAGGAACTTGCCGCCTACGACGAGGCTGTCGAGCACTACCGCGCGGGCAATTTCGCGACGGCCCGCGGGGCGTTCGCGGCCTTGTGCGTTTCCTGCCCGGATCAGGCGATCTACGCCGTATACGAGGAGCGTTGCGCGCGTCTCTGCGCCGATCCTCCGGCCGAGTGGGACGGCGTTTGGACCCTGACGAAAAAATAGCAAACGCATACCGGCCGGTCGCAAAAAAGCGGCAGCGCGTTTGCTTTTTGCGCATCCTGCCGGCATAGTCCCGTCATCCGATACCGTTTTGCGATCCGGCAGCTTTTTTGCCCACCTGAGCCGACGTTCCGGAGAAATTTCATGTCCCCTGCTTCTTTACCGGCCCTGTTTGCCTGTTTTTCCGAACCCGTCGCGGTGGTCTGCGCGCGTACGGCTTCTCTGCTCTGGGGATCGCCGGCCTTTACCGGAACCGTTTGGGGGCCGGAACGGGAGTCGGGCTGCCCTCCTTTGCGCGAGGCGCTTCTGGCCCGTCCCGAGGCTGCGGATCTCATGGCGCTGTCCGTGCGGGGGGAAACAGCCCCGGACGAAGCCCTCATCATGCCCGCGCACTTGCCCGGCTGGTCGGGCGAACTGCATCTCGCTCCCGCGATATGGGAAGACGAAGCCGCCCTGGTCGTCGTTTTCCGGGGGTGGGGCGTTCCGGAAAACCTGGAGGCGGATTTCAGGCGGCGCGAGGCCCTGCAACAACTCAGTTCCTCCCCCGTGCTGACGGGGGGCGACTATAAGGCCGCCTGCGAACTCATCACCGCCGCCGCGGCGGAAACTCTGGGCGCGGTGCGCGTCGGCATATGGAGGTTGGGCGAAAACAACCTCGAGAACGTGGTGATCTACGACCGCAGAGGGCGGCGGCACTACACGGCCGAGTCCTTTGCCCTGGATCTGTATCCCAAATATGTCCGCCTGCTGCATACCGAACGCAACATCGTCATCACCGACACGGCCATGGACACCATTTTGCCGGACATGGCGGCGGATTACGGGCTTGAGGGCATACGCGCCCTGCTTGACTGCCCCATACGGGTGGGCGGGCAACTGGTCGGCTGCGTCTGCATCGAGCATGCGGACAGTCCCCGGCAGTGGAGCCTGGAAGAACAGGCTTTCGGCGCATCCCTGGCCGATTTCGCGGTTATCGCCCTGGAAAGCAGCCGGGTGTATGAAAGCGAACGCCGCATGAGCACGCTGCTTTCCAACCTGCCGGGCACGGCCTTTCGCTGCCGCAACGATTTTCCCGTGTTCGAGATGGAATACATGAGCGAGGGTTGCCTGGAGATGACCGGCTACCCGGCTGAAGACATCGTCCACAACAACAAGCTTTGCTTCTTCGATATCGTGCATCCCGACGATCTGCCCGCCCTGAAGGAGGAAAATCTTGTCACCCTGCTGGTGGACAAGCCGTTGGACGTCACCTTCCGCATTATCCACAAAAACGGCGAAGTACGCTGGATTTGGGAGCGCAGCCGTGTGGTGGAAATACGGGAGGACGATCCCAATTTCAGTGTCGTCGAGGGCTTTTTCAGCGACGTGACCGAACGCCGCCGCCTGGAGGAAGCCGAGCTTTCCAGCAAGGCCAAAAGCGAATTTCTGGCCAATATGAGCCATGAAATCCGTACGCCCATGAACGGAGTGATCGGGCTGACCTCGCTTCTG
>JAVBNZ010000075.1:0-16145 GCA_031551145.1 Desulfovibrionaceae bacterium | reverse complement strand
TTGTGGAAGAAGGACAGGGGCGGGATGGGGGCGAGATAGAAAGCTGGGATGTTTGCCATGTGTAGCCTCCCGGCTGATTACGCGCGCGGTTGAGCGCATCGCCCGGAACAAGGTTCCGGGCAAAGACGTGGAGATGACAGTCAGACGCGGAGCTTCGCGAAAAAAGTTTTGGGAAGTCGTTTTCGGTGAAAGGCTTATGCCGCGCTCCGCAACGCCGGGTTCGCGAGTTCGGACGAACAGGATGGCTCTTTTTTGCCCATGCGGATAACTGCGTGCGGAGACGCGGCTTTTTGTGCGGGCTGTTCAAGACGTTGCAGCGCTGTGGACATGATTGCCTCCTTGAAGAAAATATTGAGCCGTGACGCTTCGAAATATGCGCAAAGCGGCCTGTCCGGCATTGCTTTTTCGACAAAGACGGGTTAAGAAGAAAAAAGGCTTACCCGTGCGCAAGTGTGTTGTCGCCTTTTTGGATCATTTTGTCAAGCGTTTTTTATCCAAATTTGAAAAAAAATTTATTTTGGATTAAATAACAAACAAAACCAGCCCGTTAAAAATAAACACAGCGGCCCAGGCATTCAGCCGAACAGCCGCCGGAGGAGAGCATGAGCATAGGCGAACGCTTGAAAAGCATCCGAGGCCGGGAATCCCGCGAGGAATTTTCCGCAAAAATCGGCGTCCATCCCCAAAGTCTGTACAGATACGAGCAGGGAGGGCGGAGTGTGGACTCGTCCCTCATCGCCTCCATCTGCACCCTGTACGACATTTCATCTGAATGGCTTATCTTCGGCACGGGCCCCATGCGGCGCGGCGAAGCGGGAGGAGCCTCCCTTTTCTTTGATCCGGCACAGGCCGAGCAGCGCGGCCTGACCATGATTCCGCTGGTGGAGGCCGTGCTTTCGGCCGGGGGCGGGAGTTTTGAAACAAACGGCGGGGTGCTTGACCACTTCGCCTTCCAGACGCGCTGGCTGCACCGCAAGGGCAGACCGGAGCAGATGGTGCTGATGCGCGTGGCGGGCGACAGCATGGCGCCCATCATCAACCATCAGGATCTCGTGCTCATCGATCAGAGCCAAACGCGCCTGCGCCCCGGCGACATTTACGCCGCGGCCATCGGCGACATGATCTATCTCAAAACCGTCAACGCAGCGCCGGGCACGCTGATTTTGAGCAGCTACAACAAGGAATACGCGCCGATGGAGGTTCCCCTGGAAGATATGGAGGACGCCGTCAAAATCATCGGGCGCGCCGTCTGGTGGTGCCACGAGGCCTGAGCCTCGGATGGATGAGAAAAGAAGGCGGCGGAGATCTTCTCCGGAAATCTCCGCCGCCGCAGACCGATGACGAACCCCCGTTTTTTTACGAGCGGGGGTTTTGTTTATGCTGTCGCCCGAAGTGAACGACGGAAACAAAACTTTGGTGAAAAAGCGGCACCTGAAGAGGCCGAAAAGCGGCGGGCGGACGCGGGTCGCACAAAGGCCTGATCGTGCTCCGCCGGCGGCGCGGCAGGTTTACCCGCGGGGGAGGATGCATCACCGATACGGACTTCTGAAAAACACGGCGGAAAAACAGCGCCTGCTCTCTATCAGGCAGCATATGCCGTACGCCGGGACTTCGGCATAATTTCGACTGGAAAAAGTCGCAATTCCGGTGTATAAGCATGCGGCTCCTCCACATTCCCGCGTCACATTGCGTTGCAGTTCCCCGACCTCAACACGAAATTGTTGCTATGGCGCGCTTCATCTTCACTGTGGCCCTCATCATCCTTGCCGCGTTTCCACAGATCTGCTGCGCGGCGTCAGGCGCTGAGCCCGCATCCCGCCCCAAAACACTCGGCTATGCGCACATTCCCGGCATAACGGAAGAGGAAATCTCCGCAATCAAGGCGCTGCAGGCGCGGAACAAAAGCCTTGTGTACGGCGCGCTGCCGTCCACGGAAGCCTTTGTTGACGAGAACGGGAGATTCGGAGGGTACGCAACGGAATTCTGCACCCTGCTCTCCTACCTGTTCGGCGTGAACATAACCCCCAAACTCCACAAATGGGACGAGATCCTGGCGGGCCTGGCGGACGGCTCCATCGACTTTTCCGGCGATTTGATTCCCACCCCGGAGCGGCGCCGGACGTATTACATGTCCGACGCCGTAGCCGAACGCTTTCTCAGCGTATTCAAGAAAAAAGGGACGGAAAGTCTTGAGGAGATTGCGAAAAAACGCCCTCCCACCTTGGCGTTCCTTGCCGATTCGGCGCATCTTGCGCCCTTCAGGGAAATGTATACGGGCGCTTTTGACCTCGTGTACGTCGATAATTTTGAAGAGGCCGCCCAAAAACTTGCCGCCGGCAGGATTGACGCCTTCATCAACGAAGGCGTTTCCGACTGTTTTTTCATCGAATATCCCTTTGTCGAATCAAAGCCTTTTTTTCCCCTGGTTTACATTCCCGTTGCGCTCACGACCCGGAACCCCGAACTGCGCTGCATCATAAGCGCCCTGAACAAATACCTGGCGCACGGCGGCCAGGAAAGACTCGCGCAGTTGTATGCGGAAGGTGAAAGCGCTTACAGGCGGCACGCCCTGTTCAAATCGTTCACCCCTGAAGAACGGGCCTACATAGAACGGGCCGCGCGCGGCAACACGGAAATCCCCATTGTGCTGGAGAGCGACAATTATCCTGTAAGCTTTTTCAACACCCGCACAAAACAGTTCGAGGGCATTGTTGTCGACATCCTGGCCGCTGTTTCGCAATTCACGGGCCTGCGGTTCAGGATCATAAATTCCGGCGGCGCGAAGTGGGAAGATCTCTTCAAAAGCCTGGAGAGCGGAGAAGCGGCGCTGATTTCGGAACTCATGCATTCCGAAACGCGTAAAGGCAAATTCCTCTGGACGGACGAGCCCTTCTGCACAACCGCTTATGCGTTTATTTCCAAAACTTCGTTTCCAGATCTGGAAATTTATCAGGTGATGAGCCAGAAGGTCGGCGTCATCAGGGGAACGGTCTATGAGGAAATGTACAACAAATGGTTTCCCGACAAGGAAGCCGTGACCTACGACACCGGAGACATGGCCTTCGAGGCTCTGGAAAACGGCGAAATAACGCTGGTTTTGGCCGCCGAGGCCCTGCTGCTCAGCCAGACCAACTACCGCGAAAAACCCGGGTACAAGGTCAACATCGCGC
The DNA here is from genome assembly GCA_031551145.1 of Desulfovibrionaceae bacterium. Classification (GTDB taxonomy): domain Bacteria; phylum Desulfobacterota; class Desulfovibrionia; order Desulfovibrionales; family Desulfovibrionaceae; genus WRKB01. The sequence continues at coordinate 12,975 of JAVBNZ010000075.1, read as the reverse complement.
TCAATCACCCCATAGAAGCAAAATTCGGCTTCAACATCCGCGAAAAGTTGCTCTGCTCGATTATCGGCAAGGCGCAAAACTTTGTCAAAACAGAGATGATCACCAAGCGCTGGTTCGGAAAAATTTTCGACTACTCGGCGGAACTGTCGAAAACACGCGTCTGGCTTCTGCTGATCTGCGTCACCATGCTGATGCTCCTGCTCGGCTTCATCGCCTTTTCCCTGTACCGCAACCGCATGATGCAGAAGGAGCTGGAACGTCTTGTCGAGGAACGCACCGCCGAGCTTCAGCTCCAGATACGGGAGCGGGAGGCGGCGGAAGCCGCGGCGCGCATCGCCTCCAAAGCCAAAAGTTCTTTCCTGGCCAGGATGAGCCACGAGATACGCACGCCGCTCAACGCCGTTATCGGCATGTCCGAAATCGCCAAAAAAGCGTCGACCGGCAACGACAAGGCCGTGTCTTCGATCAACCGCATCCTGGCTTCGTCCCGGCATCTGCTCGGCATACTGAACGACATTCTCGACATGGCTAAAATAGAATCCGGCAAGATGGCCCTGGCGCGCGAACCCTTCATTCTCGGCAAGGCTTTTGACGAAGTGCTGAACATCATCCTTGCACGTTGCACGGAGAAAAACATCCGCTTCACGGCGGACACGGCCGATGTGCGGGATCTCTGCATCATCGGCGACAAGCTGCGCCTGAACCAGGTGCTGATCAACCTGCTCGGCAACGCCGTCAAATTCACGCCCAACGGCGGCAACATCACGCTGTTGGCCGATATTCTGGACGAAACGCCGGACAAGGTACAGCTCGCCTTCGCCGTTGCGGACAACGGCATAGGCATGACTCCGGAACAAACGGCCAAGCTCTTCAAACCCTTCGAACAGGCGAATGTGGGCATAGCGGCCAAATTCGGCGGAACGGGCCTGGGCCTGTCGATCAGCAAAAACATGGTCGCCGCCATGGGGGGAGAAATCCGCGTCAGCAGCGCGCCGGGCAAGGGAACGACCTTTTCGTTCGAACTGTCGGTGCCGAAAGGCGCGCGAAACGCCTGCGACACGCCCGAAACCGTCCGCGATCTCAACCTCGTGGGCACACGCATTCTGCTGGTGGAAGATATAGAAGTAAACCGCATGATTATTGAAGAACTGTTCTCCTCCACGGGCGTGGAACTCGACATGGCGGTCAACGGCGTGGAAGCGCTGGAAAAGTTCTCCACATCGCCGGAAAATTATTATAGCCTCATCTTCATGGACATCCAGATGCCCGAAATGGACGGCTATGAAGCCACGGAAAAACTGCGCTCCCTGCCCCGCGCCGACGCGCGGCTCGTGCCCGTGGTTGCCATGACTGCCAACGCCTACCAGGAAGATGTGGATCGCGCGCTCGCCTCCGGCATGAACGGGCACCTTTCCAAACCCATCCACGTCGCCGCGTTGTTCAACACGGTCGCGCGCCATCTGGCGGACGACACGGCGACGCTCTGCGTCTCGTGAAGGGGAAAGGGTCGCGCCGTGCGCTTCACGGATCTCTCCCGGCTTTCACGCCCCGAGCGGCACAACGCCTGGCTTGAGGCGGCACTGAGCACGAAGCAGACGGATCCGTTCTGCTGTACTCCGGCCTGGCAGCTTTCCTTCCATGAAACCTTCGCTCCGGCGCGCCGCCTGCTTGTCAAAGAATCGGCGGACAACGTGATCGTGTTTGCGGAAGAAGTGTTTCCTCCACACAGGATCTTTCTGACGCCGCTCGAGCAGCACTGGTTTTTCGGCTGTCCTCTGCTGGGCGGGCAGGCCGTGGAATTGTTGTCCGAAGCTGTTGCCGACCTTGAACGAATATACGCCCCGCTTTTTCCCAGAATCGTCATCAGCGGCATACGGCCGGGCGGAAAACTTTCCCGCCGGCTGGCGCGCGCCCTTGGCGATCGTTTTCATTTCTTCCTGCTCGCGGGGGGGCTGCAATGCGCGGCTTCGCTTGAAGGCGGAGTTGACGGATTTTTGTCCAGAAGATCCGCCAATCACCGGAATAAGCTCAAAAAAGCCGTACGCCGGGCGCGGGAACGCGGCGTGTATTTCGAATACGTCGCTCCGGCGTCCTCCCCGGAAGCGGCGACGACGTTCTCTCGTATGCTTGCAGTAGAGCTTACCAGTTGGAAAGGAATAGCCGAATGCGGTATGGCGGAGCCGCCCGTAAGCAGTTTTTATGCGCTGCTGTTACGGCGTTTGTCCGCAACGGGAAACGGCAGGGTCATTTTCGCGCGGCACGAAGAGAAAGACATCGGCTTCATCTGCGGGGGAATGGCGGGAAATATCTATCGCGGCCAGCAATTCAGCTATGACGACAGGTGGAAAAACTTCTCCATCGGCAATCTGATGCAGCTTGAAAAAATCACCCGGCTCTGCGAACAGGGGGCCGTACGTTACGACATGGGACCGCTCTCCGGCCCCCGCATGGAATACAAAGCCCACTGGACGGAAAAAAGAATCGCCGTCCAGACCTGGGTGCTGCAAAAAAAATGAAAATGCATCTAAAGTGTATTTCCGCTCTGAAGGCTTGTCCATAAATAAATAAGGAGAGCGTGCGGCAAAGGCAAGGAAAACGTCTTTTTTGCGGAGGGAGTGTACTCTTATCGTACTTGACCGGAGCGAAAAAGCCGTTTGACGCCGCAATTGCCCGCGAACATCCTTATTTACGGGCAAGCCCTAAAGATGCCGGCCGATCTCGCCCAAATACTCTTCGGCGCAGGCGGCCGCCTCGCGCGGGTCGCGATTTTTGACGGCGTCGTACAGCTTGAGATGCCCGACCTGAACCTTGTCGTAGTCCACCGCCGCCTCGCTTTGCCGCAGTTGGTAGAGGGAACTGCGCAGCACATCCGCGAAAACCGTGAACATGTCGGCCAGCACGTGGTTTTTGGAGGCCCTGGCCAGGGCTTTGTGAAAATCAATGTCGTAGTCGACACAGGTGCGGTGGTCGCCCCGTTTCTGCGCCTCGTTGCGCGCCTCAAGGCATTCCCGCATATGCCGCAGATCATCGTCGGTGCGGTGCAGGGCGGCCAGCTTGGCGACGCCGATGTCGAGAAGCTGCCGCACCTCGTACACTTCCTGCATGCTCGCCCGGCTCAGGCGCCGCCCCAGCGGCTCCTTGCCCGAACGGTGCCGGCTGACAAAGGTGCCCCGGCCCTGCTGCACCTCCAGCAGTCCGGCCTTGGACAGCACCTTGACGGCCTCGCGGATGGTCGTGCGACTGACACCGAGCATGCCGCCCAACTCGGCCTCGGGCGGAATTTTGTCCCCCGTCTTGTATTGCCCGGAGGAAAGCAGGTTCTGCAACTGCGTGATGACTTCGTCAACCACAAGCCGCCGGCGTTTGCCGATTTTTCTCACAGGGCTCGGGGCGGCGGTATGTTGCGTCAACATGGCGCGATCCGGTGGTTGCGGCGGGAAAGGGAACGCTGCGCGCTCCCCCGCTGCCGCGTTGGGTGCGTTGCAGGGAGCGCAAACCGCGCTCCCTGCGCTATAGACGACAACATATCGAATACCGCCGAATATTCCAAGAAAAGTTTACCCTGCCCGGCAGCGCCTATTTTTCCGGGCCGGCGTATGCCGCGGCCAGCAGTTCTGCCGTGTGCAGCACCTTCATGGGCACACTGTTGCGGCCCAGGCCGTCCGCAATGTGCATGCGGCAGGCGGAACAGCCCGTAACGAGCAGCTCCGCCCCGCTGTCGCGGGCATTTTTCACTTTGGCGTCGTTGATTTTACAGGAAAGATCATAATGGGTCGCGCTGAAGGAGCCGGCGCAACCGCAACAGCGGTCCGCATCGCGCATTTCAACGAATTCCACGCCCGGCACGGCCTTGATGAGCTCCCTCGGTTGCTTGGAGACCTTCATGCCGCGCACCAGATGGCAGGGGTCATGATAGGTGACCTTGGCGGAAACGGGATAAAAGCGGTCGGAAACGCCCAGTTCCACCAAAAAGGCGGAAAAATCCCGTACCCTGTCCTTCAATCCGTCCCACATTCCGTAGGCGGAACTGTTTTCCAGCATCGGGCCGTATTCGTGGGAAAGCGCCGTGCCGCAGGTGGCGCAGCCGGTGATCACCACGTCCGCGCTCTCTTTATGCAAAACAGCGACGTTGCGCTCGGCCAGTTCGGCGGCCGTTCTGAAATCGCCCGAAGTGAAGACCGGGGTGCCGCAGCAGAAAAGTTGCCGGGGCAGCAGCACTTCCACGCCGTTGGCCAGCAACACGTCTATAAGCGCCCTGCCCGCCCGCGGGTAGACGTAGTTCAGCATACATCCGGGGAAAAAGACCGCGCGCGCCCTGATCGGGCTCCGGGGCACGCAGCGTTCAGGAGCCAGAGCGCGCAGGGGCGCGGAGGCCAGGGGGGGGATGATGCGGCGTTTGTTGAGCCCGGCCACCGGCAGGGGCAGGCGGGCCACATACCCCTCCCCTTCTTCGCACTGTTTGAAGAACAGTTTTTGCAAAGCCGGCCCGAGGCTGAGGCAGAATTCGAAAAAGCTCCGGTAGGTCAGGCTGGTGAAGGCCAGGCGCTTGGCAGCGGGCAGCGGAACCTTCTCTCCGACCATACGGCGGAATTGCAGGAACAGATCCGTGGTCTTGATCTGCGCCGGGCATGTCGCGGCGCAGGACATGCACAAGGTGCAGCGGGAAAGCGATTCCGCCAGCTTGGCCGTTTCCGTGAGCTTGCCGTCGGCCAGGCAGCGCAACTGAAAAAGCCGCCCGCGCGCGCAGGCCGCGTCCGCTCCCAGTTCGGCGAAAACAGGACACTTGGCCTGACAATTGCCGCAAAAGGTGCATTCCAGCGTGGCCTGCCGCATGCTTTCAAGCTGAGCGTTCATAAAGCCCCCCTTGCGGACGCATTGTGCAGACGCGGCGGTGCGTTTTCCGCAAACGCCCGCAAGAAGGAGTGAAGGCGACGTCCGCGATCCGGGCCGAACACGGCGCGGCGGGACGGGAATTTCTAGGCTTCATGAAGATATTCTCCCAATATGCATCCCGGATTCAGGATATTGTTGGGGTCAAAGACTTTCTTGATCCCGGCCATCATGCGCAACTGCGGCTTGCCGAGCTGCTGAGCGATGTACTTGATCTTTTCCCGACCCACGCCGTGCTCGGCGGATACCGTGCCGCCGATGGTGACCACATATTCGTAAAAGTCGTTCCTGGCCTGCACGGCCTTGGCGCGTTCCTCGGGCGAGTTGAAGAGGAAGCAGGGATGCAGGTTGCCGTCGCCCGCGTGCCCGTAGCTGGTGATGATGATGCCGTACTGTTGCTCAAGCTCTTTCAGCTTGGTCAGGCACTGCGGCAGACGGTCGATGGGAGCGGCCGGATCGCCGCTCAGGCGGGATTTGGCCTTGCGGGAAAGAGCGTTCAGGCTCAGGCGGCGGGCGGCCCAGATTTCCTCGGCCTCGGCCGCGCTGTCGGCAATATGCACGTCCACCGCGCCGAGTTCGCGGCACTGTCTGGAGACGGCCTCGGCCTGGGCGTCCAGCGTGCTCAGGGGGCCGTCGACCTCGATCAGCAGCATGCAGGCCGCGTCGGTCGGGAAGCCCGCATGCATGACCTCTTCCACGGCGCAGATGAAATAATTGTCCATGAATTCCATGATCGACGGCACCACGCCGCTGACCATGATCGAGGAAATGGCCTTGGCCGCGTTGTCCAGGTCGTTGAAAATGACCCGCATGGCTTTTTTGCCTTCGGGCTGGGGAATGAGCTTGAGGATGATTTCGGTGACAATGCCGAGCGTGCCCTCCGAACCGACAAAAAGCTGGGTGAGGTTGTAGCCGGTCACGTCCTTGATGCACTTGCCCCCGGTGCGGATGACCTCGCCCGAGGCCAGCACCACGGTCAAGCCGGCCACATAGCTCTTGGTGGTGCCGTATTTGACGCATTGCAGGCCGCCCGCGTCGGTACCCACGTTGCCGCCGATGGTGGAATAGGCGAAGCTGGCCGGATCGGGCGGGTAAAAAAGCCCGTATTCCGCGGCCTTTCTCTTGATTTCCCCGGTCACCACGCCCGCGCCCACGGTGGCCGTGAGCGTGGCGGGGTCCACCTCCAGCTTGGTGAAGCGGGTCATGGACAGCACAAGGGAATCCGGCTGCTGGATGCGGGTGTTTTCGCTCAGGCCCGAAGCCTGGCCCCTGGGCATGACCGGGATTTTATGCTCGTTCGCATGACGCAGCACGGCGGCCAGTTCCTGTTCATTGCCCGGCACCACGGCCGCGACCGGCAGAAAATCCGACTGCTGCCTGGGGCCGGCGTTGTAGAGGTAGCAGATCAACTCCTCTTCGCTGGTCACCACATAATCTTTGCCCACTATGGCCGTGAGGGCCTCAATCAGTTTCGTGCGGTCCATATTTTTCGCCTTTCAGGCCTACGCCTCGGTAAAAACGTGATATGCTTCTTCATTCTTCAAAACGCGCAGCACGCCGAGGGCCAGAGCCTCCAGTTCGTTCTCGCCGGGAACAACTTCCACGGGAGCGATAAAGCGCACGTACTCCGCAATCCAGCCGGTGATCAGTTTTGAATGGGCAATGCCGCCGGTAAGGATGATCGCGTCCACGTCGCCCATGACCACCACGGCCAGTTCGCCCACGGCCTTGGCGATCTGAAAGGCCATGGCGTGATAGACCTGCCGGGCCTTTTCGTCGCCGTTCGCGATCATATGCTCGACTTCCAGGGCCTTGTTCGTGCCCAGATAGCCGACCAGTCCGCCCTTGCCGCGCACGGCCTTCATCATCTCGGCGTGCGTATAGCGGCCGGACCAGCAGAGGTCGATGAATCTGCGGTACGGCAGACGGCCGGCGCGCTCGGGCGAAAAAGGGCCTTCGTCGTCGCCCACATAGTCGATCATCCGGCCCCTGCTGATCACGCTCAAGGTGATCCCGCCGCCGAGATGGGCAACGATAACGTTGCAGTCGTCAAGTTTTTTCCCCATTTTTTCCGCTGTCTTGATGGACACGGCGCGCATGTTGAGCGCATGCGTGCCCGGCATGCGGGGCAGCGCCGGCAGGCCGGAGAAACGGGCGATATCGTCCACCTCGTCCACGCGCATGGAGTCGTAAATGTAGGACGGAATGCCGTAACGCTGCGCAATGTCATAGGACAGCACCGGGCCGAGCTTGGCGGGGTGCTCGCTGTCGGCCCGGTGCATGAGGTAATCGACCATGTTTTCGTCGATGCGGTAGGCGCCGTGCTCGACCGGAGGCAGCGGGCCGCCCCGCCCGGCCACGGCCGAAAGGCGCGCCGGGTCAAAGCCGTGCTCGGCCAGACAGTCCATGATCACCTGTTCGCGCATGGTCCGTTGATCCAGGGTGCGCGCAAAGCGGCTCAAAACGGCCGCATCGTGCTCCGCCCCGCCCCGGAACAGTTCTTTCGTGTTTTCGTACACGGCGATCTTGGTGGAGGTGGAGCCGGGGTTGACGGCCAGAATCGTGTATTTCTCCATCGGTCTGCGCTCTCTCTTGTATATCGCGACTTGGCATTACACCCGGCACGCGGCGGCGGCCGTGGCTATGGGCAGGAATTTGTTGTCCGCGTCCGTGGCTCTGGAAGGCAGCACCAACGGCGCGCGACCGCCCACCACGATCGCGGCGGTGCGGGCGCCGGCAATGTAACGCAGGGCCTTGACCAGCATGTTGCCGGCCGCGATGGAGGGCACGATCAACAGATCCGCGTCCCCGCAGACCTCGCCGGTCAGCCCCTTGATCTCGGCGGCTTCCTTTGAAATCGCCAAATCGAACGACAACGGCCCTTCGACCACGCAGCCGGAGAGTTCGCCTGCCCTGTTCATGCGGGCCAGTTCCGCCGCGTCCTCGGTTTCCGGCATTTTGGGATTGACGTTTTCCGAAGCGGCCAGCACGGCGACCTTGGGCGCGTCAAAGCCCATCGCGGTAAGCGCGGAAACGGCGTTGCGTATGATCCCCACCTTCTGCTCAAGCGTGGGCGCGATGATCAGGGCCACGTCGGAAACCGCGACAAGCTTGTGATAGCGGGGCATCTGCACGAAGTTGAGATGCGAGATCAGGCTGCCGGTGCGGAATTCCGCTTCCTTGGCCAGCAGGGCCTTCATCAGTTCAGGGGTCTGGATTCTGCCCTTCATGATGAAGTGCGCCTCGCCCGAACGCACCAGCCGGGCCGCCTCGGCGGCGGCCTCGGAACCCGAAGCCGCCGGCAGGATGCGGTAGTGCTCAAGAGGACGGGGCAGGCGGGCGATCGTCTTCTCAATCGCCGCCGGGTCGCCGATCAGGATGGAAGAGACAATGCCCTCGTGCTCGGCATGGGCCACGGCCTCAAGGGTGTGGTCGTCATCGGCGGCCGCCACGGCCACCACGCGCCGCGCCGGTGTGACGCCCGCGCGGTTCATGCCGCCTATCAGGTCTTCAAAGGTTTTGTATATCACGCTGTTATTCCTATAAAGTTCGAAATCTGACGCCGCCGGAAGCAAAAAGGCGCTCGTGACGACGCTGTCTACTTAATAAGGCCGGTCATCATCCAGACAGGCACGGACACAAACAGCCCGATCAGCGAAATCACCATATAGGCCACGCAGAGCTTGAGCACCTGCCTGTGCGTCACCATCTCGCCGCCGGTGGCGTAAAAGGCGGTGATGTACTGGGAACTCTGGTACATGACATAAAACACGTTCATGGCCGCGAAGATGGCGAAGCCGCAGACCCAGGGGTTGATGCCCACCTTGATGGCAAAGGGCGTCAGAAACACGGTGAAGATGGTGAGCACGGCGGTCTGGCCGACCAGGAACACGCGCACCACGCTGATAAAGGCGCAGAGCACAAGCAGGAAGAAGAAGATGTTCCCGCCCATCAGCGGCTCGATGTAGGGGCCGCACACGCCGGCCACCCACTTTTCGATGTTCAGGGCCTTGAAGACCGGGCCGAGGGTGAAGGTGAAACCCACAAAGAACACGGCGTCCCAGGGCATGCCGGACTTGAAGGCCTTTCTGTCCACAATGTTGGTGCCCAGCAGCAGGCCCAGGGCCGGCAGGGCGACCAGGGTCGCGCTGATGCCGTGCAGGGGTTCGGTCATCCACATGATGAAGGCCACGCCGATCACGAGGCCGGTGAATTTTTCGTTGCGGCTCATGGGGCCGAGGGCGTCAAGCTCTTTCTTGGCCACGGCGGCGGAAATGCCCTCGGGCTTCGGCGAGTGTCTGTACATGAAAAGGATGGCGAAATAGGAGGCGACAAGCAGCGTCAACCCCCAGGGCGCGGCGTTGATCAGCCAGAACATCCAGTTCATTTCCGACTTGTAGGGCTCGGGCAACAGGCCCTTGAGCACGTAGCACATGAAGCCGGAGCTCAGGAACATGGGATAGATGAGGCTGGTGCCCACGAACATGGCCGCGAATATGCCGCCGGCCTCCTCGCTCTTGGGCTTGTAGCCCATGTTGTCGCTGATGGACTTGGAGAGCGGGGCCATCATGGCGACCTTGGAAATGTTGCTGGGCACCAGCGGGGTGATGACCGTGCCGGAGACGATCAGCGCCAGCGTCTGCCCCGCGAAGGAGACCGGAAATTTCGTCATCAGATACAGGGCCAGGCGCTTCATGATGCCGGTGTGCGTGGCCGCGAAGCCCAGCCCGATACCGCCGATGACCAGCCAGAAGGTCTGCCCGCCGAAGGAACTGAAGGTCGTGTTGAAGTTGGTCGCGCCGGAGAGCACCCAGGCCGCCATAAGCACGATGCCCATGGCGTAGTCCTGGATGACCTCGCACATCATCCAGACAATGGCCCAGACGAAGAGCCCCAGCCCCATCATGGACTGAGGGGTCAGGCCCTGCGGCGGCGGCTGCATGATGATGGCCGCTCCGGCCAGCAGGCCGCCCACGCCGCCGATGATTTTCACCATGGTCTTTCTGTCGATTCTGCTCGTAGTGCTCATGTGCCGGTCTCCTCAAAAATTAGGGGATTATCTTGGTTTTATCGTAAAATTCCCTGCGGAATTTCTTGCGCGGGTCAGTATTTGGCGGCAACAAGCAGAGAACTCGCCGCCCCGGCCGCGAGCGCCGTGCCTATCAACATGTACAATCCACCGGAATAACTGCCTGAAATCGTTATGAACAATCCTATGAGCATGGGAGAAAAAGCCGACAACCCTGTGGACAGCCCCACCATGACCCCGCCGGCCGTGCCCACGCTTTCCACGGGGGCCAGCTTCTGCAGCAGGGTCCAGGCGGGGGGCAGGCCCATGGAGGTGCAGGCCGAGGCGCAGGCCAGGCTGATTGCGGCCAGATAGTTGTTTTCGATCACGGTCGCGCCGAAGATGCAGCCCGCGCCGATGAACATGCCGAACATGAGTATGGGCGCGTTGCGGCCGACCTTGTCGATGACCCAGCCCGAATAGGCCTTGGTGATGATGGTGAGCACAAAGGGCAGGGAGGAAAGCCAGCCCACCTGCTGCCAGGAAAAGCCGCGCGCTTCCTTGAGGTAGGAAGGCAGCCAGGAGATAAGGCCCCAGTAAATGAGATTGAGGGAAAGGTACCAGAAAACCAGCAGCCAGTAATCGCGCTTGACCGCGATGCGCATGAAGCTCTGCCACCTGCCTTCCGCCGGCCCCGCGCTTTTTTCTCCGGCCAGCGAACTCTCGATGACTTCCAGTTCTTCCGGGCTGACGCGCGTGTTTTGGCGCGGCGTGTCCGTAACCAGGAACCAGAACATCAACAGGGGGATGCAGGTGATGGGCACCAGCACGTGAAAGCTTTCCCGCCAGCCCCAGAGCGCGATGACGTAGGACAGAAAGGGCATGGCAATTGCCGGGGCCAGGGACTGGCCTATGGACCAGACCGCGTTGGCCCTGCCCCGCTCGCGCGGCGGAATCCACTGCTTCACAATCACGCTTTGCAGGGGATAATAAAAGCCCTCGCCCACTCCCAAAATGATCCGGGCGATGAGCATCACGGCGAAGCTCGGAGCCAGCCCGCCGACGATCAGCGAAACTATCCACAGGGCGATGCTGAAAATCATGGCCCCGCGCGCGCCCATGCGGCCGCTCAGACGGTCGACGAAGATATTGGCGAGCCCGTACACCCCGAGAAAGACCGACATCAGCATGCCGATCTGCACGGGCTTGCCCTTGATGCCCATGTCCAGCAAAAAGGTTTCGTTTGCCGCGAGCACGGACACATTGACCCTGTCCATGTACGCCACGGCGATGCCGACAAAAAGCGCGGCCACCACCACAACTCTGTACCGGAACGGCGTTCCGGTCGCGTCTGTACTGCTCATGCCGTCTCCTTCGCTGCGTATCCGCCCGCAGCGGCGGCCGGCGGAAAAATCAACCGCCTATGCTGCGCATGCCCTCACCAATCGCTTTTTCATTCAAATCCAAGAGTTCAGGTTTATTGGCGAATTTTTTGCCGAACATGCCGCGAAACGCCCCGTTCAGCGCGTCTCTGCCCACAATATTCAATGCCGCCATCGCTCCCAGCATGACCATGTTGGCCACGCGGGGATTTTTCAGGGATTCCGCTATGTCGCCGGCCGGCACGGCATGGGCCGTGACGCCGGCAAGCGCCGGGGGCGTGTCGATGAGCGAGCTGTTGTACAGGATGACACCGCCCTGTTTGACCTTGGGCATGAACTTGTTCAGGGCCGGCAAGCTCATGGCCACGAGAAGGCCGGGCGCGTCCACCAGGGGAGAGCCGATTTTCCTGTCGGAAACGATCACGGCGCAGCCGGCGGAACCGCCCCGCATTTCCGCGCCGTAAAAGGGATACCAGGTGACGTGCCTGCCCTCGGCCATGCCCGCCGTGACCAGGATCTGCCCTATCAGCAGAACGCCCTGGCCGCCGAAACCGGTGATGATACATTCATGATGCATGGGCTTCCCCTTCTTCTTCGGCATCCCCCGCGCCCTCCGCGTCCAGGCTGTTTTTGATGAGCCCCAGGGGGTAGTACGCCATCAGTTCCTTTTCCAGCCACTTGTTGGACTCGACCGCCGAAAGCCGCCAGTTGGTGGGGCAGATCGCCAGCACCTCGACCAGGGCAAATCCCTTCCCGGCGAGCTGGACTTCAAAGGCCCGACGCAGGGCTTTTTTGGCCTTTTTGATGTTCGGCGCGTTGTTGACCGCCACGCGCTCCAGGTAGACCGCGCCGTCCAGGTGGGCCAGCATTTCGGTCATGCGCACCGGGTAGCCCGCCGATTCGGCCTTGCGGCCGGTGGGAGAGGTCTGGGTGACCTGGCCGATCAGGGTCGTGGGAGCCATCTGGCCGCCGGTCATGCCGTAAACCGTAGTGTTCCGGAAAAAGACCGCGATGCGTTCCCCGCGATTGGCCGCGTGAATGGCTTCGGCCAGGCCAAGTTCGTCCACCACTTCGCAGACCAGACGATGGGCAATGCCGTGCTGACAGCCGGGACAATAATGGGTGCCCACCGGGCGCAGACTGGGCGTTCTTTCAAAAACCAGTGTTTCATCCGCTTGCATAATAAACTCCTGCCTTGCGGCTAGTCTTGGCTATTCCGGCAGAGCCGCGAGCACCGGCTCCAGAATATCGTCCACGCCGGGGAAGCGGCCCGGCATGACCCCGAACCAGTCGGCCCTGGCCGGATTCTTCAGGGACAGCCGCACATCGTCGATCATCTGGCCGGTATTCTGCTCCAGAACCAGAAAGCGCTTGCCTTTGGCTTCCAGATCGGCCAAAGCCGCCCCAGGGAAGGGGAACAGCGTTTTGGGCCGCAGCAGGCCGATTTTTTTGCCCTGCTTGCGCAAGTGCATGGCCAGGGCGCGGGCGATGCGGCCCATGGAGCCAAAGGCCACCAGCACCAGCTCGGCGTCGTCCGTGTGCAGAAGCTCCACACGGGTTTCGGCCTGCATGGCCGCGTACTTGTCGCGCAGCATGGCCACGCGGACGGAAAGATAATTGTTGTCCAGCCACACCGACTTGTGCAGGCGGGCCGGACGCCTGCCCTTGCCTTCCAGGCGCCAGGGCGCGGCGTTG
>JAVBNZ010000032.1:0-28818 GCA_031551145.1 Desulfovibrionaceae bacterium | reverse complement strand
AAGCATCGCAGCCAACCGGGATCTCTGTTTTGTGCTCAATGTGCCGACCTGAGCCAGAAGAGCGGAAAAATCTTTCTTCTTCATTCTTGCACCTCTAGCCGACACAATAACATTATTCAATAATTAACGCAACTAGAGCCTCAAATTTTGAGATGACTTCTACGCCGGCCGAAAGGGCGGCGCGGCGGCTTTCGCCGCCGGAGCAAGCCGAAAACGATGTTTTTCGGCGCAACGATAATTCATATCACACTTGAAATGCCACGCGGTCTCCCCTCACAAAACATTTATCCGATGCCGGCGGAGGGCTTCGGCTGCTCGGGCCTGTTCTGCGCGCTTTCCCAGGAAATTTTTCCATCCAGAACCGCCCGCGCCCGCTCAAGGTCAAGGCACTTGTCCCACCTGCCTATGACGAGCGCGGCCACGCAATTGCCGATGAGGTTCGTCACGGCGCGCATTTCGTTCAGGATGCGGTCTATGCCGATGACCAGCGTCATGCCGGCCACGGGAATGAAATGCGTGGCGGAGAGCGTGGCCGCCAGGGCTATCAGCGCCGCGCCCGCCACGCCCGCGCCCCCCTTGGAAGTGAGCAGCAGGATGAGCATGAGCATGAGCTGATGGCCGTAGGTCAAATGAATGTCCATGGCCTGGGCTATGAACGAAGCCGCCATGGTGAGATAAATCGCCGCGCCATCCAGGTTGAAGGAATAACCCGTCGGCACGACAAGCCCGACGACCGACTTTTTCACCCCGAGAAATTCCAGCTTTTCCATGATCCTCGGCAGGACCGATTCCGTGCTCGCCGTGCCGAGGGTGATGAGGATCTCTTCCTTGATGTAGCAGAGCAGCTTCCAGAGATTGAGGCCGGCCAGCCGAGACATCAGGCCGAGCACCACAAAGATGAAGAGTCCGCTCGTGATGTACAGGCTCAGCGCCAGCTTGCCGAGCTGCGCCAGGGTTCCGATGCCGTACTTGCCGATGGTGAAGGCTATCGCGCCGAAAGCTCCGATCGGAGCGAGCTTCATGATCAGGTTGACCACGCCGAGAAACACGGCGCTGAAACGCTCCAGCGTCCCGAGTATGGGCTTTCCGCGCTCTCCCATGTGAGACAGGCTCATGCCGAACAGAACGGAAAATAAAAGCACCTGGAGCAGGTTGCCCTCGGCGAATGCGCCGATTGCGCTCTGCGGAATGATGTTCATGATGAACTGCGCCATGCTCTCCGGCTTTGCTTCGGCCAGCTTGCCCAGGGAGGAAGCGTCCAGCGTCGCCGGGTCGGCGTGAATACCCGCGCCCGGCTGGACGATGTGAACGACCACCAGGCCTATGAACAGGGCCACAGTGGTCAGGCACTCGAAATACAGCAGGGTTTTTCCGCCTACCCGCCCCACGGCCCTGATGTTTTCCATCCCCGCTATCCCGATGACCACGGTGCAGAAAATAACGGGCGTGATGATCATCCTGATGAGCCTGATGAAGCCGTCGCCGAGGGGTTTGAGTTGCGCCGCGAATTCCGGCTCCGCAAATCCGAGCGCGATCCCGATACCCACCCCGATTAATACCTGTATGTACAGGCTGCGATAAAAACGCTTTTTGGCCGCCATAACGTTCTCTCTCGTTTGAAACGATTTTTTGCCTTATATGCGGATATACACGACGCCGACCGGGGGTACAAGATGATGCGACGAAATGGCGATGGACCGGCGGCGGATAGGGAGCGCCGCGCCGCCGTACGGCGACGGTGGAAGTCATTTAAAAATGACTTCTACCGTACCACGAAAAAATAGAGCACGCCGTAGGCGGCAAAGAGCAGGCAGGGAGCGGGTAAACGCCTCCAGGCGGAGGTGAGATCGATGCGGAAGTATTCGCAGGAAAGCACGAAGCAGATGTGCAGGGGCGAAATCATGGTGCCCGTGAAGCCCGTGGTCAGCGAAAGCGAAAGCCAGGGAAGCACGGATTCGCCTTCCGGCAGCAGGGCCATGACCAGGGGCAGGGTAATGCCCACGCAGGCCATGAGCAGGCCGGTGACCAGACCGACAAGCAGGGGCAGGCCCACGGCGGCCAACACCAGGGCGGTATCCGCGCTGCCCATGTGCATCAGCCCCTCAACCACTCCGCTTCGTTCAAGCACGATCTTGAAGATGCCCAGCGTGCCGACGATGAAGATCATCCCCAGCACATGACGCCGCATCGCTTCACGCACAAAATCGCGCGGGCCCAGGCCGTTCTGGAACAGGCAGACAATGACCCCCGCGGCCAGAGCCGCAGGCACGCCGTAATCCACCGGCACGCCCGGCAGGGCGGCGGCAATGGCAAGTTCCAGGGCGAGCGCTCCGCCCAGAGCGACGAAAATCGGCAACCCCTGGTAGAGCACGTTGCTCCAGGAGCCGGATTCCGAGCTGTCCGCCAGAGCGGTTGCGGGAAAATTCAGGCCGCGCACCAGGCAGATCCAGCCGGCCGCGAAAAAGCCCAGAATCAGAGGACAGGTGAAGAACACCAGACTCGGAGTGGAGATGCCGCCTATGCTCGCCGCCAGGATAAGGGCGGGGAAAAGCGGCCAGCTCATTTCCGCCGTGTGCCGGAACCAATAATTGACCAGGGACTTGTCCACCTCCGGCACGGGCAGATCGCGCGCCACGGCCTGGATCAGGGGGGCGGAAAACACGGCGCCGCCCGGCATGGGCAGCAGCCCGATAAGCATAGGGAAGAAGATCAGCCGGATACGCGGCGAACGGATGTGGTGCGAAAGCGCTTTCATGAAGCGCTCGACCTGACCGGTACGCTCCATGAGCGTAGACAGGGCGAGAATGAGCGAAAGCACGCCCCAGACCAGCAATATGGCCCGATCCTGAAAAATGCCCGCGCAGGCCGTTATCCATTGCAGGGGGCTCATGCCGAACCAGAGGCCCAGCACCAGACTGCCGCCGAGCACGGAAAGGCCGAGTCCCAGGCGCAGGCGCACGCCCAAAAGCATGAGGACAAAGACCGCCAGAAGGCGCAACAGGGGAGAATAGGGGAGAAGGGCGTCAAACATGGGGTACAGCGCTTTATGCACGGAAATTTCGGGGAAACCGATGCGGCAGTATGACGCCGAAGGCGGGACTTGTCGAGCCTTTCTTCAAATGCTACAAAGTGTTTTATGATAATGTCCGCGTCAGCGCCGGTCTGCGGGCCAGGTCGGTCGCGATGCGCGATTCTCGAACAGCGGCGTTATGACGCCGGGAGGCCCCATGCGCCACAACCTCGAATGGTCTCACGCCCTTGCCGGACGCCTTTCGACCGATGCGATCGCGGCTCAGGAAAAAAACGTTCCGGCCGTAACGGCTTATCTGGAAGGCGAAATCCGGGCCGGCCGCCTGCCCTGCCTCAGCCTGCCCTTCAGGCCGCAGCTTGAGGCGCGGCTTGCGGCCCTGGTTCCGCAACTGAAACGTTTCAAACACATGCTGCTGCTCGGCATCGGCGGTTCGGCCCTGGGCGCGCGGGCGCTGCAAAAGGCCTTTTTCCCGGCGCAGGACAGGCCCGGCCACGCCGGCCCCTGGCTGTGGATAGCCGACAACGTGGACGCCGAATCCCTCACGGCCTGGTTTGAAAAACTTTCTCCGGAAGAAACCGTGGTGGTGGCCGTCAGCAAGTCCGGCGGCACCATCGAAACCCTGGCCCAGTATTTCCTGGCGCGGCAATGGCTGCAAAAGGCCCTGCAGACGCGTTGGAACGAACACATGATCGTGGTGACGGACGAACAAATCGGCTTTCTGCGTGAGGAGGCCGGCCGGTACTCCCTGGCTTCCCTGCCCGTACCCGATCACCTGGGCGGGCGCTATTCCGCGCTCTCGGCCGTGGGCCTGCTGCCCGCCGCCTTTCTGGGCATGGACTGGAAGGCGCTGCTTAACGGTGCGTGGAGCGTCTCCCGACCGCTGGTCGAGAACCCGACCGGCGCGGGCTTACATCCGGCCATGCGTCTGGCCGCCTGGTGCGCGGCCTTGGCCGAGACCGGCTACAGCCAGCTCATCTTTTTCAGCTACATTCCGCTGTGGGCCACCTTCGGCCCCTGGTTCTGCCAGCTCTGGGCCGAAAGCCTGGGCAAGGAAGGCAAGGGCACCATGCCCCTGCCTGCCGTGGGCGTGACGGATCAACACTCCCTGGCCCAGATGTTTCTGGACGGCCCGCGCGACAAGGGCTGCCTTTTCCTCACGGCCGCGCGTGCCGAGGGAGGGCCGCGCTTTCCGGACGACCTGCCGGAAAAATGGACCTGGCTGAAAGGCAAGCGCTTCGGCGATCTGCTGGAAGCCGAAGCCCTGGGCACCTGCATGGCGCTGGCCGAGAGCGAAACCCCGCTGGTGCGCATCGAAACGGAAAACAGTTCCGAGGCCGCGGCCGGCGCGCTCATGGCGCTGCTGGAGGCCGCCACGCTCTGCACGGGCAGGCTCATGGGCATCAATCCCATTGATCAGCCCGCCGTGGAACTGGGAAAACGCCTGGCCAACGCCCGCCTCGGCGCTCCGGGTTATGCGGCGGAAGAAGCGGCTCTGGCGCGCTTTCTCGGCCTGCCGCCCCAAAAGGAAGCATTTTAGGATTTCGGCATATCCCCGCGCGGGATTGACGCGGGCGGGTTTTGCCCGCCGCGGGCGATAACGTTCAAAGTGAACCTGTGCCGACAGGCGCCTGATTCAAGCGTAACATGCCGTTGGGCTCATATGGCGAAAAAAGAACATACCAAGGCCGAATGGAACGAACTGCCCCTGAGTTACGCGCGGGCGCTTTCCTGGATTTCGCTGCTGCTCATTTTGGGCACCAGCCTGGCGCTCTCCGTGGTCATCGCCAATTCGGCCAGGGAACGCCTGCTGACCAAACAGACGGATTTCGCCCTGCTGCTGGCGGAAAACCTCAACCACCAGATCTACCGGCGCTTCACCCTGCCCACGGTGCTGGCCTTCGGCCGCATCGCGCTCAGGCAGCCCACGCAGCACGAACGCCTGGATCAGATCGTGCTTTCGGTCATCCACGGCTGGCAGTTGAAAAACCTGCGCATTTACGACTTCCAGTCCGTAGTGGCCTATTCCACCGACAAGGAGGAACTGGGGCAGACCGGCCTGGCCGGACCGGCCGTGGCCAACGCCCTGCAGGGCTCCGCGCCCGAATTCGAGATCATCGCCGCCATTCCCTATTGGCGGGCGCTGTTCATGGTGCCGCCGGAGCCCGGCACCTTCGTGCTGCGCACCACCTTTCCCCTGCGCATTGAAGCGCGGCCCGGCACCGCTCCGGTGGAGGGGGAGCCGGAAGTTCCCACCATGGGAGTGCTGGAGTTCCAGCAGGACATTACGGGCGATTTTGAATCGGTGCTCACCTTCCAGCGGCTGATCGTGGGCACGATCATGCTGTCTTCGGCGGTCATGTTCTGCCTGCTCCTGCTGCTCATCCGGCGGGCGGACAAGGCGCTGGCCCTGCGCGTGGCGCAGAACCGGGCCCTGGAGGAAAACCTGCACATGAACGAACGCCTGGCCGCCATGGGCCGGGTGGTGGCAAGCATCGCGCATGAAATACGCAACCCGCTGGGCATCATACGCTCCAGCGCGGAACTGCTGCTCAGGCGGGCGGGCGAAGCCGACCCCCGCACCAGCGGCATCCTGCAGGCCATTTTTGACGAAGCCGTGCGCCTGAGCCAGACCGTCAACGACTTTCTGGACTACGCCCGGCCGCGCAGGCCCAGGCAGGATCAGGTGGATCTGAGCCAGGTGCTCGAACAGGTGCTGGCGTTTCAGGCAGGCGAACTGGAACGACTGGAGGTGGAGGCCGAACTTGACCTGGAAGCGAACATGACGGTGAAGGGCGACAAGGATCTGCTCTACCGCGCCCTGTACAATCTTGTGGCCAACGCCCTCCAGTCTTTGAACGGCAGGGGCGCCCTGCGCTTTGTCGGGCGCAGGCGTCCGGACAACACGATAGAGTTGAGCGTGATCGACTCCGGCCCCGGCTTCCCCCCGGAAGCCATGCCGCGCCTGCTCGACCCCTTTTTCACCACCAAGGACAGCGGCACCGGCCTCGGCCTGCCCATAGTCAACAGCATCATTACCAGCCACGGCGGCGTGCTCGAGCTGGAAAACACGCCGGAAGGCGGCGCGGCGGCGCGCGTTATCCTGCCCCGCGCGGAATGACCCCGGAGCCCGTATGAGCGAAAAAACCCATATTCTGATTATCGACGACGAAAAAAACTACCTGCTGGTTCTCGACGCGTTGTTGAACGACGCCGGCTACCGCGTCACGGCCCTCAACGACCCGGAAACCGCCCTGGCCTTTCTGGACGATTCCGAAGTCGACGTGCTGATCACGGACATGAAAATGCCCCGCATCACCGGCCGCGAAGTGCTCGAGCGCAGCAAGAAGAACCAGCCCCACATCCCCGTGCTCATCATGACCGCGTTCGGCACCATTGAGGCGGCCGTAGACGTGATGAAGATCGGGGCCTTCGACTACATAACGAAACCCTTTGCCAACGACGAACTGCTGCTTTCGGTGCAGAACGCGGCCGAGCTTTCCCGCGCCCACCGCCAATACCGCCTGCTGCGCGAAGCCATGGAGGAGCAGTACGGCCTGCACCGCTTTGTCGGCCGCAGCAAAGCCATGCGCGACGTGCTCGCCATGGTGGACCGCGCCGCGCCCAGCCGCTCCACCGTGCTCATCTCCGGCGAATCCGGCACCGGCAAGGAGCTGGTGGCCAGGGCCATCCACTTCGCCTCCCCCCGCAAGGACGGGGCCTTTGTGTCCGTCAACTGCATGGCGTTAAATCCCGGCGTGCTGGAAAGCGAACTTTTCGGGCACGAACGCGGCTCCTTCACCGGCGCGACCAGCATGCGACGCGGCCGCTTCGAGCAGGCCGACGGCGGCACGCTCTTCCTCGACGAAGTCGGCGAACTCACGCCCGATCTCCAGGTCAAGCTGCTGCGCGTGCTTCAGGAACGCCGCTTCGAGCGTGTGGGCAGCGGCGAGGAAATCGAGGTCGACATCCGCGTGGTGGCCGCCACCAACAAGGATCTCCAGCAAAAGGTGCAGAGCGGCGAATTCCGCGAAGACCTTTTTTACCGCCTCAACGTTGTGCATATTCCCCTGCCGGCCCTGCGCGAACGCCGCGAGGACATCCCCCTGCTCATCGCGCACTTCACCGAAAAGCTCTCCAAGGAAAACAGCATTCCCGCCAAAAACTTTTCAGACGAGGCCATGAACTTCCTCATGGGCTACGAATGGCCGGGCAACATACGCCAGCTCCAGAACGTGGTGGAGCGCTGCCTTGTGCTGGTGCAGGAGCAGACCATTTCCGTGGACAATCTCCCGCCCGAAATACGCGACGAGGAATCCCAGTTCAAAAGCGCCGTGGATCTGCTGCCCGTGGAGCTCGACCTGGCCGGCACCCTGGAAAAGATCGAGGCCGCGCTTATACGCCGCGCGCTCGTGCGCGCCGACCTCGTGCAGGTAAAGGCCGCGGAGATACTCGGCATCTCCAAGAGCCTGCTTCAGTACAAGCTGAAAAAATACGGCATTACAGGTCATTAGAGCAGATTGGATTTCTCTCACACGCGCACGCAGGCGACCCGGTGTTTTTCGGTATCGGGGAAAGGGGCGACGCCGCCGTTGCCGAGAAAGACGGCGGCATGCCGGCCGCTGCCGGCGTCCTCGCACGACCAAAAGATGCCCTTGGGCCAGTTATGGGCGGCGTAGGCCCTCTGCCCGCTTATTTCCGCAATGCGCCGCAGTTGTTCCACGCTCGGCAGCGCAAGGCCGCGATGCCTGCAAAAAGCTTCGGCGTGGGGCAGGCTCATGCTGCCTTCCACGCCGAAGGGGAAGTCGGGGTTTATGGGACGGCTTGCGGCGGGCGCGGGCACGGCATGGATGAAGACCAGCCGGCCGCAGCGTTTGGCGAACAGGCTGCGCATCCCTCCCTCTTATGTCTAATTCCTCAACCTATCAAGCAGTTGCTTGAGCTCCTGCGCCATGTGCGAGAGCTCCTGCACGGCCGAAGCGGATTGTTCCATGCCGGAAGCGGTTTCCGCGGCTATACGGTTGATCTCTTCGATCGCGCGGGTGATTTCCTCGGAAGTGGCGGACTGTTCTTCGGCCGCCGTGGCAATGCCGGTGATGACCGCTGCGTTGTGCCCGGCCAGACTGACGATTTCGGAGAGGGCCGAGCCGGAATCGCCGGCGAGTGTGGTTGCTTCTCCCACGCTTTTGCCGGCCTGGGTAACGCCGGCAATATTGGCGGTTATGGAGTTCTGGATGCCGCTGATGCCGGCGCCCACCTCGGTGGTGGCGGTCATGGTTTTTTCGGCCAGCTTGCGCACTTCGTCGGCCACCACGGCAAAGCCGCGTCCGGCTTCGCCGGCTCTCGCCGCTTCAATGGCCGCGTTCAGCGCCAGCAGGTTGGTCTGATCGGCGATGTCGGAGATAATGTTCATCACGCCGCCGATGGCCTGGGCCTGCCTGCCGAGTTCCTGCATGTTGGTTTCAAGCGCGCCGGCCACGCTGTTGACCTGCCGCACGGACGTGATGACCTGATCCACCAGATCCGCGCCCTGGGCCGCCTTGACGCGCGTGTTTTCGGCCTGTTCTCCGGCCCGGCCGGCGTTGCGGGCCACTTCGAGCACGGTGGCGTTCATTTCGTCCATGGCCGTGACGGTGGAACCCACGCGGTCGCGCTGCACGTCGGTGCCCTTGGTGACCTGTTCGATCTGCGTGGAAAGCTGCGCCGAGGCGGCGGCCACCCGATCGGAAATTTCCAGGGCCTGGGCGACCACTTCGAAAATGGTGCGTTCCGTGGTTTTTATCCGCGTCATGTCGATGATGAGCTGGAGGATGCAGAGCAGATTCCCGTTGGTGTCGAGCATGGGGATGGAGGTATAGCTGATGTCCACGTCATGCCCGCCCGGGTGGGCGCGGGTTTCGCCGCTTTGCACCTTTTTCGCGCTCCGGGCGAGGGCAAGGGGGCTGTCCGGCTTGCCGTAATCGTCCGGCCTGAACAGGTCGGCGCCGGTTTTGCCCTTGTAATCGGAGGTCGTCAGCTGTTGGGCCGCCGCGTTCATGAAGCGCAGCTTCAAATCCTTGTCCATGGTGATGACCGGGGAAGGAATGGCGTCGATAACCATGCGGAAACGCGCCAATATGGCGTTGGTGCCCTTGATGAGATTTGCGAATTCGCCGGAAAAACGGCTGTAGTCGCCGCTCGCGTCAAGCAGGCCGTTTTCTATGTTCTTCTCCAGGTCGCGGTATTCGGCGATAATGCGGTTGAGGGCTTCGGGCACGGCGCGCAGGGCGTCGGCCAGTTTGCCGAGTTCGTCCGTTCTTCCGACATCAAGCGTGCCGGAAAGATCCCCTGCGGCAATGCGCCCGGCAAAGGCCACGCCCGCGTTGATGGCCGTGAGCACCGGCCGCAGGATGAGAAAGAGAAGCAGCATGGCAAGGGCGATGGAAACCCCGGCGATCATGAGAGAGCTGTTGCGCATTTCCGTAAGGCCGGAAAACACGTCGTCGTATTCCGCCTGCACCACGGCGGTGAGGCCCGTGTTTTTTTCCTTCGCGTGGTACGCGGCCACGTTCAGACCGGCCGCGTTGGCGAAATTCCTTATCCCGTTTCCGGCGGACGAAGCCATCGCCTTATAGGCATCCGCGTTCTTGAGATTGGGGTTGAAGATATATTCGCTGTTTCGGTGCACCGCTATGGCGCCGTCCGGTCCGAGAATGTAGGCGTAGCCCTTTTTGCCCACAACCACGGGTTCAACCGCCTGCTTGTACAGATGCTCCAGCGAAAGAATGCAGTAGACCACGCCCGTGATCTTGCCGTCCACCCTGACGGGCGCCGAGGCCGCCATAACGCCCTTGCCGTTGACGGCGCTTTTGTACGGGGGCGCAAGGAACACCCTGCCCTCCATCGCGGCCTTGAAGTAGGGACGGCTGCTGAAATCCGTGCCTATGGTTTTTTCATCCGAAGAGGCGATGACCTTTCCCTTGTCGTCCAGCAGGCTGAGGCGATCGAAATCGGGGTAGCTCCGTCCCAGATTTTTCAGGAAGGCGGAAAACGCGGAAACCTGTTCCCTGTTCTGGATGTCGCCCTTGTAAAATTCCGGGAATTCGTTGCGGCCGGAAACGCGCGCAATGTCCGCCGTCGCGCCCTGCATCATGTCATCAATCGCACGCACAAGGCCCTGTGCCTCGCCGCGCATGTCGCCTATCAGGGCGTTTTCCAGATTGTCCGCAGCCTGTCTGTATGACAACCAGCCGCTGATCGCGCATATCGCGATAATCAACGCTATGATCGGCAACTGTATCCTCATTTGCAGATTCATTCGCAACCGCTCCCTTTAGAGTGCAAAAAATCCCGGCCCTGCCGATGCTGCAGGGCCGGAAACTGTCATGCGCCGATGTTGATGTGAAATATGGAATCAGAAAAAGAGTCGCATATTCCCCGCCTGTATATCCACTCTGTTTCGGAAAATCCACCAAAAACTTTAGTGCTTCTTTATGGTGCACGACAACAGGCGTGATATCCGCATTGTATCTCTCTTGTTCCTCAATGCAGTGCTGTCCCGCTTGGGAGGGGTAAACCCTTTTCAAATGTGATCGGGGGACAGGCCGCGGATCTTCCGCGGCTTTTTTACTCCAAACCGCTGCCCGCCGGCGGGCTCCGCTCCGCGGCCGCTTTGCGCGTCGCTTTTGCCGCACCGGAACCCGACCGACGACAAAAGGCCCCCGGCAGCGGAGCTGCCGGGGGCCGGGAAGGTTGGAGGTTGGTTATTCCGTGACCTTGATGATCTGCTGCAGCATGTCGTGAATCTGCTGGGTTTCACTCCCGGAAGTGAGATCCGGGGCGAAGTTATTGAGCGCCACAGTTTGGCTGCCCGTGTCTCCGGATACGGTCAGCGAGGCGTTCGTGCCGTCCAGATGCAGGCTGATGCTGTTGCTGCCGTTAACGGCCGAGAAGGTGCCGGTGCTGCTGCCTTCCGGATTCGCCTCCCAGATGCCGCTGTTGAGCAGGTTGTTCAGGGTTGTTTCACCGCCGCTGCCGAACAGGTCTTCAAAGCGCAGCTTGTCGCCTTCGGACTGGTTGAAGTCGGTGATGGTGTCGGTGCCGCCCATGTCGCCGGCCTTCCAGGCAAAAGTGTCGGCCCCGGCGCCGCCGGTGAGGGTGTCGTTGCCCGTGCCGCCGTAGATCAGGTCGTCGCCCGCCCCGCCGTGGATGACGTCGTCGCCCGCCCCGCCGTGGATGACGTCGTTGCCCCCGCCGCCGTGAATGGTGTCCGCCGCGTCGGTGCCGAGTATGGTCTCGCCGGCGTCGGTGCCGGTATAGCTGTGCGAGGCATCCACCACGTGCGCGCCGGCGGTGAGAAGCGAAGCGTCGTGGCCGTAACCCGTGGCCGCGGCGTAGTCCGCATCCACCACGGTGAAGTCGAGATGGGTGCCCGGCGTAACGGTCACGCCGTCGGCGACGATGGTGCAATTGACGTCATGGCCGCTCAGGCCGTCCAGGGTGAAGCGCAGGCCTTCGGCCGCGTCGACGATGCCGGCATTGTCGTGGCCGAACGCCGCTTCCGCGTTGATGGTCAGCGAGTTTGCGCCTGTCGGCAGGGTGGCGGTTACGGTCCAGGTGCCGCTGCCGTTGTAGCTCCAGGTGTTGCCGTGCGTATCCGTACTCGCTGTGAAGAGGGTGTCGGACAGGGTCGTCGCGTTGCCCGTTGCCGGGTCGAAGCCGGAGACGATGAAGCTCACGACCAGAGCTTCCACCGCGGTCATGGCCTGACCGGCTGCGTTCTGCAGGTTGAGGTTGAAGCCCAGTCCGCCGACGCTGCCGGCAACCACTTCGCTGTCGCCGAGCGGTTCCAGAACCATTCTGGCGCCGCCGGCGTCGCGGATGGTGATGTCGAAGCTCGCCCCCGCCGCGCTGTTGGTGATGTTTCCGGCGATACCGGCGGGGATGTTCGTGCTGATAACCTCGACGCGCACTCCCTCGTTGTGTTCGAGCACAGTGTCCACCTTGACGGGGATGTTCCAGGTCGAGGAGGCGGTATTGGCCGGCAGGGTGAATTCGCGGGTATATGCGCCGTCCGCCTGCCGCGTCCAGCCGTTCAGGTTCAGATCGGCATCCGTGGCGGGGTCGTTGCCCACGCCGGAGAGTTGCAGGGTCACGGTTATGGGCTGGGTGGCGGTAAGCGCGTTGTCAGCGGCGTCCGCCAGATTCAGCTTGACGAAGATATCGCCGCCTTCCGCGACGTTGTCGGAAACGTTCAGCGAAAGCGTGCCCCGCGTGGCGTCGGCAATCGTGGCGGTGTCCGCGACTGTCGCGCCCAGCGTGGATTCGCCGCCGCTCGTGCCGGTAAGCTGGATTCCCAGGCTGCCGCTTGCGCCGATCTTGGCGTCAGTGCTGTTGAGCGTGGCCGTGACGGCGCCGTCCCAGTTGTCCAGTTCGGTGCCGGCGGGCAGCTTGATGGTGTACTGACCGCCCACGGGGCCGCTCAGTTGCAGGCCCGCCGCCAGAGCTTCGGGCGAAAGGACCAGACCGACCACACGGCCGGCGTAGCCGCCGGTGAGCTTGAAGGTCAGGCTGATGTCCTGCTCGGTGGTTTCAAAGCCGGCTTGCTCGTTGGGGTTAATGGTGAAGACCACGGAAGCGCCTTCCACGCCGTCGGCCGGAGCGTCCACGGTGAACACCGGGCCGTCCTTGGCCAGGGTGTCTTCGTTGACCGGAATGGTCAGGCCCTTGCCTTCCAGGCCGAGGCCGACAACAGCGTTGAGCTTGGCGGCGGCTATGTCCGCCGGGTCGGTCATCCGCGTCTTGTCGAACTCCACGACCACCTTGGCGCCGTCGAGGCTCGCATTGGCCTTGATTGCGTCGGGCAGAATGTAGGTCAGCTTGCCGTCCACAACTGTGAGGGCGGTGCCGGGAATGGTGGCGATCTTCGCGCCGGCGGCGTCGTAGACAATGACGTCCTTCACAAAGGCCGCGTTGTCGCCGGGGATGCCGTCAATCGTGATGGTGGCCTGGGCGTCCTGCTTGGAAGCGCTGCCGTCCAGTTCGAAGGTCAGGCTGCCGTCGGTTTCGGCCACCACGGAGGAACTGTAGCCGCTCACGCCGCCCACGGTGCATTCCCCGCCCACAATGCCGCTGAGGGAAATGGAGAAGGGAACGTTCGGGCCTTCCACCGCGTTGTCCTGCAGGGGGAAGGTCAGGGTCAGCGGGCCCTTGACGCCTTCGGCCAGATGGATGGTCATCGTGCCGTCGAGGTTGATGGTGAACTCGCCGACGAGATTGTTGTTGCCGTCGTACACGGAGACCTTGTCGCCTTCCACCACCTTGGCCAGAACATCCGGGCCCAGCTTGAGGGTGATGTCGGTATCGGACACGGTGCTGTCGGACTTGCCGGTAAGAGTGAGCTGCACGCTGACGCTTTCGCCTTCCGTGCCTTCGCCGTGGGGCGTAAGGGTAACGGTCGGGCCGTCGAGCACGTCCTTCACCGTTACGTCGGCCACAGGCTTGTCCGCCACGTTGGCGAACGGCGTGCCGTCTATGCACAGTTCGCCGCCCTTGGCGTCGGTAAGGGTGATGTTGAGGTGTTCGTTATTTTCGCTGATCTTGTCGTTGTTCAGTTGGACGCTGAAGGTTTCCTTGCTGCTGCCGTTGTTCATGACCATCGTGAAGATGATGTCGCCGTTGCCGTCAAGGTGGATCTTGGCGGAGGCGTCGTTGCCGTCCGGGTCCTCGAACCTGTTGTCCGTCGGATCGTACTTGTAGGTCGTGCCGTCCACCGTGATCGACTTGATGTCGCTCAGGGTGAAGCCGTCCTTGGTGTCGGTGCCGGCCGGGGCCAGATCCACCTTGAAGGTGAGGGTGGCGTTTTCTTCCAGCGCCTTGTCGAGCGTAACGCTGAAGGTCATGGCGCCGTCTTCGTACATGGTCGAGGCGCCGGCGGTGAAGCGCAGGTTGGGGCCGTCCACCAGATCGTTGATGGTCAGGGAGCCCGAGGAGCCCGCCTGAATTTGGCCGGCCACACCGTGGTCGCTCTTGGCCGGATCGACGGTGGCCTTGATGACGAGGGTGTCCGCCGGATCTTCGCTTTTGTAGTCGTTGGGCAGCAACAGCTTGACCATGGCCGAGTTCTGGCCGGAGTCGATAACCAGGTGATTGTTGGGCAGGGAGAAGTCCGCGCCTTCGGTGGCGGTGCCGCCGCCCTTCGTGAGGTCGATGGTCAGGTAGCCGCCGCTTAAGGTCAACGGGTTGCCGGCCGCATCCACCAATTCCACCTTCACGAACACGTCCTTGTCGCCTTCGGTGACCGTGTCGATCTGCGTGAAGGTGCCGTCCGCGTTCTGCAGCCAATAGGTTACCTTCAATTCGGGGATGTCGTTGTCGATGATGTTCGTATCGGCCAGCGGCTTGCCGGAATCGATGGTTGCGCCGCCGGGGCCGCCGCCCTTGATGCCGGTGATCACGGAGGTGAAGGTTTCGGTGCCTTCAATGAGCTTGTCGTCGTAAGCCTGGGCCACGCCGTCGCCGGCGGTGGTCGGGGTGACGGACACTTCATGGCCGGGCACGGTAATCGGGTTGCCGGCCGTGTCCGTAAATGTAGCCACGGGGTTGCCGGACGCATCGTTGGTGATCACGACCTTGAAGTCACCGCCGGGGCCGACCGCGTCGAGCAGTTCCTTGGGTATGGTGACCGTTACGTCGTGCCCGGGGCCGCTCTCCTTGAAGTCGCCGTTCGAGCTGTCCTGGTTGATCACCTTGATGGTGAAGCTCAGGTCGCCGTTCTGGGTGTGGCTGTCGGGGATATGGCCGGAGATCGTGTACTCGACCGAGGTTTCGCCCTGTTCTCGGATGTTCTCGGAGGCTTCGATGCCGAGCGTGATGCGCTCCTGGCCGCCGGGGCCGCCGGGGCCGGTCAGATCCGTGAAGTTCAGCTTGGGATCGTGTTGCGTTTCGCCGCCGGATGAGCCGACGACCTGGGTGTAGATGTAATCGCCTTTACCCGCGCTGGGCAGGGTGATCGATCCGCTGAGCTGACCGGCCGGGATGGTGATGTGCACCTGCTCGGTCGTACCGTCGGAATGGGTGATCTCTATCGTAACGGTCACAGCTTCGGTGACTGCCACCGGGATGTCGGCCTTGAGGGTAAACGTGCGGTCGACCTGGGTCTCTGTCCAATCTACATCTTCCTTACCCGGCTTGAATTTGTCCCCGTTCTCGTATTCGGCATTGAGAATCTTGATGCGGTCTATGTCTTGGGGGTTCACGCCGGGCAGAACGAGTTGGCCGGTGTTCGCGTCGGCCTCGATCCAGACCCGCTCCTCTGTCACAGTGGAACTGTTGTTGTATTTGATTTGCACTGTGGCCCATGCGCCCTGGCCTTCGGGCGCGTTCTCCACGTTGAGCGTAATGAGGGCGGCGCTTACGCCTGTATCCACAGCGGGCGCATCCAGATGAACCACCGGTCCGCGCATGTCGTCCTCGATCTTCACGTCGCTCGTGTTGAGCGGCTCCTTGGGATCGAAGCGCACTTCGCTGCCCTGCATGTTAGTGATTTCCATGTGGATCTTGTCCACGCCGGGGTCAACGCCCCGCTGGTTGTTCGCGGTATCGTGGTCGTGCAGAATTTCGACCTCGAAGCTGCCTTCGGCCAAGCCTTCCTTGATGACCAGATAGTAACCCGCGCCCTTGGGATCGATGTTGTACTTGCCGTACAGGCCTTGCAACTCGGCCAGAGCTTCGGGGGTCAGCAGCTTCAGTTCGCTGCCGGCCGGAATGCGGAAGTCCTTGGGCAGTTCGTCCACCTTGATGAAGACCACGATGTCCTGCGCCGCCACGGCGTCGAGCACGATCTTGTACTCCACGGGGTTGACGGCCGCGGTTTCGTTGATCTGCTCGCCGTTCGCGTCCGCGCCGGCGATGCCCGGCGCCTTGGGCTCGATAACCTTGCCGTTGGGGCCGAAGCTCAACAGTTCCGGGCCGTCCAGCGCGCCGGCCACGATGAGGTTGCCGTTCGCGTCGTACTGGTTGGGTCCGAGGGAGGTGTCGTCCACAATCTTCATGTCGGCGTTGTTTTTGATGCCGCCGATGTTTTCCCCATCCGGAATGGCCGAGGATTCGTGTCCGCTTGTGGACTTGATGGAGACGCTGAAGGTTTCGTCGCCTTCGGTCAGGCGGTCGTCGTTGCGGGGGATTTCGACCTTGAACTCCCAGTGCGCGGGCACGCCGCCCGCGGCGGGCACGAATACCCACTGGCTCGGCTGCACGGTCACGGTCTGGGCCTGGTCGCCGTTCAGGTAATAGTCCTGCCCGGCCTTGGCGCTGCCGTCGTTCACGTTCAGCACGATGGTGATGGCCTGGGTGGGCGGGTTGCTCTGCAGCACCGTGCCGTCCGGGCTGTTGCGGTCGAAGAGCAGCACGGGAATCTTGAAGCCGTCGCCCTTGAAGGCGTTGCCCGTCAGATCCGAGCTTTCGCTGAACACCGCGGGCTGCACGCCGACTAGGTAGCCGTCGCGGTAGCCTTTATCCTGGTCGTCAAGAATTGTGGTCTCCACCTGACGGTTGGTGACGGTGATGCTGTCAACCTGCTGAGCGCCGTCGTCCGTGCCCTTTTCCTGGATGTTGGAAAGAATGACCTTGTACTTTTCGCCGCTGTCGCTCACGGCGTCGTCTATCGCGCCGACCTGGATGGGCAGGCTTTCGAGCTTGTCGATGTCCGCGCCCTTGTCCACGCTGAAGGTCAGAGTGCGGCCGCCGTTGGTCACGCCGGTTACGGTGATGCCGTCATAGCCGTTGGCCGCGAGGTAGTCGTTGATTGCCGTCTTCAGATCGGCCACGCCTTCCGGGGTGTTCAGATTATGGTATTGAATCAGCTTGCCGTCGATGGCCCAGCCGTAGTCGGCCGCTCCGGTCGAACCGTTCCAGTTCTGGATGCTGCCGTCGGAGTTGATGTTGTCGGTCATGTTCGGGTCGAACGTAGCCGTGCCGTCCTTCAGCGTGATGTCGAAGGTGAAGCCCTGACCGGCCACCTTGCCGCTGTCGCCGGACACCTGCGTGACGGGAATGCCCTTGTCGGCCACGTCGATGTGGTATTCGGCCACGGTCGCGCCCATGCGCGAATCTTCATGGATGGTCGAGTTCTCTCTCAGGCTCAGGGTGGCCTCGTCGTGGATAAGGCCTTCGGCACTGGGGTTCTTGCCGGCGGCGATGTCTTGAGGCGTAATTTCCTTGATTTCCGCGCCGCTCACCTCGGTAATCGCCACGGTCAGCTTTTCGTCGGCCTCGGCCACATGTTCGTCGACAACGGTCGGCACCTTCAGATCGTACGTGTAGGAGCCGTCGGGGTTCTTTGTCCAGTCGCCGGCATTGATGACGGCCTGAACGCTGACGGTGCCGTCCGGGTTTGTCGTCACGCTGACGATGGTGATGTTCGGGTTGTGGGTCTGCAAAGCGTCTTTGCTCAGATCCACGTCCGTGAAGTCGGCGCTGCCCTTGGTGAAGGTGAAGGTCACCTTCACGTCGTCGGCATTGGCGGCTACGGCCGGGTTGATGACCGTGCCCGTAACCTTGACCTGGAAGGACAGATCGTTGCCTTCCAGCACCTGGGAGCCGGCTATGGCTATGGAACCGTTGTGATCCTCGGTGATGGTCGTGGTTGATTGCTCGCCGTAATAGGTCGATTCGCCGCCGTGCGCCTCGGTGATGGAAACCTTGAACTGCTCGCCGGATTCGGTAAGCGTATCGTTCACCGCCGTGATCTTCAGGCCGACCTTGCTCAGATCCGCGAGGTCGAAAGTGTTCGCGTCGGTCGCGCCCTTCACCAGCACGACCTTGACCTGCAGCACGCCGTTCTTGTCGAAGGCTGAAGAGGGAATGTTGCTGCCCGCGGCGATGCTCACCCAGGAACTGCCGTTATAGTACTGGTAGGTTGCGCCCGTGGCGGACATGCCGCTGACCGTAAGGTCGGCCGCGCTCGCGCCCGAAGCCAGTTCCACCTTCAGGGTGAGTTCTATGTTCTCGCCGACTTTGGTGGAGGTGTAGCCCGCGTCGGTGTTGGGGTTCAGCGTGCCGCCCAGCGTGAAGGAGGCCGCGGAGCCCTCCTTCAAGGCGCCGTTGGTCAACCCGGTCACGCCCAGCTTGAGCATCGGCCCGTCCAGCGGATGCTCGTCGGTCTTGTGGTTGTAAGCGCCCGCGCCGTCGAGGCGGTTATTTTCGTACAAGGCTTCCCAGTGCCCGGTCTGGTCGTTCCATACCGGGGTGGTGGTGCCGTCGTCGATGATGTCGGTGCCCTGCGTGGTGTTCACGCCCTTGGCGGCGTACTGCGGATCGGTGGGCGGCAGATAGTGGCCGGGCGTGTCGCCGGTAACGGCGGTGACCTTCAGGTCGTAGTGCTCCACCGGGCCGTCGCTCTTCGTGTTGAAGCCGCCCAGGCTGTCGTCCGCCATGGGCAGTTTGAGCTGCACCGCGCCGTCCGCGTCGCCGGCCGGAATTTTCACGGTGATTTCGCCCATGGCGGCGTTCACGCCTGTGACCACGCCGGGATTCAGCGCCTTTACATTCGCAAGATCGATGTCGCTCAAGGAAGCGTTGCCCGCCGTGCCGAGCGCGGAGATCTTGAGGGTGACGTACATGTCTTCGTACAGGGCCGCGCCCTCGGCTGTGCCGCCGTCATAATTGTAGGCCTGGATGGTGTACGTGGCCACGCCGGCCGCGTCGTTCACGCTGCCGTTCGTGCCGAGCTCGCTTTCAAACACCTTGGTGTCGCCGGTCACGCCGGCCATCAGGGGCGCGGCCTTGACGTCGATCTTCAGGTTCGCCGTGTCGGTGTCGCCGTCGGCGTCCCGCACGGTGTAGTTGACGCTGAACTTGAAGTCCTTGATCACGTCCTGGGCGCCCGTGCTGGAGAACGACCAGTTGCCCTGGGCGTCCAGGCTGAAGCTGCCCTGGGCGTTGCCCTTCGCGTCGAGGATGGTGTAGCTCGTGCCGATCGCCATTGTGGCCGATGTGCCGTCGATGCTGTAGCCGGCGGGCAGGGCAATCGTGTAGCCGACCACGCCCGCGTTGCCGCCTTCCCAGCCGTCGGAGCCGGAGTCGGCCTTGGCGTAGGTGGCGTTGTCGTTGGAGGCGTCGTGGTCGGTGACGAGCTTGGTCAGCACGTTGCCGCTAATGGGCGTATCGATCTTTTCGTCGAACACGGCCGTAACGTCGGCGCCGGCTTCGGGAATGTCGTCCTTGGCGACGTAGATCGCGCTGATGGTGTCGGAATCGCCGTCGTTATCCGTAACTCTGAGGGTGAAATTCATGGGCAGGTCGTTCGTGTCCAGGCCCGTTTCGTGCCGCAGGGCGGCGTACTGGATAACGGTCATCGTGGCTTCGCCGGTGCCGTTGGCGTTGAAGGTGGGCTCAAGCACGACCACCAGGGCCACGTGCTTGCCGCCCGCGTCCGTCCAGGAGTAGGTCAGCGTGGTGTTGCCGTTCGCGTCGGTGACGCTTTCGCGGGTCAGCGCGGTGTAGGCGGCGTCGCCGGGCAGTTTTGCGAACAACTCGCCGTCAGCCGGGAAGGAGTCGAAGGACACCGAAGGCGTGCCTTCCGCCGCGCCGGCGGTCTTGCCGTCCACCTTGCCGTCGGAAAAGAGGTTGAAGTCGAAAGTTTTCCGGTCAACGCCCAGGGCCGGAGCCGTGGTCTGCAGGTTGGCCAGGGCCTGGGTTGCGGCATCAAGGCTTGCGAAATCCATTTCCCCGGTCTGCACGCCGGCCTTTTCGTTCGTCCCCAGGATGATACTCTCCTGGGTGATAACCGGCACGTCTTCCTGCAGATCCACCGTGAATCTGCCCACTTCGGTGCGGGCGGTGTTGTTGTTGATATCCAGTTCGCCGTCCTGCGCGCTTTCCACGGCCACGGCGGTAACGGTGATCGTGGCCGGGCCGGAGGCGTTGAAGTCGCCGTTGTCATGGCGGCCCACGTCGTTGCCGGCGGCGTCCTGAATGCCGCTGCTCGTCCAGTCTTTGGGATTGAAGTGCAGCTCGCCGTCCACGGTGCCGGTGGTGGTGCCGTTGGCCCGGGCGTCCGCCGTGGCGGCCGCGCTGACGTCGATGCGCAGGGTGTAGGTGCCGTCGCCGTTATCGGTTTGGCCGACTATCGTCCAGCCGGCGGGCAGGGTGCCGGCCGGTTCCCATTCGGAAGGAATGCCGCCGACGTCGAAATAGTGCTTTTCAGAACCGTCCAGCACGTCGCCGAACGTGGTCTTGACGTCGAGCTTGATGTCCTGGGCTTCGCCGGATCTGCCGTGATCCTTGTCGGCGTGGTCCTGCTGCACCACGTCGTGGCCGAAGTCGGCCGGATCCGCCACGGGCTTGTCGGCCACGGCGTCCACAACGATGGTGAACGAGGTGGTCGCGGTGCCGGTGAGATCCGACGAAGCGGCGCGCAGGTCGAGGACCGCGTCGATATCCATGTCGTGGTCGCTGTTCCTCGGCGGCAGAATATAGACGCCATCCCCGGTGAAGTCGGCGTGAGTGAAGTCGATGGTATGATCAGTGCCGGAAACGACGATGGCGTTGGTGTACCCGCCCTGCCCGTCAGAAATGGGCGTGCCCTTGAAAATCATGGTGCCGGCGTCAAAGCCGGTGAGATGGATGCCGTCCACCACCGTGGTGCCGGTGGGCTGGAAATTGAGCTCCAGCCGGCCGGGAACCTGTGGATCGGCTTCGCCGTACAGATTCTGATACGCCCGGCCGTCTTCATAGAGGCCGGCATGGAAAAGCCCCCCGCCGGAGCCGCCAAGTTCGGTATACGCTTCGAGGCTGAAGGTGCCGCCGGGCTCCTCGGGATCCACGCCGGGGCCGCCTATGAACTCCTCGGTGGGTTCGGTGCCGCGGCCCCAGCCGTCAAAGACGAGTTTGTCGAGGCGGTCGACGCCGCTGACGCCGGCCAGAAGCGCGTCTTCATACGAACCGCCGCCCAGCGCCGGGCCGGCCGCGGGACCGGCCGCGGGCATGAGATCGGGATTGTTCAGCGCGGCGAGGAATTGTTCGCCCGGCAGCTCCTGCCCGTCCATCACAAGGGTGGGCGGCTGAGTGTTGTCGCCGAAATTATCGTAAAACCCCTCAAGTGTGAGTTTTGCCCCGTCCTGGAAAGTGAGCACAAAGTTCTGCCCGTCTTTGCTCAGGTCGGCATCGCCGGGGTTAAAAGTGAACTCCAGCTTGGCGTCGGGTCCGACGGGCAGCGCGACTTGTTCACCGGCGCCCGGACGAATCAACTTCTGGTTTTCAGCCATGTCGGTCTCCTTGAGGAACTGCCTGGGATCAGGCGGTTAAAAATTGTTTGAGCGCTGACTTTGTTTTAAATATCTTTGTATTTAAGTATGTTAAAAAAATATTCACTTTTTGAGCGACACTTTTCAGCATGATATTGCGGGAAAGCTACGCCGCAACGCCGAAAAAAGCAAGAACTTTTTTTCGAGAAAAAATCAAATTTTCTAGATTATATGAGAATGCTATAAAATATTTTCTTTATTTTCAGATAGTTATATTTATATTTTATTTTTTAAAAACATTTTCAATTTTTTTAAAAATAGCGAAAAAGAAAAAAAGCGTCAAGCGCTCTCGCGGAAAATATTTCTCTTTCCGTACAGAAAAAACCGATCGCAAAGGCTCTTAGGCGCTCCTGCCGCCAAGCAGCGCAAGCTGCACCCGGGCAAGATGCTCCAGTTCCTCGGCCAGGGCCAGCGCCGCATACATGTCCGTTCCCAGGCAGGTGAGCCCGTGCCGTTCCATCCACAGGGCGTCGGCCGAACGCGCGGCGGCGGCCGCCGCCAGGGCCAGTTCGTCCGAACCGGGCGGCAACGCGGGCATAAAGGCCAGGCGGGAGCGCATGGTTTCGGCTTCATACAGGGGCAGGCGCAGAAAATCCTCCGGCCGAACGCGCAGGGAAAGCGCGGTCAGGCGCGGCGGATGCACGTGCGCCACGGCGGTCGCGTCCGGCCGGGCGCGGTAGAGGGCAAGATGCATGGACAATTCGGAGGAAGGATTCCGTCCCGGCCCCGGCGCGTGCTGCTCCATGTTCCAGTCGTCTTCCGCCGGATTCGCGACGGCGGGCGCGCCGGATTCCCAGGCGCCTTCCTCTCCCGGTTCGGCCGCGAAGTCGGGTTCGGGCAACCCCATGTCGCCCTCGTCCTCCAGCAGGCCGCTTACGGCGGAATCCCCTATCCCGCCTTCCTCTTCGAAATCGTCCGCTTCCGGAACCGGGACATCGCCGAAACGCACGCGGATCAGATCCGTCGGCCGCAAAAAACCCTTGGCCGCGCCGGAGCGGGTGATCACGCACCAGTCTTCCCCTCCCGCGGCCAGACGCAGGCTGAGATTGCCGTTGAAACCGGCGATAAGCCCACCCTGACGGGCGGCGCGGCAGGCGGCCGCGATAACGGCATACGCTTCACGCATGTTCATATGGCCCCCGCAAAATGATCAAAGCCGAGATTTCCGCTCAGTTTCGCGCCGTTCAGCCGTATGTGCCCACCGGCCGTCACCGTGCCGATTTCCCACAGCCCGGGCAGGGCCGTATGCAGAGTGGGGAGCAGATGCGGGGAACAGGCGCCGAGCAGCGCATAATCCTCGCCTCCCAGATACGCTTCCCACGCCGGATTCCGTTTTTTACGGCGGGCATGCCGCGTGACTTCCCCGTGCAGCACGGCTTCGGGCAAAAGCAGTTCCGCGCCCAGGCCGCTTTCGGGCATGTTCAGCAACCGGGGCAAGTCGCGGGCCAGGCCGTCGGAAACGTCCATGAGTGTGATCGCGTACCCGCTCTGGCCCAGGCGGGCCAGGATCTGCCCGGCGGCGGTCTGCGGCCGGGGCGTGAGATGCGCGGCGCAGGCCGCAGGCCACGCCGCCTCGGCCTGTCGGCCCTCGCTTTCCAGCAGCTCCAGACCCACGCGGGCCAGACCCACAGGGCCGATCAAAAACAGGGTTTCACCCGGCCGCGTGCCCCCGCGCGAAAGCCAGGCCGCGTCGCCCGAAGCGTCTCCCCCCTCCCCCCAGACCGTAACGGACAGACAGAGCGTGTCCGCGCGGGACAAATCCCCCCCGGCCAGGGCCATGCGCAGGCATTCGGCAAGCGCGGCCATGCCGCCGAAAAGTTCTTCCAGATCAGGCATGCCTATATCCGACGGCAGGCCGAGCCCCAGCGTAAAGGCCAGAGGCCGCGCCCCGCAGGCCGCCAGATCGCTGGCGTTCACGGCCAGCGCCTTGTGCCCGATTTCCCGCATGGTGAAGTAGGAGCGCCGAAAATGCACGTTTTCCAGAAACAGATCCGTGCTCAGGCACAGGGGCCCGCAGGGCCGCAGCACGGCGCAGTCGTCTCCCCTGCCGAGCAAAAGGGAAGGATGGCGGCGGGGAAAATGCCTGTCCAGACAGGCGAGAACGGCGTCTTCTGAAATCGGCACAACGCCCCCCGGTTACAGACTGAGATACGGATTCGGCTGCTCAAGATATTCCCGCACATAGTCCCGAATCCCGTCCTCCAGGGAATGCAGGCGCGGCAGGCAGCCGGAGCGCTCCAAGCGGCCCGCGGCGGCCTGCGTGAAATTCTGGTATTTGCCCCGCAGATCGTCGGGCATATCCACATAGTCTATCGCGGCCGGGCGCTCCAGGGCCGCGAACACTGCATGGGCGAGGTCGTTCCAACTCCGCGCTCTGCCCGTTCCCACGTTATATATGCCGCCGGGCCGGCCGGGCTCCAGAAAGCGGCGCACGACCTCCGCGCAGTCCTTGACATATATGAAGTCACGCATCTGCCCGCCGTCGGGGTAGTCGGGATGATCCGATTTGAAGAGCCGCATGCGCCCCCCGCGCCGTATCTCTTCCCAGCCCTTGCAGACCATGCTGCGCATACGGCCCTTGTGGTATTCGTTGGGGCCGTAAACGTTGAAAAAGCGCAGGCTCGCGACCCGGTCGAGCAGACCCTCGCGCAACAACTGCATATCAAACAGATACTTCGAATACGCGTACATGTTCAAGGGCGTGTAGGCGCCCATGCAGGCCGGATCGTCGTCAAAGCCCCGCGCGCCGTCCCCGTACACCGAGGCCGAAGAGGCATGCACAAAACGCGCATCCTGCTTCAGCGCGGCCCGGCACACGCGCCGGCTGTACGCGACGTTGTTGCGCATGAGGAATTCCGCGTCGCGCTCCGTAGTGTCCGAACAGGCCCCCATGTGCGCCACGCCCTCCAGCCGGCCGAAGGCTCCGGCCTCCAGCCTCGGCAGAAATTCGTCCCGGCTCACATACTCGGCAAAGCGCAGGCCGCGCAGGTTCTTCCATTTTTCGCCCGTGCCCAGATCATCGACAACAAGAATGTCGTCAATCCCCTCGCGGTTCAGGCGCCATACCACCGCGCTGCCGATAAAGCCCGCGCCTCCGGTTACGATGAACATGCGGTCTCCCTCTTGAGGGCCTCCGGCGGGCAGGGGCTCCGCCCCGGCACCCCGCAAGGGGGCATGCCCCCTTGACCCTTTTTGTGGGCAGATGCTCCCTATTCAATCCGCGAAACTTTCCGTCCCATACCACGCCCGCCCGCGTAAATCCGCCCGTTTCTCTCAATACATGCAACGGCCTGAGCGCACAAGACGTCCCGGCGGCTCCAGTCCGAGGCCGAAATCGGGCAACAGGCTTGTGAGAGGCCTGCCGAAAAAAAGCTGCAGAACTTCAGGAGTCAGGCCGGCCCGTTCCACGGCAAGCTCGCGGAAGGCCTTGTCGAAACGCAGGGTTTCGAGCAGGGTTTCGGCGGCCGTGGGATCATCGGCGGCGCACCGGGCGATGGGAACAAGTTGCGGCAGGGAGCAGACGCTTTCGTGCGCCTCGGCCAGGGCCAGGCCGTCGGGGTGGAACAGGGCGAGCACGTCGGCCCGGCGCAGACGGTCGCGTTCATACATGGAGACAAGAGCTTCGGGCGCGTCGCAGAACAGGGCCCGGCACTGGGCCGGGCGGTCGGCATGAACGGAGCAGGAATTGTCGCCGGCGTTGAAGAGCGCGCAGGCCCAGCCGCCTTTCTCCACAGCGCGGCCGGCGATTTTTATCACCTCTCCGCTCAGGGGGGCGAGGGTATCACGGACGGGATCGCGGGCAAGCTCCCCGGCCCGCAGGGTGACAAGCGCGGCAGGGGCGAGAACGCCCCGCCCGATGAGCGGCAGATCCTCCAGATGCAGCACGGGGCCGCCCTTGAGGCAGCAGAGGCCGCAGCGCCGGCACAGGCTCATGCTTCAACCAGGGTTCCCAGGGGAGCGTCTTCGAGCAGGTAGCGCTCCAGGCTGGATTCGGCACGTCCGTCAAGGATCAGTGCGCGCCGGCAGCCTTCGTCCAGGGCGTGCAGGCAGCTCAAAACTTTGGGGATCATGCCGCCGAAAACCACGCCCTCCTGGATCAGGCGGGCCACGTCCCGCCTGCGCAGGGCGGGAATGAGCTGTTTGTCCGCGTCGAGCACGCCGGGCACGTCGGAAATGAGCACGAAATAATCGGCCGCAAGCGCGCCGGCAAGCGCGCCAGCAGCCGTATCGGCGTTGACGTTGTAACTTTCGCCCTGCGCGCCGGAAGCCACCGGCGCGACAACGGGAATGAAAGAGGCGCCGAGCAGGGTGGAAATAAGTTCGGCGTTGACGGCCAGGATTTCGCCCACCAGGCCGAGCTTTTCGCTGATGGGGCCGGCTTCGAGCAGGCGGGCGTCCTTGCCGGAGATGCCCACGGCCCGCGCGCCGTGGCGCTGGAACAGGCCGACCACGCTCTTGTTGACCTGCCCGCAGAGAATCATTTCCACCACCTTCATGGTGGCTTCGTCGGTCACGCGCAGGCCGTTCTCGAAACGGCTGGGAATGCCCAGGCGTTCCAGCATCTCGCTGATCTGCGGCCCGCCCCCGTGCACGACCACCAAACGCATGCCGCGCGCCGCCAGCCGGGCCAGCCCGGCGGCGAAAGGTTCGCTCAAGGCCGCGTCGTCCATGGCGTGGCCGCCGTATTTGATAACCACCGTGGGCGTGTTCATGACTACACTCCGGCGATGGTCGCGACCATCACGGCCTTGATGGTGTGGACGCGGTTTTCGGCTTCCTCAAAGACCAGGGAAGCCGGAGACTCGAACACGGCCTCGTCCACCTCCATGGCCTCCAGCCCGAAGGCCTGGAAAATCTGCTCGCCCACGCGCGTTTCCCGGTTGTGGAAGGCCGGCAGGCAATGCAGGAATTTGCAGTCCGGATTGCCGGTCATCTCCATGACCCGGCTGTTGATCTGATAGGACGTGAGCAGTTCGATGCGCTCGCGCCACACGCTTTCGGGCTCGCCCATGGACACCCAGACGTCGGTGTACAGAAAGTCGCAGCCTTTCACGCCTTCGGCCACGTCGTCGGTCTGCGTGATGCGCGCGCCGCTCTGCGCGGCGATGTCGCGCGCAAGGCCCGCCACCTCGGCCGAGGTTTGCAGGGGGCGCGGGGCCACGGCGCGAAAATCCATGCCCAGCTTGGCCGCGCCGATCATCAGGGAATTTCCCATATTGTAGCGGGCGTCGCCCAGGTAGGCGAAGGACATTTCATGAAACGGCCTGGCGCAGTGCTCGCGCATGGTGAGCAGATCGGCCAGCACCTGGGTGGGATGGGCCTCGTTGGTCAGGCCGTTCCACACCGGCACGCGGGAATGGCGGGCCAGTTCTTCCACTATGGCCTGGCCGTGGCCGCGATACTCGATGCCGTCGTACATGCGCGAGAGCACGCGGGCCGTGTCGGCCATCGATTCCTTGCTTCCCATCTGCGAGCCTGAAGGCCCCAGATAAGTGGTGTGCGCGCCCTGGTCGTGCGCGGCCACCTCAAAGGCGCAGCGGGTGCGGGTGCTGTCCTTCTCGAACAGCAGCACGATATTTTTGCCGCGCAGGTGCGCTTCTTCCCTGCCCGCGTACTTGTCCTTCTTCAGTTTTGCGGAAAGATCAAGAAGATGCAGCAGTTCCTGAGCTGAAAAGTCCAGCATTTTCAGAAAATGGCGTTTGTGCAAAAGGCTCATGTATCCCCCGGAAAGTCCAAAATCCCCGCGTCGCACGGGGAAAGATACAGAATACAGCATGTTCGGGGGACAGGCAAGATAAGCGCGGCTGTTTCAGCGGGGCGGAATTTCACTGCCTTTTTCCTCTTTTTCTCCTTCCCATCCGCTTCCCGAGGAGTGTGCGGGACCCCTTTTCGCCGATCTGTATTCATCTCGATAATTTAATCCCATTATGGTAGATAATCTACGCCAAATTTTATACTTTTGGACTTTTAGGCTTGACAATTTTATAAAAATGATCAAATAAAGGCCGATCAGGATAAAATTTATTTATCCAAAAATTTTATTTCATGCCTTTCCACCAACCTCAACCGGAGAAAAATTATATGACCGTGAACCATTATGACTACCGCCACTACTACAAGAGCATGGCAAGGATGTTGGATCACGAGGAGCGGGTCGGCTCGCGCAAACCCCGCGTGGACAGCGTGCGCGTGGCCGCATGGGCGATAGAAGACTGCGAGGCCGGGGGCCGCGTTTCGCCCAAAGAAATCAACGAGGCCGTGGAAAGCGCGGTTCGGGCGCTTCAGAAAGAACTCAACGAGGAGAACCGCAAACGCCTGGAAGAATATCGCCTGCAACATTTGCGGGAACGGTTCGGGGATTACACCCCCTGGGATGAGACCAAGCACAGACGCGACCTGCTCGGCAGATTCACCACGACCGGCGGCGGCTATGAATTCGGGAAAATGAGCAGCCGGGAAAGGATCGAATCGCAGATCAATCTGCGGCAAGGCGCCCAGCGATGGGACAGAGACGGGGCCATAGAGTATTTGCAGAGGAAGGCAAAGCCTGCAAGTAGTCGCCGTTGCGGCGAATATGTTAGTAAGGCCATAGAAGCGGGCGGCATTCGCCTGAATCGCGAGCTGAACCCCACGCGTACACGAACCAATCGGGAGGGGAGCGCATACGGCTATGGCCCGGT
This sequence comes from Desulfovibrionaceae bacterium, assembly GCA_031551145.1. Lineage (GTDB taxonomy): Bacteria > Desulfobacterota > Desulfovibrionia > Desulfovibrionales > Desulfovibrionaceae > WRKB01. The sequence continues at coordinate 826 of JAVBNZ010000032.1, read as the reverse complement.
TCTGATAGATGCCGGTTTTGTGATCATGCCCGGAAGCACAACGCCCCAGGCCGGAGATGTGGCCGTTTTTCCCCAAAGCCGGGGGCATGAACATGGACACATCGCGATGTTCAACGGGCGAGAGTGGATATCTGATTTCAAGCAGCTCGATATTTACGGTAGCCGCAAGCGGCGTGAAGACAAGATTGAACCTGTAATCTACCGCCGCCCCTGATCTGTACATCCGCCTCAAGCAATAATAGTATCGTGCCGGAACGGGATTGCTCCGTTCCGGCACGACGGCATAACCGACGAGGAGCAGGAAATGACGCAAAAATTATCGGCCTGGGGAATATGTTCCCTGCTTGTGATGCTGTCGCTTTTTCCCGGGCAGGGATATTGCGCCGCAGAAACGCCGGAACAATTTCTCAAGAATTTTTATGTCTGGTATATCACCACTGATAAAGGGGCGAATCAGGCATTGAAGGATGAAGACATATATCGCTATGTGGCGCGGGAAACCGTGGAAAAGATCAAAAACCGTCCCTCTGAATACGGCTACGATAAGAGTGACTACTTTCTCAAGATGGTCGATCCCCCGCTGAGTATGTCCGGCGTCAACATCGCGGTGGGAAAAGTAACGAATATGGGCACGGATACCTTTGTCGCACCGGTCGCCATAACTGTTACGTTTGACGGCAAACACCTCGGAACTGAGCATGTTGTTGTGATTTTTGAAAAAATAGGCAGCGATTTTATCATACTAAAGTGTATGGATATTTATCCTGGATTATGAAAACTCCTGTAGGTGCGCCATGAAAAAAACAGTTGCTGCCTTATTTTTCAG
>JAVBNZ010000068.1:0-41441 GCA_031551145.1 Desulfovibrionaceae bacterium | reverse complement strand
GGATATGTATCCGCTTTTCGGCGAGAGTTCGGCGACCACGGCCACGAAAAAATTTTACGGCAACGTCAATTCCAGAAGCGACAAGCCTTCCTGGCGCGACCTCTTTTACATAAGTTACCTGGAGGGCAGCATAACAGAGGTTGTCAACATCGTGCGCGTGGATGAACAAGACCTCCCGCCCGACTTCCCCAAGGGACTGGTGCGCTGGATACCGTGATCCTGTTGAACGCCCCACGCCCCGCGCGTGGGGCGTTCGCCGCGCCTTACACAGGCCCGCGTTTTCTGCGCAGGGAGTCCATGCTCAGATAGATGGCGGGCGTTGTATACAGGGTCAGCATCTGGCTGAAGAGCAACCCTCCGATGATGGAAATGCCGAGCGGCCGGCGCAGTTCCCATCCCACGCCGCTGCCCAGGGCCAGCGGCAGCGCGCCGAGCAGCGCGGCCGCCGTGGTCATCATAATCGGCCTGAAGCGCCGCATGCAGGCCGTATATATGGCTTCCTCCGGCGCAAGCCCCTCGCGCCGTTCCGCTTCCAGGGCAAAGTCCACGATCATGATGCCGTTTTTCTTCACGATGCCGATGAGCAGGATGATGCCGATCACCGCGATCAGGTTGAGATCCGTGCCCGTGAGCAGCAGGGCCAGCACCGCGCCCACGCCCGCCGAGGGCAGGGTGGAGAGTATGGTCAGCGGGTGCACGGCGCTTTCATAGAGCATGCCGAGCACAATATACACCGCGGCCAGCGCGGCCATGATCAGCAGGGGCTGGTTTTGCAGGGAATCCTGAAAATATTGCGCCGTGCCCCGGAAGCCGGCGAAGATGTTCTGCGGCAGCCCTATCTTGCGGGCCGCCTCCTGCACGGCGTCCACCGCGTTTCCGAGGGCCGTGCCTTCCTTGAGGTTGAAGGAGAGCGTCACCGCCGGGAACTGGGTCTGGTGGTTGACGGAAAGGGAGGTGGAGGAATGCTCTATCTTCGTGATCGCGGCCAGCGGAATCATTCTGCCGGCGTCGGAGCGCACGTAAATATCCTTGAGCGCTTCGGGATCCTGTCGGTATTCCGGCGCGACTTCCATCACGACATGATATTGATTGAGCTCGGTATAATTGACCGAAACTTGGCTTTGTCCGAACGCGCCGTACAACGCCGTATCCACGTTGTTCGGGGTAACGCCGAAGCGGGAGGCGGTGTCGCGGTCCAGCACCAGTTTGGCCTGAAGACCCTTGTTCTGCTGGTCGCTGTTGACGTCGGCTATCTGGGGCAGTTGGAGCATGGCCTCCCGGAGGCGCGGAGCCCAGGTGTTGACGTCGTGAAAACTCTCTCCCTGCAGGGTGTATTGGAACATCGCGCCGCTTGAGCGTCCGCCCACGCGCAGTTCCTGCACCACCTGCAGATAGGTGGGCGCGCCGGGAATTCGGGCGAGCCTGCCGCGCAGGCGGGCCATAATCTTGTCCGCGCTTGTTTTGCGCTCGGGCGGAGCCTTGAGCGAAATATACATGCTCGCGGTATTGCCCGCGCCCCCTCCGGTAAAGCCGACAACATACTGCACGTCCGGGTCGGCCCGCACGATGTCCACCACCTGCTTCAGCCGCACGGCCATGGCCTGGAAGGAGGTGTCCTGATCCGCGATCAGCGAACCGGCCAGGCGTCCCGTGTCTTCCAGGGGAAAGAAGCCCTTGGGCGCGATGGCGTACAGCCAGATGTTGAAACCCAGAATGCACACGGTGAGCAGGAGCATGAAATGCCTGTGCCGCAGCGCCAGATGCAGGCTGCGGCCGTAGCCCGCGTATACGGCCGCGAAAAAGCCGTCGATCAGGGCCAGCGGACGGGCGAGGAACCGTTTCAGCGGGTTCGGCTTTTTTCCGCTTGCCTGTTTTTTCTGCCGGCCGAGCAGACGGGCGCACATCATGGGGGTGACGGTCAGCGACACCACCAGAGAAATGCCTATGGCCACGGAGAGGGTGACCGCGAATTCCCGGAACAGCCGACCCACCATGCCGCCCATGAGCAGAATGGGAATGAACACCGCCACCAGCGAAATGCTCATGGAAATGACGGTAAAGCTGATTTCCTTCGCGCCTTCCAGCGCGGCCTGCATGGGCGGCACGCCTTTTTCCGTGTGGGCGGCGATGTTTTCCAGCACCACAATGGCGTCGTCCACCACAAAGCCCGTGGCGATGGTGAGCGCCATGAGCGAAAGGTTGTTCAGCGAAAAACCGAGCAGATACATCACGCCGAAGGTGCCCACCAGCGAAGAAACCACGGCCACGCCCGGAATAAGCGTTATCCGTACCCGGCGCAGAAAGCAGAACACCACCAGCACCACCAGCAGGCAGGCGATGATCAGGGAGGATTCCACTTCTTCCAGGGAGGCGCGGATGGGGGGGGAGCGATCCATGACCACATTCATGTCCACGCCTTCGGGCAGAAGGGATGCCAATTGGGGCAGGGCGGCGCGCACCGTGTCCACGGTTTCGATGATGTTGGCCCCCGGCTGGCGGAAGACGATGAGCAACACGGCGGGCGTGGAGTTCATCAGGCCCAGGTTGCGTTCATCCTCCACGCTCTGGATCACCTGGGCCACGTCCGTGAGATGCACGGGCCGTCCGTCCTTCCAGGTGACGATGACGCGCTTGTAATCGTCGGCCGTGCGCAGTTGGTCGTCGGCTTCGACCGTCCAACTCACGCCGTTGTCCTCCACCAGACCCTTGGGCGCGTTGGCGTTGGTGTGGCGCAGGGCGTCGCGCACCTCCTGTACGGCAATGCCGTAGGCGAAAAGCGCGGTGGGGTTGAGCTCCACGCGCACGGCGGGCAGCGCGCCCCCGCCGGTGTTCACCTGACCCACCCCTTCCAGTTGGGAAAGCTTTTGCTGGAGCACGGTGGAGGCGACGTCGTACATCCTCGCGCGGGTCACGCTGCGGGAGGTGAGGGAAAGGATGAGGATGGGCGCGTCCGCCGGGTTGAGTTTGCGATAGCTGGGGTTGGTCGTCAGATTGGAGGGCAGTTGGCTCTGTGCGGCATTGATCGCGGCCTGCACGTCGCGCGCCGCGCCGTCTATGTTGCGGTTCAGGTCGAACTGCATGATGATGCGGGTGGAGCCGCGCTGGCTGGAGGAAGTCATTTCCGTCAGCCCGGCTATGGCGCCCAGCCGGCGCTCCAGCGGGGCCGCCACCGAAGTGGCCATGGTTTCGGGATCCGCGCCGGGCAGGCCCGCATAAACGAGAATGGTGGGAAAATCCACGCTCGGCAGAGGGGCCACGGGCAGCACGCGATAGCCGACTATGCCCGTGAGCATCAGGCCTATGGTCAGCAGTATGGTCGCCACCGGCCTGTGAATGAAGAGGCCCGGCAGGTTCATTACGCGTTTCCTCTTCCCCGCAGCCGCAGGGAAAGGCGTTCAAAAGCCAGATAAATCACCGGCGTGGTGTACAGGGTCAGAATCTGACTGATGATCAGCCCGCCGATGATGCACACGCCCAGCGGCCGGCGCAGTTCCGAACCCACGCCGCTGCCCAGGGCCAGCGGCACCGCGCTGAGCAGGGCGGCCATGGTCGTCATCATGATGGGCCTGAAGCGCAGCAGGCAGGCCTGGAAAATGGCCTCTTCCGGCGGCGTGTTGTGTTCGCGTTCGGCCTCCAGGGCAAAGTCCACCATCATGATTCCGTTTTTCTTCACGATGCCTATGAGCAGGATGATGCCGATCACGGCCAGCACGTCCAGTTCCATGCCGAAGAGCCGCAGGCCGATCAAGGCGCCCACACCGGCCGAAGGCAGGGTGGAAAGGATGGTTATCGGGTGGATGAAGCTTTCATACAGCACGCCCAGCACGATATACACGGTGATCAGCGCCGCCAGGATCAACAGGGGCTGGTTGTCCAGCGAGGCCAGAAAGGCCTTGGCCGTGCCCTGAAAAGCGGTCTGCAGGCTCATGGGCAGGCCGCTTTCCTTTGTTCCCCGCTGTATGGCGTCCACGGCGTCGCCCAGGGCATGGCCCTCCGCGGCGTTGAAGGAAAAGGTCGTCATGGGGAACTGCCCCAGCCGGCTGATGACCAGCGGCCCCCTGGTTTCGCTGAATGTGGCGATGGAGTTGAGGGGCGTCTGTTTGCCGTCCGCGGTGGGCAGGTAGAGGGAATTCAGGGCTTCCGGCCCGCGGCGCATTTCGGGCCGGGCGGCCAGCACGACGCGGTACTGGTTCAGCTCCGTGAAGATTGTGGAAACCTGGCGCTGCCCGAAGGCATCGTACAGCGCATCGTCGATCTGCTGCGGCGTAATGCCGAGGCGCGAGGCCGTGGCCCTGTCTATGTTCACGAAAAGGCGCCTGCCTCCGCTCTGGCGGTCGTTGCTTACGGCCTGAAGCTCCGGTTGCCGGCGCAGGGTTTCTTCCAGCCGGGGAACCCAGAGATCGAGCAGATTCTGTTCCGTGCCGCTCACGCTGTACTGAAAGGCCGCGCGGCCCTGGCGCGTGTCCACGGAAAGATCCTGCGCGGCCTGAAGATGCAGGGCGATGCCGGGCACTTTGTCCAATTCGGCCCGCAGGCGGCGTATGACGTTTTGAACGCCTTCCCTCCGTTCTTCCAGGGGTTTGAGCAGAATCTGGATGCGTCCGCTGTTCAGGGAGCTGTTGATGCCGTCCACACCGATGAAGGAAGAAAGGTTGCGCACCGCCGGGTCGCGCAGAATAACCTCGGCCAGAGCCCGTTGGCGTTCGCACATGGCCGGGAAGGAAATGGACTGCGGCGCTTCGGAAATGCCGATGATCACCCCCGTGTCCTGGATGGGAAAAAGACCCTTGGGCGCGGCGGCGTACAGCAGAACGGTCAGGGCCAGCGTGCCCGCGGCGATGATCAGCACAAGACTCTGGTGCCGCAGCACTATCTGGAGCGTGCGGCCGTAACCGGCCGTCATCGTGTCGAAAAAGAGGCCGGTGATGCGGTAAAAGGCGCCTTTTTTCCCTTCCGGCACCTCGCGCAGCAGGCGGGCGCACATCATGGGCGTAAGCGTCAGCGACACGCCGGCCGAAATGAGAATGGACACGCCGAGCGTGATGGAAAATTCCCGGAACAGTCTGCCCGTCACGTCGCCCATGAAGAGCAGGGGAATGAGCACCGCGACCAGCGAAACGGTCAGCGACACGATGGTGAAACCTATCTGTTTCGCGCCTTTCAGCGCGGCCTGAAGCGGCGGTTCGCCCCTTTCCACGTAGCGCGCGATGTTTTCGATCATCACGATGGCGTCGTCCACCACAAAGCCCGTGGAGATGGTGAGCGCCATGAGCGAGAGGTTGTTCAGGCTGAAATGCATGAGGTACATGATCCCGAAGGTGCCCACCAGCGAAAGCGGCACCGCCGCTCCGGGGATGATCGTGGCCGAAAGGTTGCGCAGGAATACAAAAATTACGGCCACCACAAGGGCCACGGCCAGCATGAGTTCGAACTGCACGTCCGCCACCGAGGCGCGTATGCTCTCCGTGCGGTCGGCGAGTATGGAAACGGAAACCGCCGGCGGCAGGGTGGCGGTAAGGCGGGGCAGCAGCTCGCGTATTCTGTCCACCACGGCGATGACGTTCGCGCCGGGCTGGCGCTGGATGTTCATGATCACGGCCGGCGTATCGTTCATCCAGGCGGCCAGGCGTTCGTCCTCGGCCGCGTCCACCACATCGGCCACGTCCGAAAGGCGCACCGGGGCGCCGTTGCGGTAGGCGATGATCAGCGGCTTGTATTCCCCGCCGGAAAAGAGCTGGTCGTTGCTCGTGATGGTGAAGGCCTGGCGCGAGCCGTCGAAAATGCCCTTGGCCATGTTCACGTTGGCCCTGGAAAGCGCGGTGCGCACGTCCTCCATGCTGATGCCGTAGGCGGCCAGGGCCGTCAGGTTGGCGTGCACGCGCACGGCGGGCCGCTGCCCGCCCGAAAGGCTTACCAGCCCCACGCCCGGCACCTGCGAAATTTTCTGGGCAAAGCGCGTGTCCGCCAGATCCTGCACCCTGGTCAGCGGAATGCTGTCCGAACTCAAGGCCAGGGTCAGAATGGGGGCGTCCGCCGGATTGACTTTGCTGTACACCGGCGGAGAGGGGAGATCCGAAGGCAGATAGCCCAGGGCGGAGTTGATGCCCGCCTGCACCTGCTGCTCTGCCACGTCCAGGCTCATGTTGAGCGAAAACTGGAGGGTGACGACGCTCGCTCCGTAGGAGCTGTCCGAGGTCATCTGGGTCAGGCCCGGCATCTGGCCGAACTGGCGCTCCAGCGGGGCCGTGATCGAGGAGGCCGTCACCTCCGGGCTCGCCCCCGGATAGAACGTGCGCACCTGAATGGTGGGATAGTCCACTTCCGGCAGCGCGGAAACCGAAAGCTGCTTATACGCCGTCAGGCCGGAAAGCAGCACCGCGACCATGAGCAGGGTGGTCGCCACCGGGCGGCGTATGAAGAGTTCGGAAATGTTCATGCAAAAATTTTTGTCGGAGGCGCCCTCCGCCTATTCCTTCACTTCGACTTCGACCCCGTTCCGCAACCGCTCCGCGCCCTCGACAACGGCGCGTTCGCCGGCCGCGATGCCGGAGCGCACGATGACTTCGCCCCTGATGCTTTCCGACACTTCCACCCTGCGCAGTTCCACGGCGTTGTCCGGCCGCACCACATAGGTCTGCGCGCCCTGCGGCCCGCGCTGCACGGCCGAGGCCGGCAGCACCACAGCCTGGGGCACCACGTCGATAAGCAGGCGCACGTTGACGAACTGGTTGGGAAACAGCGCCATGTCGTCGTTGGCGAAGTTCGCCTTGATGCGCAGGGTGCCGGTGGCGGGGTCGATCTGGTTGTCCAGGCCGGCCAGTTCTCCCGTGGCCAGCAGGCGGGATTGTTCGCGGTTATAGGCCTCCACCCTGATCGGCCGGCCGTCGCGCATGCGTTCCAGCACCTTGGAGATGCTGTCTTCCGGCAGGGTGAAAAGCACGGTTATGGGCCGCAGTTGGGTAAGCACAACGATGCCGTTCTGATCCGAGGCGTGCACGATGTTGCCCGTATCCACCTGCCTCAGGCCCGCCCGGCCCGTAATGGGAGCCGTGATGCGGCTGTAGGTGATCTGGAGTTTGGCCGCGTCCACCGCGCCCTGGTCGCTTTTGATAATGCCTTCGTACTGTTGCACCAGCGCGACCTGCGTGTCGTACTGCTGCCGGGCGATCATGTCGCCGGGCACAAGCTGGGCGTAGCGTTTGAGGTCGAGTTTGGCGTTGGCCAGCAGGGCTTTGTCCTTCAAAAGCTGGCCTTCGGCCTGGGCAAGCTGGGCCTCGAAAGGGCGGGGATCGATGACGGCCAGCACGTCCCCTTCCTTGACCATATCGCCTTCGCGAAACAGAATTTCCATAATCTGCCCGTCAACGCGGCTGTGTACGATTACGGTGTTCAGGGGCGTAACCGTGCCCAGGGCGGGCAGATACACGTCCATATCGCGCTGCTGCGCCTTTACGGTAGTTACCAGGGGCTTGAAGGAGGACATGGCGGCGGCGCGCTGTTTGCCGCCTTCCCCGCCTTTTTCTCCCTTGCGCGCCAGGAAGGCGGCGCCGGCGATCAGCAGCAGGATGCACAGCGCAACGAGGGCGGGGCGCGGAATTCTGGAGAGGAGAGCGTGTTTCGGGTGGGCGGAAGACATGGAGTTCCTTAAAAAGTGTTGTCGGCGGCGCACTCCGGCCGATAGAATTTTACGCGAATGCGCGCGCATTGCAAGCGCTCCAACTCTTTGCATTCCGGCGGCAAAAAAGATACACAGGCCGCATGGCGCGGCGCAGGGTATTGCATCTCACGCTGGGACTGGGGCTGGGGGGCACGGAAAAAACAGCCGTGCTGCTGGCCTGCGGCCTGCACGCCGGCGGGCGTTTTGAAACCGCCCTCTGGAGCCCGGCCGACGGCCCCCGCGCCGCAACCCTGCGCGCGGCGGGCCTGCCGCTTTTTCTCGGCGGCGATCCCATGCGGGCCCTGCACCGTTTTGCTCCGCATATTCTCCACCTTCACAGGCCGGGCTGGCCCCAGCCCGAGTTGATGCGCGCGGTGCGCGGCGGCCTGCGCTTTTCGCCCGACGGCGCGCGCCTGCCCCGCATTGTGGAAACCAACGTTTTCGGCCGGCGCGACGACTCGCCCGGCGGCAGGCTCATCGATCACACCCTCTTTGTTTCGCATTTCTGCGCCCGGCGTTTTGCCGCCGTGGAGGGCATCGCGCCCGATCCCGATCGTTGGGGCGTGCTGTACAATCCCGTGGACACGGATTTTCTGGGGCGCAAGGTTTGCCCGTCCGAAACGCGCGACTTCGGCCTGCCGGTGCTCGGCCGCATTTCGAGGGCGGACAAGGGCAAATGGTCGCGCCTGCACCTCGACATGCTGCCGCATCTGGCGCGCCTTGCGCCGGATTTCCGCTTCCGCGTCGTGGGCGGCATTGCCGAGGCCGAGGCTTTTGTGCGTGGGCACGGCCTTGAAAGTCAGGTTGCCTTCCTGCCTCCGCTGCGGGATGAAGGGGAGCTGGCCGCCTTTCTCGACACACTCTCGGTTTTCGCCCACGCCAACGACACAGGCGAGAGCTTCGGCATGGTCATTGCCGAGGCCATGGCCGCCGGGCTGCCCGTGGTCACGCATCCTTCCGCCGGCCTGCGCGACAACGCCCAGCTTGAACTGGTGGAGCACAACGTCACCGGTCTGGTGGCGGAAAACGCCGAAGACTATGCCGCCGTCCTGGCCCGGCTGTTCGCGCATCCGGAAGAAGCCCGGCGCATGGGCCTGGCCGGGCGGGAAAAAGCGCGCCGCCTCTATGAAACGAGGGTGCTGGTCGCGCAACTGGAGACGGTTTATGACAGGCTTCTGTCACCCGGAGCGTATGATGCCGCCTGACGCCGCAATCGCCCTGTTTGACGCCTATACCGGGGAAGTGCTGGGCTGGAGCCTGGGAGGAGAAGGCGGGGAACGTCCTCCCGTGGAAGAAAACAGTGAAAACGCCGCGCGCGCGGCTGAACGCGCCCTGCGCCTGCACGCCGCCGGCAAACGCTCCCATATGATCCTGCTCGGCGCGGGCGACGGTTCTTTGGCCGCATTGCTGCGGGAAAAACTGCCCGAAAATCAGCTTCTGCTGGTCCTGGAAACGGACGTGGACGCCGCGCGCCGAGTGCGGCCGCGCCTGAAAGAACGGCGGCACACCGCTCTGGGCGCCGACAGTTCGTTCTGGGCCCTGCTGTCGCTTGTTTGCGGAGCCGGCCTGGAGCCGGAGCGCTGCACCATCTGCCGCAATCCGGCCGTAAGCGGCAAAGAGGGAGAAGCCCTGCGCGCCTGGGAGCGCCTGTTCACGGCAGGCCGTTTTCTTCCCCTGCCTGAAACGCGCGATGCGCCCCCGCTTTCCCTGCTCTGCATGCTGCACCCGGAGGAACCGGATCTGGCGGAATTTTTCGCGCACCTGCCGGCATGGGCGCATGAGGTCTGCGTGCTTTGGGACGGCGCGCCCTCAGTATCGGGCGCGGCGGCCGATACGGCGGCCCGCCGCTGTCCCGCGCCTTTGCGCATGGCCTCGCGCCCGTTGGGGGCGCATTTCGGGGAGCAGCGCAATGCCCTGCTGGCTCTCTGCCGTACGGATTGGTGCCTGTATCTGGATGCGGACGAACGCTTCGCGGAGCGGGACTGGAGCATCGTGCGCCGTCTGCCCGCCCTGCCCGGTGCGGGGGGTGCCCTCTTTCCCCGCTGGACTTTTGAAGGCGATGAAAACCATGTGCGCATGGGACGCGGCCTGTGGCCGGACGTGCAGTTGCGTCTGTTCCGCCGCGCGCCGGGGCTGCGCTTTGAAGGAGCGGTGCATGAGAGCCTGACGGGCCTTGAGGGGCATCTTGTTTTGGCCGCATCGCCCATTCTGCACTACAGCCATGTGCGCAAGGCCGGCGCGGACCTGGCGCGGAGGCTGGAAATTTTTGATCAGGCCGCGGGAGAGGCGCGGCATCGGCTGAGCGCGGAATACCCGCGTCTGCCTGTCGCATTTTTTCAAAAACTCCGCGGGGATTTTGAAGAACGCCTGTTTCTGCTTCCGCCCTCCCTCGGCTGAAGCTGATCCGGAAGGCCTGTGTTTTGCGATATGGGAAGCGGGAAAACGCTGTTTTTCGATTCCGCCGCTGTTTACAAATGCCGCGAAGCGACGTAATGTTTAAAAAAAGTTTAAAGAACTCGGTATCTTATTTCTGCTTTTCCAGGGGGTTACGATGGATTTTGCCCGAAAACGCGCTGTCCGTGCCGCGGTCGTCTCTTGTCTGTGCATTTTCGCCGTCTGGGGGGCGTTCTCCGATCCGGCCCGCGCCGACGCGTTCGAGGTGCAGGCCGGTTCCGCCGTTCTTATGGACGTGAGCACCAAACGCCTCCTCTACGAGCAGGACAGCAACCGCAAAATCCCGCCCGCCTCCCTGACCAAGGTCATGTCCATGTATGTTGTGCTGGATGAAGTCAAGGCGGGCAAAGTTTCGTTGCGTTCCCTGGTGCGCATCGGCAAAAACGCGGCGCACACCGGCGGTTCCAACATGCATTTGAAGGCCGGAGAGCTTGTGCGTCTGGACGATCTGCTGCGCGGCATGGCCGTGGCCTCGGCCAACGACGCCTCGGCCGCGGTGGCCGAGCATGTGGCCGGATCCCAGCAGGCCTTTGTGCAGATGATGAACCGCAAGGCCGCCCAGATCGGCATGCCAAACACCCGTTTCATGACGCCGCACGGTCTGCCCGCCAAGGGGCAGTTCACCACGGCGGCCGACATGCTGCGCCTGGCCCGGAGCTATCTGGAAGCGCACCCCTCCGCGCGCTGGTATCACAGCACGCCCGCCATCTACCATAACGGCATCGTTATGCAGAACACCAACAAGCTGCTGGGCCACGACGAGATCAGCGGGCTGAAAACCGGCTTCACCAGGGCTTCGGGCTTCAATATCATCCTCACCACCACCCGTCACGGCAAGGAAATGATCGCCGTGCTCATGCGCACGCCCTCCGTGGAAGTGCGTACCCGCGAGGCGCAGCGTCTTCTGGACTACGGCGAGCACCTGCAGGCGAATATGAACAAATCCGATGCGGAGAAGACGGAGTTCGTTCCTTCCAAGGCGACGCGCAAGGCGGAGGCTTCGGCTTCCGTGCGCAAGGCCGGCAGCGGGAAAAAGAAGCAGAAGATCGCCTCCGCCCCGGCAAAAAAGAAGAAGCTCGCGGTAAGTTCCCGCAAAAACGCCCGCTCCTCGGACGGCATCCGCCGCATCCTGCCTGAAACCGCCGGGCTGGGCGCGAAGGAGGAAGGCACCCGCGCCAGGTAATCCGGTTGCCGTCGGAACGTTGTTTAAGGCACTGGAATATCGTCGCGAACATGTGTATGCTTTATTGTATACGTGGTCAGCTAAGATAAGGCGGATATATGACTATGCAGCAAAATTTTGCTGACGGCACCGGCAGAAGGAAAAGCGACTTCCTGACGCGTATGAGCCACGAAATCCGTACGCCCATGAATTCCATCGTGGGCTTGAGCCACCTCTGCCTGCAGACCGACCTTTCCGGCCGTCAACGCGACTATCTCGAAAAAATTCAGAGCGCCGCCGCCAACCTGGTGGGCATACTCAACGATATTCTCGACTTTTCCCGCATTGAATCCGGCAAGGTGGAACTGGACTCCGTCGACTTCCGGTTGGCGGACCTGCTGCGCAAGGTATCGGACACCGTGGCCCTGCGCGCCGAAAAGCACGGTATCGACGTGCATTTCCGCGTGGCGCCGGACGCACCGGAATATCTTATGGGCGATCCGCACCGCCTTTCCCAGGTGCTGATCAACCTGGCAAGCAACGCCGTGGGCTTCGCCAAGCAGGGCGAAATCATCATCAGCGTCGAACTGCTGGAGATCGAAGGCGATTCCGCGCATGTGCATTTCGCCGTCCGGGATGAAGGTTTCGGCATGACCGAGGAACAGGTCGGACGCATCGGCCGTTTTTTCGCCATGCCTTCCAACTCCCTGCCGCCCGATGCCCACCCCGACGCCGGTCTGGGGCTGGCCATCGTGCACATGCTCGTCGGCCTCATGGACGGCAGGGTATGGGTGGAAAGCGACCCCAAGCAGGGCAACGTCTTTCACGTCAGCATCCGGCTCAAGGTGGGCAAGGCCCCTGCTCCCGTTGCCGTGCCCACGGAAGTGCTTCAGGGGCTGCACACCCTTGTGGTGGACGACAACGCTTCCGCCCGCCTTATTCTTTCAGAAACCCTGAATTCCCTGGGCTTTCGCGTGGACAGCGCCGAATCCGGCGAAGCCGCGCTGGAAATGCTCGAACAGGCCGCGAAACGGAAGGATCCCTACGCGCTTGTGCTGCTCGACTGGAAGATGCCGGGCATGGACGGCGTAACCACGGCCAAGCGCATCAAAGAGGCTCCCTATACCAACGGGCTGCCGCAGATGCTGCTGGTTTCGGCCGGCGATCTGGAAGACTGCCGGCGCCAGGGAGAAGCGGCAGGCGTGAACGCTTTTTTGATCAAGCCGATCACCCCCTCCCTGCTTTTCGACAGCATTGTGCGTCTTTTTGCCGAAAAAAGCCGTGAACGTCCCGCCGTCAAATCCAAACCGATACCGTCCGACCGGCAGGGCGCGCTTGCGCCGCTGAAAGGCGCGCGCATTCTCCTGGCCGAAGACAACGAGATCAACCGCCAGATCGCCGTTGAACTGCTGCAGCAGGTGGGATCCGAAGTCGTCACGGCGAACAACGGTTGGGAAGCGCTGAAACGGCTGAAGGAAGAAGAATTCGACGCCGTGCTCATGGACATCCAGATGCCGATCATGGATGGGCTTGAGGCCGCCAGGCGCGCCCGCGAACTGCCCGGTCTGCGCAACCTTCCCATTCTGGCCATGACGGCCCATGCCCTGGAGAGCGACAGGCAGAAAAGCCTGGCCGCCGGCATGCAGGATCACCTTACCAAACCCATAGACCCGCAGCTTATGTACGAAACGCTCGCCAAATGGATACGTCCGGAAAAGGCCGAGGCCGCCGCTCCCGCCCCTGAAACCAAGGCCGCGCCTGCCGCATCCGGCGATCTGCCGGGTCTGGCCGTGCGCAGCGCGCTGAAAAACTTGGGCGGCAACGAGGGCCTGTATAAAAAACTTCTTGTCCGCTTCACGGAAAGTTATGAAAATTTTCCGGAGCAGATACGCGAGGCGTTGAAGGCCGGGGATCAGCAGCTTGCCGTGCGCCTGGCGCACACGATCAAGGGCGTGGCCGGCAACCTGGGCGCGGGCAGCTTGGCTGAAGTTTCGGCCGATCTGGAAAAAGCCCTCGCCGCCGGCAAGGAGCATGAGACCCTTCTGGTCCAGGCTGAGGATGTGTTGCGCCAGACCGTTGAGAGCATACGCCTCCTGCTTGCGGACGCTGAACCGCAACCGCCCAAGGCCGCCGCGCCCGCCGTTGCCGTGAGCGCGGAGCGGAAAGCGGAAATTGCGGCCTTTCTGTCCCTGGTGGCCGCCCGCATGAGCGCGGACTGGACGGCCGTGCAGGATATGCTCAAAAGCTATGAAAACGTGCTCGGCGGCGGTGCGACGGCCGAACCCTATGCCGCTTTGTTGGGCGCGGTGGATGATTTTGACGTGGAGCAGGCCGATGCGGAGGCGAAAAAGCTTATCGCACTGCTCAACTAGGCTGTTTTACTCGGTTATGCACGGCCTCTCCGTTACCGGAGGGGCTTTTTTTTATGCTTCCGCCATACCGGGGTGCAGATCGCGCCGGCGTCACGCGGCGAAGAAACAGCGCCGGGCCGGCGTGCAGAAAAGTGCCACCCCTTCCTCACGCTTGCCGGGAGCCTCGTGCGGATATATATTGGCGCAATGAACGGAGCATGGAACAACAGGCCGCTGCGTCCGAACGCAGCGCAGTGGATCGGCTTGGGCATCGTCGCCGCGATCGTCGCGCTGCTTTTTTTCGTGTTCGCGACTGTGGGGCTGATTATCGGCGCGGCGGCCGTGGCCGTCTATTTCTGCATCGCGGCCCTGCGCGGCAAAAAGCCCGCCGATGTGTTCTTCGTCCGCATCGATCGCGGAAGGAACAGGGAAGAAAAGGACACGCGGATTGTGGATCTGGACAAAAACGACTACCGCGTGCGCCCCCCGGACGACGAAAGGCGCGATTGAACCGTGGAAGCGTTTTCTCCCGCCTATTTTGTCAGCATTTACGTCAAGCTGTTCGCGCTGTTCGCGCCGCCCCTGGCCCTGACCGCCTTTTTGAGCGGCGCGGCGGACTACAGCCCGGCGCGCAAACGGCGCACGGCCCACAAGACGGCCGTTGCGGTTTTTATTATCGGGGCGCTGCTGCTTTTTTGCGGCCGGGAGCTTTTCGCGCTCTTCGGCTTCACGCTCGACGCCTTCCGCATCGGTTCGGGCTCGCTGCTCTTTCTCACGGCGGTGTCCATGATGCGTTCCTCCGGCCACAGCACGGCAAGTCCGGCCGCGGAGGAAGACGACATCAGCGTGGTGCCGCTGGCCGTGCCCATCGTGCTCGGGCCGGCCACCATCGGCGCGCTCATGGTGCTGGGCGCGGAACCCGCCGCGCGAAACGGACGCCTGACCGACATGGCCGGGCTGCTGGCCGCCACGCTCTCGCTCTGGGCCGTTCTGCTGCTGGCGGAAAAGATCCAGAAACTGCTCGGCACCGCGGGCTTTTCCATCATGACCAAGCTGACGGGCCTGCTTTTGTCCGCCATTGCCGCGCAGATTGTGTTTGATGGAATCCGGAGTTTCATGAAATAGGCCCGGGAAAGCATCTTCCCGCCGCCGCCCTGAAATACGCTTCGCGCATTGCGGGCGAACGCTCGGCTTCGGCCAGATGCAGATAGATGATCTTCAACCACTGTTTACGGATGAAGGCGGCCCGGCTTTTGCGCTGCTCAACGGTTTCTTTCGGCGTGTTCCGCAAAAGTTTCGTCAGGGCTTCGGCCCGGTGCGCGGCGCGATGTCCTGCGTCCACGGCGGTCAGGCCGGCCGCGCGCATCAGGGAGCGTTTGAGCGGATCGCGCAACAGTTCGTGTATGCGCGCGGCCGCGTCCTGCACGTTATCCGGCTCATAGCCCGCGTAGTGCACGCCTTCCTGAAAAAGATCGGCCAGTCCGTGCCCCACGCGCGGGGTCAGCAGGCAGCCTCCGCAGCCCAGAGCCTCAAACACGCGGAAGTTCAGATCCCCGGCTTCGCAGTGATTGAGCAAGATTTTTCCCTTGGGGAACAGCCGGTGATAGTCGCCCGCAACACAGTGCAGGCCGGGCACCGATTCACGCAGTTCGTCCAGAAAGCGCATGCGCCTGGGTGTTTTTTCCGGATTCAGGGTTCCCACGAACAGGCAGTCCCACTTCTCCGCTTCGTGCAGCGGGCGATCCGTTTCCTTGGCAAAGGGGGGAAACCAGTGGATCCGCTCCCGATCCAGCATTCTGTTCTCGAACAGGGACAGGTGATCGCGCAGGCTGATCAGGCAGAGATCGAAGCCCTGAGCGTACAAGGGCAGCCAGCTGTGGATGTGGGTGTCCACGCAATAGGCGACGGTGAGGCAGGGCATGTCTTCCATGCCCAGCACGAAGGGGGCGCGGCTTTTGTCGGCCACCACCAGCACGTCCGGCTCCCAGCCGGCGCGGGCCGTGAGATCGGCCCAGGAGAACACGGCCAGTTCCTCAAAATTGATCGCGCACAGCTCCCAGCCGAGATCCGGCAGAGCCGGGCTGAAAAAGGGGCTTCCGATCCAAAGTATGCGTTTCATTCTACCGCTCGCCGGCGGGAACGATGCAAAGCGGGCTTCGCCCGCTTTGCCCGCCGTCTCGCTTGACGCGGCAAAGCCGTTCGCCCCCGGCGGGTAAGGTGTTTTTTAAGCGGCTTTCGAGCCGAACCAAATGTTTCATTATTAAGGGGTCTAGTAGCTCAACTTGAATCCCGAAGCAATCGGCGCTACAGAAAGTTGGTGGGAGGCCGATATCCGGCGTTCCGCAACGCACGACACGGCTTGAAATATTCAAAATTCCTGCGCGTATCCGCGCTTCTTGTCTGCGCGCTGCTGCTTCTTGCGGCGGGCGCATCCCTGCTGACGGCTCTGTATCTGAAGCGGAATCCCGAAGCCACGGCCGAACTGCCGGCGCGCGCGATCCGGGAACAGAGCGGGCTGGATTGCGCCATCGGCGCGGTGGACGTGATCTTCTTTCCCTTTCCCCAACTGGCGCTGATGGACGTGGTGCTGGAAGGGCCGGGGATTCGCCTGACAAGTCCCTTCGTCACGGTGCTGCCTTCTCCGGCGGCCCTGCTGCGGGGGGCTTTCGTCATCGATCGGATTGCGCTGCTGCGCGCGGATTGTTCCCTGGACGCGGCGGCCCTTGCCGTGAAAAAAGACGGGACGGCCCCTGCCGTGCCCGTTGCCCTGCCTCCGGTGTTTGAAGGCTGCGATCTTGTTCTGGAATCCGGCAGCCTGCAACTGGCCGGCCCGAATTTTTCCGCGCGTCTGGAAGGCCTGAACGGGACGATCACGCTACGCTCCTCCGAGCCGGAGGCAGCGCTGGTTGCCGAACGCGTCCTTGTGCGCCGCGGCGGCATGTCCGAACTGACGCTGCGCGCCGCACGCCTGAACCTGCACGGTCTTTTCCACGACCTGGGCGGCCGGGGAACGGAAAACACAAACCTGTATTTTGAAAGTTTTCTCAGCCTGCCCGGTTTCTTTTCCGATCTTTCCGTAACCCTGAACCTGTGGGAGCAGGGAGCGCAGGATGAACTGCGCCTGCGCGCGCGCACGCACGGAGCGCTGCATCTTGGGGAGCGCGAACTGCCGCTGCGCATCGAACTTTCCGCCCTGCGGCGAAGAGGAGAGATCAGCCTGGAAGCGTCCGAACTGGCCCTGGGCGAAGACAAACTGCGCGCCGCGGGGCGGGTGGAAAAGGGCGCCCTGAAAGGCCGGCTGGACATCGACAGGCTTTCCCTTCCCCGCTGGTTCGGCTTTGGGCGCGGCATTTTGCCGGGCATACAGCAGGGCCTGGATGCCCTGCGGGGTTTTATCGACTTTCAGCTGAATCTTCAGATGGTTGAGGCAACGGCCATCGAGATCTCGACCGCGCGGGGAACGCGGCTGCGCGGCTCGGGCGGCGTAAAAAGCTTTGCCGAACCGGTGATCTTTTTGAACATGGCGGGCGAATCCGTGAACGCGGACGCGGAGTTTCCCGAACTCGCCGGCAAACGGCCGGCGCCTCCCGCCTACGGGCATCCCCCGCTGGTGCCGGAACCGGGTGCGGCCTCCTTTTCCTCCATGCCCGATCTGGGCTACGACATCCGCATCCGCGCCAAAGAAGCCGAAGGCATGCTCTTTCGCCTTCAGGAACCTTCCTTCCGCTGCACGCCCGGCGGCAAAGGGCCGCTCCTGCAGTTTACGGGCAAAAGCGCGCGGGGCGGACAGGCCCAGGCCGCGCTGGCCCTTTCCGGCGGCACGGGCCCGGCCGCGCTCTACGGCCTGAAACTGGAGCTGCGCAAATTCGATTTGGAATCCCTCAAACTCGCGCCGGCGGGCAAGGCGCGGCTCTGGGGCCGCCTGAACGGGACGGCGGATCTGCGTTCCGGCGGAGCCGGCCTGGATGCCGTGCGCGCCGGAATGGGCGGCGACTTCGCCCTTGCGCTGGAAGAAGGTTCGTACGGCGCGTCCGCCTCCGCCAAGGATCGGATGACGCTGCCCGACTGCGCGCTGGAGGGAAATTTTTCCCCCTACGACGAAAAACGGCGGGATCGCATCTCCTACACGGGCGCGTGGAGCATACAGGCGCACGACAAGGACGGGGAAGCGGAACTGCGGCTCAACGGCCCGCTGAGCACGGACAAAGAAGGATTTTTTCCCCTGCGCGTCGCTTCCGTGCCCGGCGTGCTGCGCGTGCGCGCGGCCGCGCACGGGAATCGGCAGGCGGAAGTCGCGGGCAGGTTCACTCTCGATACCGACACGGCGGGTTTCACACTGGAGGAGGCGGAAGGCAAAATCTTTTCCGCGAACGTTGCGGGGCACGCGCGTGTGGCTTTCGGCAAAGCCGGGCCGGAGGGGCAGGGCAGAATCAGCATGAAGGGCGCGGATCTGCGCAAAAGCCTTATAGAATGCGGCTTCGGCGATCCCGGCTTCAACCCCGCCCTGCTCAAAAGTTTTTCCCTCACAACGGCTTTTGCCGTTGACGCCGCGGGTTTTTCGCTTACCGAAGGCCGGGGCGCGCTCGATCAGAGCCGTTTCGCCGGAGCGCTTACCGGGCAGTGGAAGGCGCGGCCGTACCTGAAACTTGCGCTGGAGATCGACGATCTGCCGCTCGACGCCTATCTGAAAAACGGGCAGGACGGCAAACAACGGTCCATGCAGCCCTGGAAAACGGAATACCTGAAAAATTTCGACGCGGAAGGGCAGATAGAGGCCCGGCACATGCGATTGTTCAGCCTGAACTTCACGCAGTTGCGCGCGCCCCTGCGCCTGAACAAGGGCGTGCTGGAATTCGCGCCCATACACGCCACGCTGTACAACGGCCCCATGACGGCCCGGCTGAAGGTCGTTGCCGGCAGTCCCGTAAACATCCACTGCGCGGCCCAGGCGAAAAATGTGGATATGGCGGTCTTCAGCGCGGAGCGCGGCGGCGAAACCCTGCTCGGCGGCAAGGCCGCGGTGGATGCCGAAGTTTCCGCCCTTGCCCGTTCGGGCGCGGATATTCCGGCGGCCCTGAACGGCTCCCTGCGCTTCGACATGCGCAACGGCGCGCTGCGAACGCTGAAAAAAGATAAAAAAAGCGTGGCGTCAACCATTGTTCTCGATGAAATGCGGGTGAGCGGTCCGCTGGAACGCGGCGTGTTCCGCACGCAATGCGCATTGCGCGGGCCGACCCTGAACGCGCAGGGCGGCGGCCGGGTCAACCTGGCGGAGCGCAACCTGGACGTGACGCTGGACGTGCGCATGAAGGGCCTGCCCGATTTTCCCCTGCGCATCTACGGCGGACTGGATGCGCCGCAGACTTCGATACAGGCGGGGCAGGCCGTGCTCAACGCCCTCGGCAAACTCGGTTCGGGCGTGGTGGGCGGCATAGGCAGCGCGGGCTCCGGGCTGCTCGATGTGGTGGGCGGGGCGTTGTCCGCACCGTTTCGCCTGTTAAAGAAATAAAGCACGCCGAATATGTATTGTTATGGAAATATGCGGAGCGTGCGGCAAAGACGAGGAAAAGTCGTTTTTTGCGGAGGGAGTGCACTCTTATCGTACTCGACCGGAGCAAAAAACGGCTTTGACGAAGTATTTGCCCGCGAAACGCGTATTTACGCACCGCGCAGCGAAGCAATAAACGCTTCAAGATCGTTGGGTTCGCCTTCGCGGTGAGCTTCGGGGTAGAGCAGGGCGGACATGTAAAAGACCGAATTCAGCGAAAGCGCGTTGGCCGCGCCGCGGGCAAAGGCCATCAGGCGGTCGAGCGCGGCGCTTCGCGCGCCGGGCTCCATTTCCCGCAGCAGGGGCAGGGCGTCCTTGGGCAGGGCCGCGAGCAGTTCCGCCTTTTGGCGCATCAACCTGCGGTAGGCCGCTTCGTCTCCCTGTTCAAGCCGGCGCAGGGCTTCCTGTTCCATGCGCCGTATGTGCGCGGCGCGTTCCGCCAGCCAGTCGGAAAATGCGTTCATACGGTCTCCCGGCATGTTTTGGGCGCCCGGTCATCCGGCGGGCGTCTTCAATCTGTATCCTCTTTTTACCGCAAGGGCGAGCGGATCTTCAGGAGGCGGATGCGGAGAAACGCATTGTCCGGATTTTGCTTGCCGCCCGCCGCGTATTATATAAACATACGATCGGAAGCGGATACGTTGTTTCACACTTTGCGAGAAGGAGCGCGCCATGTCGACCGAAGCCTGGAACCCCGCGAAACTCATGCAGACCTCGGGAGCCTATTGGGCGGCCTGCGCCCTGCACAGCGGTGTGGATCTCGGCATATTCACCGCCCTGCACTCCACGGCCGAAAGCGCGGAGGAACTGGCCCGGCGTCTGGCCTGCGACGCGCGGGGACTGGAAACGCTGCTGACCGCGCTCGCGGCCATGGAACTGCTGCGCAGGGAAGGGGACCGTTACGCCCTCACCCCGGCCGCCCGGCAGTATTTGAGCGAACAGAGCCCGGACTATTTCGGGCACATCATTCTGCACCATCGCCACCTTGTGCCCGCCTGGGCCCGCCTGAGCGAAGCGGTGCGCAGCGGCCGCAGCACGCGCAGGGAAGGCTCCCACCGCACCGAGGACGCCGAGGAGCGTCGGCATTTCCTGCTCGGCATGTTCAACGTGGCCACGCAGCAGGCCAAAACCGTGGCTTTGGGCCTGGATTTGCACGGCCGTACGCGTCTGCTCGATCTCGGCGGCGGGCCGGGCACGTATGCGATCCATTTCTGCATGCATAACCCGCAGCTTACGGCCGCCGTATATGATCTGCCGAGCACCCGCCCCTTTGCGGAAGACGTTATCGCCCGCCACGAGCTTTCGGACCGCATTCAATTTGTGGAAGGCGACTTCATGCGCGACGTGGTCGCCGGCCGCTATGACGTGGTGTGGATTTCCCAGGTGCTGCACGCTCTGAATCACGAAGATTCCGCCCTGCTGCTGGAAAAGGCGGCCCGCGTGCTCACGCCCGGCGGCCTGCTGGTTGTGCAGGAGTTCGTGCTGAACAACGCCAAGGACGGGCCGAAACACCCCGCGCTCTTCGGCTGCAACATGCTCGTGGGCACGGAAAACGGCAGAGTGTACACCGAACAGGAATTGATCGACCTCATCAAAGGCACGGGCGCGCTCAACGTCAAACGGCTCAAGATCGATCTGCCCCAGGGCTGCGGCATCATTGCCGGCGTGTTTCCGGAATAGAACAGCTTACCCGCAAAATTTTTCGGCCTCCTTTCCCCCGCCCGGCTTGTCAAAAAAACGACTTGCCGGGCGTTCCTTTCGCCGCAAAAAATCCGTAATCTGCTGAAATATAAAATTCTCTCAGCCTTGGAACATTCTTTGCTGTCCCAGAGCAGGCGCGGAAGCATCGCGCCGGGAGGTTTTGTATGTCGAAAAGTCTTTTCACGAACGAAATGAATTTGGTCGGCAAGGTCATGAACATGGAGCTGCAGCGGCAGAACGTGATCATGGGCAACATGGCCAACGTGCACACGCCCGGCTACAAGCCGCGCGAACTGGAATTCGAAAAGGAGCTGCAGGCCGCTCTGGGCCTGGATCAGCAGGGGCGCGTCAGCCGCACCGACAAGCAGCACATACCGGGAACCTTCGATCCCAACGGCTTCGGCCCCGAATGGGACAAGGCCCACAAACCGCGCATCATCCACGGCGAAGACCGCGTGAACATAGACAAAGAAGTGACGAAAATGGCGAAAAATTCCCTCCATTACAATGCCCTGGCCCAGGTAATCAAGGCGAATTTTGAAGGAGTACGCACCGTTATCACTGAAGGGAGCAAGTAATGGACTTCATGACAGCTCTCGACATCGGCGCTTCCGGCCTTTCCGCCGAGCGCACGAACATCAACGTCATTTCCATGAACCTGGCCAACGCCAAGACCACGCGCACAACCATGGGCGGGCCCTACCGCCGCAAGGCGGCCGTGATGGCCGCAACCGACGTGGACAATCCTTTTTCCAAGGCCATGAATTCCGCCCTGGATCGCGAGGTCAAGGGCGTGCGCGTCATGGGCATATCCCAGGATCGCCGTCCGCTGAAACAGGTGTACGAACCCGGCCACCCGGACGCCAATTCCGAAGGCTATGTTTTCTACCCCGACATCAACGTGGTGGAGGAAATGACCAATCTTATGACCGCCCAGCGCAACTACGAAGGCAACGTGGCGACCATAGAAACCGTGAAGGGCATGTACACCAAGGCCCTGGAAATAGGCCGCTGAAATGAGCCCTAAGTAGTGGGCACGCCGGACGCGAGTCCGGCGCGGCGGCAAAGCCGCCGGAGCGAGCCGAAAATCGCATTTTTCGGCGAAAGCGATACAGCGAAATTCGGCGCGGCGGCAAAGCCGCCGGAGCGAGCGCAAACGACGTTTTGCGCGAAAGCGATGCAGAAGGGGACAAAATCATGAGCATACAGGCAGTGGGACTCAAAGCGTACAGCAACGCGCTGACCAACTTTGTGGACAAGGAAAAGGGCATCCGCCATGCCGTGCAGAATCCGGTCAAGGCGGAGCGCGTCGAGCGTTCCTTCAGCGACACCTTCGCGAACTCCTTTGACAAGCTGCGCGACATCCAGGCCGAGAAAACCAAGGCTGTCGAAGCCTTTGCTTCCGGCGAAACGCAGAACGTCCACGAACTCATGATCACCCTGCAGAAGGCCGGCCTGGCCATGAGCCTGACCTCGGCCGTGCGCAACAAGGTGATGGAAGCGTACCGCGAACTCAGCAAAATGCAGTTTTAGCCTTTCCTGAACAGATTTTTCAACGCTCCCTTAGGCGCTTCACGGCGAGATGCGATTTCGCCTACGTTTACGGGGCGGGAGCCGCTTCACTTTGTTCCGCGTCTCCAGAGCGTTTTCAAAAGCAAAATGCTCTAAACAACACACCGGCGCACGGAGAACATCATGCCTGTCAATTACCGGGAATATCTCGACAAAGGAAAAGAACTCTGGGGAAACCTGAGCATGAGCCGTCGCCTGATCCTGGGTGCGGTCGCCGCCGGCACTCTGGCCGGGCTCATTTTCCTCATGGTCTGGGTCAACAGGCCGGAATACAAGATCCTCTTCACCAACCTGACGCCGGAAGACGCCAATCGGGTCGTTACTCTTCTGCAGACCGAAAAAGTCAAATATTCCCTGGAAAACAACGGCACAACCATTCTGGTGCCCGCCGCGAAGGTCTATGACCTGCGCCTGAAGGCGGCCGGGGAAGGCTCGCTCAAGGGCAACGGCATAGGCTATGAAATTTTCGATCAGGTCAAGGTCGGCCAGACGGATTTCGTGCAGAAGGTCAACTATATGCGCGCTCTGCAGGGTGAACTTTCGCGCACCATCAGCGAGTTCCCCAGCGTGGAGTCGGCCCGCGTGCACCTGGTTATCCCGCGCCGCAGCCTGTTCATTGAGGAACAGCAGCCGCCTTCGGCTTCCGTGGTGCTCAAGCTGAAAAATCCCGGCCAGAAGGTGGAGCCCAAAGAGGTGCAGGCCATTTTAAACATGCTGGTCATGTCCGTGGAGGGGCTGGACAAGAACAAGGTTTCCATCACCGACAACGCCGGCAAGGCCCTGTATTTTCCCGAGGAAGACCCCGCGCCCGGCCTTTCCAAAACCCAGCTCGACTACCGCAACAAGGTGCAGCAGAACCTGGAGCGCCGCATCGAGGAAATGCTCATTCCCGTGGCCGGCCAGGGCAAGATCATCGCCAAGGTCAACGCGGACGTGGACTTCAGCCAGAAAACCATACGCCGCGAACTGTACGATCCCCAGAATTCCGTGGTACGCTCCGAAATACGCAACGAGGAAACCCAGAAGGGCAAGGCCAATCTGGAAGCCGGCACCCCCGACGTGAATTTCAGGGGCGACGGCATCACCGGTTCGGTCAGCACTCAGGACGGCACCCGCGAATCGCGCACCACCAACTACGAAATCAACAAGGAAGAACAGAACATCGTCTCCAATGTCGGCGACATCCAGCGCCTGACGGTTGCGGTTATCGTGGACGGCACGTATACAAGGGGAGCCGACGGCGTCCCGGTTTTTGTTCCCCGCTCGGCGGAGGAACTGCTGCGCATACGGCAGCTTGTGGCGAATGCGGTGGGTTTTTCCGAAGCGCGCGGCGACTCGCTCGAAGTAAGCTCCATTCCCTTCGGGGATCGGGAACTCCCGCAGGCCTCCGGCGTGGCCGAAGCCCTGGCGGGCTATGCCGAACGTCTGGGCAAGCCGCTGCTGAACACGCTGCTGGTCTTTTTGTTCATCATGCTCGTGGTGCGGCCCGTGGTGCTGGCGCTCATCCGCCCGAAAGTGGAGGCCGGCGAAATGGTGGTCGAGGGTCTTGAAGGCCTGCCCGCCGCGGAAGAACAGCTTGCCCTGTACGAAGCGCAGGAAGAAGCCTACAGGGCCGAGGAACTGGGCGCGGACGAGGACGGCGAGGCCCTGGACGCGGAACTTTACGCCGATGTGGAAGCCGTGAAGAACCACATTTTCCATCTTGCCGACCAGCATATGGAGCAGGCGGTCACCATAGTCAGGAGTTGGATACGTGATGCCGAAAGCGCCGGCGGTCTCAAGAAAATCGGAGCTCGCGCGGTCTGACCGCGAGACGGTCCTCGCGCGCAGAGAAGCCTCTCTGCGCGTGGAGGAACTCAAACTCAAGCTCCAACTCCTGACCGACAAGCATTTTGATCAGAGCCTGAACATTATTAAACGCTGGATGCGCGACGACGGCAAAGAGGCCGACAGGCGCAGCTGACAAAAAACCGACGCCGGCGCGGCCCTCCCCCCGGCATATGAAAAAATCCCGACAGGGGGTTGGCCTTATATGGAATTGACCGGAGTGCAGAAAATCGCGGTGCTTCTGCTCGCCATGGGCGACAAGTTCACGGCCGACGTTTTCAAACGCCTGGACAGGCAGGAGATAGCCCTTATTTCCCGCGCTATTGTCGAGCTTGAACCCGTGCCCAAGGATGTGGTGGAAAGCGTGCTTCAGGAGTTCCACGAATCCCTGATTGAAGGCGTGGATATGGTTTCCGGCGGCTCCGACGCGGTCAAGCGCCTGCTGTCGAAGAATCTTGATCCCGAAACCGCCAAGTACGTCATGGACAGCCTGAGCCTGGATACCGGCCCCACGCCCTTCCGTGAACTGGAATCGGTCAGTCCCCGCATTCTGTCGCAGGTTCTGCGCAACGAACACCCTCAAACCCTCGCCCTCATCCTCGGGCACATGCAGTCGGAACAGGCCGCCGGCCTGCTTTCCAGCCTGCCCGCCGGGGTGCGCGCCGAGGTGCTCATGCGCCTGGCCCGGCTTGAAACCGTGCCCGCCGACATGGTGATGGAAGTGGACAAGGTGCTGCAAAGCCAGCTTATCGCCATGGGCGGCAAGGAAGGCAAGAAGGTGGGCGGCGTGCAGTCCGTGGCGGAAATACTCAACTCCGTGGATCGGGCCACCGAAGAGGAAGTGCTTTCCGAAATCGAGGAAAATTCCGCCCAGATGGCCGAAGACATCCGCAACCTCATGTTCGTCTTCGAGGACTGCAAGGCCCTGGACGATCGCGGCGTGCGCGAACTGCTCAAGGAAATCTCCAACGAGGACCTCATGATGGCCATGCGCGGCGCCACCGACGAGCTGAAGGAAAAGTTCTTCAAGAACATGTCCGAGCGCGCCGCCAACATGATACGCGAGGAACTGGAATACATGGCCCCGGCCAAGCTCTCCGACGTCGAAAACGCGCAGCAGGGCATAGTGCGCGTGGTGCGCCGCCTGGAGGCCGAGGGCAAGGTCAGCGTCAGCCGCGGCGGCGGAGACGTGTTCATTTAACCGCCGCGGCCTTTTTGTCCGCTGCCTTTGTCGGACTTCGCTTTTTGCTCCGGTCGAGTACCGTAAGAGTACACTCCCTCCGCACAAAGCTCGTCCTTCGCGGCAGAGAACAAAAATTCGCGCAGCGGGAGTTTGCCCGCAACGAAGGTTGAACAGCTTTATCGGGAGCGGCCGTGAGCGGCGACAGCAAAAAACAGGGCACCATCTTCCTGGGAGACCGGGAGGTCAGCTACGACCAGTTGCCGAATCTCGGCGGCAAACGTTCCCTCTGGGGCGGCGGCCGGGAGGAGGAGTATCTGGATCGCGTGCAGCGCCGCGCCGCGCAACAGGCCAAGGAAGTGCTGGCCGAAGCGAACGCCCGCCGCGCCGCCCTGCTGGAAGAAGCCGGCAAAGAAGCCGCCCGCGTGCTGGAAGAGGCCCGCCTCAAGGCAGAGAGTCTGCGCGCCGAGGGCGAGGATCACAAAGCCGCCGCCGCCGCTTTGCGCGAAGAAGCCGATGCCGTCTACGCCGGAGCGCAGGAAGAAGGCTATAACGCCGGCCTGCGGCACGCCCAGGCGGATCTGGAAAATTTCCGCACCGTGATGGGAGAATCGGTAGGCGCGGTGCTTATGGCCGTGCAGAAACAGTGCGATCTCATCTTTTCGGAATGGAAGGAAGAACTCTGCGCCCTGGTGCGCATCTGCGTGGAAAAGGGCCTTGGCTGGACTTTGAGCGAAGAGCGCACCCGTGTGCTGGAGGAACTGCTGGCGCAGGCCGTGCGCCTGCTCGACAAGCGCGGACTGGTGGTGGTGCGTGTGCATCCCGAGGACGAGGCGGCCGTGGCCGACATGTTTGCCGCCGCGGCGGAGCGCATGCCCGGCCTTGCAGGCTGGACGGTGCAGGGCGATCCGGACATGGCCCCCGGCGGTCTGGTGCTGGAAGGCCCGCACAACCGCGTGGAAAGCCGCCTGGAAGAGCGTAAGGCCGCTGTGGAGGCCGCCCTGCGGCATCTCACCCTGCCGCCCGTTCCGGCGGAGGAGGAGGGCAGGGCGCTGGTGGAGCAAGCCGGCAGGGAAGCCGCGCTGCATATGCCGCTGCCCGAACATCCCGATCCCGAACAGTCGGCCGGGCCGGAGCATTTTGCCGAAGCTGAACCCCCTGTTGCGCCCGCGCCTGACGCCTTTGCCGAACCCGCCGTCAACGAACCGGCTCCCGAAGCTCCGTCCTCCACCGTCCTGCCTGACGATACGCAGAAATTTTTGTCCGGCGAGGAGCCTTTTTTGCCGGATTCTCCGCCTGCCGAAACGCTTCCGGCGTTTATCGCGGACGCTCCCGGGGAGTTTGCGCCGCCTGCCGAATCCGCAAAACCCGCAGGCCCGCCCAGGGTGGACATGAGTGTGGTGATGAGGGATTTGGCGGCCGCGTCCGCGCCGGCGGACGATCCCGTGCCGCTTGAAGGCGGCTTCTGGCCCGCGACGCGGGAGCCGGAATGAGCGGCCTGGATCCCCGCGCCTGCCGCGAGCAGGTGGAACAGATCGAAGCCGTGCACGGGTACGGCAAGATCAACAAGCTCGTCGGCCTGGTGGCGGAGGCGTCCGGCATAGAGGTGCCGCTCGGCGCTGTTTGCCACATCATCACGGAAGACGGCCGGGCAATAGCCGCCGAAGTGGTGGGTTTCCGCGAAGGAAACCTGCTTTTCATGCCCTACGGCGATATGCGGGGCGTCAAGCCCGGCAGCCTTATCCGCAGTTCCAACCTGCCCCCTGTTTTCCCCGCCTGTCCCGAGCTGCTCGGCCGCACTCTTGACGCCTTCGGCAATTCCCTGGACGGCGGCCCGCCGCTCTCTCCGCGGCAGGCGCGGAATTTGACCGGCGGGACAACGGAAGCCGAGGCCTCCTTCATGCCGCCGCCGGCCGCTGCCGTTCCGCCGGGGGGCGGAGCGATCGCGTGGCGCAGGGGCACGGTTTCCCTGTATGCCGATCCGCCCGGCCCCATGCAGCGCCCCCGCATCAGCGAAATTCTGGATGTGGGCGTGCGCTCGATCAACGCTCTGCTCACGCTGGGCAAAGGCCAGCGCATGGGCATCATGGCGGGCTCCGGCGTGGGCAAGTCCACGCTCATGGGCATGATGGCCCGCTATACGGCGGCGGACGTCAACGTTATCGGCCTAATAGGCGAACGCGGCCGCGAAGTGCTGGAATTTATCGAAAAAGACCTCGGCCCGGAAGGCTTGGCCCGCTCCGTGGTCATTGTGGCGACTTCGGATCAATCCCCGCTGGTGCGCATGCGCGCGGCGTACGCCGCCACGGCGGCTGCCGAATATTTCCGGAATCACGGGCTCGACGTGCTGCTGATGATGGATTCCGTCACCCGTTTTGCCATGGCCGCCCGCGAAGTGGGGCTGGCCGTGGGCGAGCCGCCCACCACCAAGGGCTACACGCCCACGGTTTTCGCCCAGTTGCCCAAACTGCTGGAGCGGGCGGGGCGCTCGGCGAACGGCACCATCACCGGCGTCTACACCGTGCTTGTGGACGGGGACGATTTCAACGAGCCCATTGCCGACGCCGTGCGCTCCATTCTGGACGGGCACATTGTGCTGACCCGCGATCTGGCCGACCAAGGGCATTTTCCCGCCATCGACGTGCTGCGCTCCATCAGCCGTCTGCGAACCGACATCTGCACACCTCAGACCGTGCGGGAGGGCCAGACCATTTTGCGCCACATGGCCACCTACCGCAGGGTGGAGGACATGATCAACATCGGGGCCTATGCCCAGGGCTCCAACCCGGACATCGATCAAGCCATTGTGATGATGCCGCACATCAATGATTTTCTCAGGCAGGCCGTGGAAGACAGGCAGCCGCTTGACCTTTGCCTGGAGAAATTGGCCGCCCTGGCCGCAAAATAGCCGCCGCGCTCTTTTCGTTCCCGCCGTCGCCGAATTCCGCGTTACCGCATTTCGCGCGGGTCGGGTTTTTTCCGGGGCGCGGCCGGCGTGCGGCCGACAGTCATGCTGAAGCGTTTTTCCCTACTCTGGGAGCGGGGCGGCTGTTGTTGGGCGTATTTTTTCAGCGCGATCATTTCGCGCATGCGGCGCAGATCTTCCCGCACCTCGTCCAGTGCGGCCTGTTGATCGTCAAGCGCCTGCCTGAGGCGGCGGATTTCTCCGACGATGAGCAGCACGGCTTCCGATTCCAGCACTACGCCGGATCCGCTTACCTGCGCCTGATCCTCAAGATCCTGGAGATCGACGATGACCATGCCGTCTCTTCGCGCCCGAACGGGAACGGCGCGGGCTATTCCACAGAGTCTATAATGGCTGCGGGCGTGTTCAAATAATATTTGTCGCCGTCCTTGCGCACCGTGGCGTGCCAGTCGCCTTCAAGCTGATAAACACGCAGATCCATGGACGCGGGAGCCTTACCGCTGCTGTGGGCTTCCTTGGCCGCCTTGCGGGCCTGATCCGCCGTGCAGTAGACGGGAATGGGATACCGAGCCGGATCCAGCACGATCACTTCCCCTGCAACAAGGCTGATCACGTAACGGGAAGGTCCGAAAAGAAAAACGCCCGGACACTCCTCGGTCGGCCTGTCCGGAGCGGAGGGAGAGGGAGATTTTTTGGAATCCGTTCCGCCGCAGGCACCCAGAAGGAGAGCGCAGAGGAACAGGACATACAGCGGAAGGTTTCGGAAAAGAAACATGCGGTTCTCCTGAAGCGCCGCGTTGCGTGCCGCGCTGCGGATACAGATGGTATGGAACGCCGGGGAAAGCTTTTTTCCGACGGCAGAACATTATACAATATCCGGTGTCGCGGGTCTACCTTTATATCCGCCGCGCAAAACGCGCAGGCCGTTGCCCGCTGTTCCGGCCTTTCTCCTGCGTCGGACTGTTACCTGCCCCGCGCCATGGCCCGCAGCCGGGCGATGCGTTCTTCTATGGGCGGATGCGTGCTGAACAGGCTTGCCATACCGCCGCCGCTCAAGGGGCTGACGATGAACAGGTTTTCCGTCGCGCCGGAACCCTGCCGCATGGGAATGCGCTCGTTCATGCTCTGCAATTTGGCCAAGGCATCGGCCAGGGCCAGGGGCCGGCCGGAGATCGCGGCGCCGGTTTCGTCCGCCAGATACTCGCGGGAGCGGGAAATGGCCATCTGAATGAGCCCGGCGGCCAGCGGGGCCAGCATGGCCATAAGCAGGCCCACCAGCATGTTGCCGCCTCCTCCGCCTTCCTCGTCGTTGCGGCCCATGCCGAAAATCGCCGTGAACTGCATGATGTTGGCAATGGACACAATGGCCGAGGCCAGTACCCCGGCCACGGTCTGGATGAGAATGTCGCGGTTGGCGATGTGCCCGATCTCGTGCGCCAGCACGCCGGAAAGCTCTTCCGGCGACAGCAGGCGCATGATGCCCTCAGTCACCGCCACCACGCCGTGCTCGGGGTTGCGCCCCGTGGCAAAGGCGTTGGGGGCCTCTTCAGGGATAACGCAAATGCGGGGCTTGGGGATGCCGGCGCGCTGAGCCAGTTCCTCCACCATGCGGTGCAGGGCCGGGGCTTCAAAAGGCTCCAGCGTGCGCGCCCTGTACATGGCGAGCACGATGCGGTCAGAATACCAATAGCTGCCCACGTTCATCAACAGGGCAAAACCCAGAGCTATGACAATCCCGGTGCGCCCTCCCATGAGTCCGCCGAGGAAAATGATCAGAGCGGAGAGCAGCGCCAGAAGAAATACGGTGCGCAACTGACTGGTCATATAAACTCCTTCAGAGGGTGAACGCCGTGCCCGCGCTCCGGGGCGCGGGAACAAACTCAGCATAACATAAGCGCTGCCGGAACGCTTGGCAAGACCGGACGATACTCTTGACGATCGGCTGCGGGGCGGGTACATAAAGCGCTCCACGGGCCTATAGCTCAGTTGGCAGAGCCTCCGGCTCATAACCGGACTGTCCAAGGTTCGAATCCTTGTGGGCCCACCATAAAATCACGGGTTTATCGGAAACGGTAGACCCGTTTGCTATTTTTTGGTGGTGAAATGGGGCCGTAATAAGCTGCGGAAGGGTGGAGTTGTGGAAAATGTCCAGCAGGCGGCGCATCTGTCGGATATCGCAGCCAAGCAGGGAGGCAAGGCGCTCCTGCGTGACGCCCTGATTGGATTGTGTCAAGACTGGCCATCAACGCCAAAAAACCGCCGTTCCCTTGTTTTCAAAAAGAGCCGCGAGGCCGGGATCCGACACTTGCCGCCAAGAAATAAAAGATGGTATGATGCGCATAATATATTTGCGTGTATGAACATCTTGTGGAGCACCGCGCAGGAGACCTTATGAACAATGACGTCTCTGAAGGTGTTGGCGCGGAAGCCTGTGTCGGGTGCGGCTTCTGCTGCATCAAGTCGCCCTGTCCTCTTGCCGTTAAATTGTACGATCTGT
Organism: Desulfovibrionaceae bacterium; assembly: GCA_031551145.1. Lineage (GTDB taxonomy): Bacteria > Desulfobacterota > Desulfovibrionia > Desulfovibrionales > Desulfovibrionaceae > WRKB01. The sequence continues at coordinate 10,566 of JAVBNZ010000068.1, read as the reverse complement.
CCAGCTTTTACGGCGGCGCGACCTTGCCCTGCCCTGCCCTTTCATGGAACGGCAAACGGCATATATGCGCGAACGCGGAACGGTACAGAGAGGTTCTCAACATCGGCAAGGGCTGCCGCGCTCCGAATTTGTGGCGGCGGGAGAGTGTCCGCTGTAGATTATGAGAGAAGGCCTGTCGGAAACGACAGCCCCTTTTTCTTTTGATTTTCTCAGTAAACGGGTCTTGGTGGGTCACACATGCCTTCAAAGGCCGTGCGGCCGGGCAAGAATGAAGAACGCAGCGAGGTGCGCATGAGCCGCACGACGTGGCCGCCCAGGTATCTTTGGCTTCAGGAGTACGCCCTGACGAAACCGGACGCGGTTGAGGACTACAAAGAAAGCTGGGATGCGTGGCGGTATTTCGTGCACGGCAAAATATTCGCTCTGCTGGTGCGCAACAGGACGGGCACGCTGTTGAATCTGAAGTGCGACCCGTATTTCTCGCTCGAGTACCGTGAACGTTATCCCGCCGTGCTGCCCGGTTGGCACATGAACAAACTGCACTGGATATCCTTGTCCCTGGAGAGCGATACGCCCGAGGATGTGTGCAGAGAGCTTGTGGATATCTCATACGATCTGGTGTGGAAGGCTCTTCCCAAAAGAGTCCGGGAAGGCGGTTCCGCCGCGTATTCCTGAGTTCGGCCGCCTTTTCCGCTCCATATGGGCAGAGCCTTCCCAAACCTGCCGCATGCCTTTGCCGTCGAACTTATGGCACATCTGGAATATTTTTTGCTTGTTCCCGTACCGCCGGCGCTTTTTGCCGGACAAAATTTTTGTGGAGCACAGAATGTCACAAGCACTTTCTTCTTTGCGGCCTCTTGAGGGGGCGCTCGGACTTGAGGCTTTTCGTTCCCGCGCGCAGGAGCAGACTCCGCGTCCGGCGGGCATTGAACCGGCGGTGACGGCGCATGTGCGTCCCGGCCCGAAGCCTCTCAGCGAAAGCGGCGCGGCCGCGGCGCTGGCGCAGGTGCAGGAGCAGACGCTCGGCGGCGCGGATATGGCCGGCGCGCACGGCGGGCTTGATCCGCAGCGCGTGGCGAAGCTCCTGGGATTGCTGGATTAAGCTTTGTCCGACGTCAAACGCGGTCAGCGGGGAGCTATGGCGCCCAGTTCCAGCAGCAGCGCGGCCAGTTCGGCGAGCGGCAGGCCGATGACGGCGCTGTGCGAGCCTTCGATCCTGTCGGCCAAAAACGCCCCTCCGCCCTGAACGGCATAGGCGCCGGCCTTGTCCATGACCTCGTCCGTGGCCGCGTAGTTCGCGAGCACGGCAGGGGGCCAGGCGGCAAAGCGCACCTGCGCGCGGCCTTCAACGCGGCGTGGAGGGCCGTCGGGCGGCAGGCAGCAGCAGGCGCTGATCACGTCGTGGCTTTTTCCGGCAAGCGCAATCAACATGCGTTCCGCGTCCTCCCGGTTCCGGGGCTTGCCCAGAATTTTCCCTTCCAGCGCCACCACGGTATCCGCGCCGAGTATCAGCGCCCGCGGATGCGCGTCTTTCGCCGCGCGGGCCTTGGCCTCGGCCGCGCGCAGGGCGTAGTGCGCCGGGTCTTCTTTCGCCAGGGGCCGGGGTTCTATTCCCGCCGGCCGGAAAACGGCAAAATCCAGCCCCAGCAGGCGCAGAAATTCCTGCCGCCTGGGAGAGGCCGAAGCCAGCACCAGGGGCAGCCGGGAGCAAAAGGGGCCGGGAAGGGGAAGCATCAGATGACGGCGTCGGGGGCGGCACTGTGGAAAATTTCCGCGTCGTTGAGCCCCAGAACGCGGAAAACGCCCTGTTCCAGCAGCCCGTAGGTGGGCGGAAAACCGAACTTGGGCAGGGCCAGACTGCCGGGATTCCACCAGAGCATGCCGTCGCGCGTTTCCACGCAGGGAACGTGCGTGTGGCCGACAAGCAGCACGGAGCCCGCCTGTATTTTGCCGAAGCGGTCGCCGGTGGGCGGATGATGCCCGTGGCAGGCAAAGGCCGAAAACGCGCCGTCGGTCAGGCAGAGACTTTCATATAGATGAAAGGGCAGAAGCTGCGTGTCCACTTCCGCGTCGCAATTGCCGCGTATGCACAGGGTGGGGCAGGGAATGTCGGCCAGCATGATGGCGGCTTCGGACGGGAGATATTCTTCCGGCAGCGGATTGCGCGGGCCGTGGTAGAGAAAATCGCCCAGCAGCAGGCAGCGGTCGGGCGCATGCAGATGGATTTTTTCCAGCAGCATACGGACGGCGGCCTTGGAACCGTGGAGGTCGGAAGCCACAAGCGTGCGCATGTCGTCAGTTCTCCCCGGCCGGGGGGCGCGCGCAGGCGGCGTCCGGCAGGGCTTCTTCGGGCAGCATGATGGGAATGCCGTCCCGTACGGGGTAGATCAACGCGCAGGACGGGCAGGCGAGGCCCGGCGGGTCGTTTCTTTTCTCAAGCGCGCCCCGGCAGCGCGGGCAGGCCAGAAGCAGCAGCAATTCTTCCTGAATATCCATAAGCGTTCTCGTGTCGGTTGGGCGGGGAAAGGCCTAGGGGCAGGCCGTGCCTTCGACGCAGATGCCCGGCTCCGTATGCACCGGCAGTTTCGCATCGGCGGGAGGTGCGGGCTTGCGGCCGGCCTGGCCGGAGAGCCCCGGCGGCAGGCCGAGGTATTCGACAAAGGGGAGCGCGCCCCCGCCGGCGTTGAGCGCGTGCGCTTTGTTGCGGAACAGGGCAAAGCGCAGGCGCAGCATGCCGAAGGACCAAAGTTCCCATCCGCTCGGCGGGGGCGCTTCCAAAGCCCGTTTGAGGGCCTCGGCCGGTGTTGCTCCGCGCCGGAAGGCCTCGCTCATGGCGTGGATGAGCGGCACATCAGATTCATTCCTCGGTACGGGATACAAGGCCACGTCGCTCCTGCCCGACAGGGCGGTGATGCCCTCCCGGCAGGCCGGGCAGGTGGGGCTGAAATAGAAATTGATCGCCGGATCTTTCACCGCTTTCATGGGCCAGGTGCCCATTTCGCTGTTTGCCACGCTCAGCAGGTTGCCGACCAGCAAAAAAAACCAGAGGAGCAGCAGCTTGGAGCGGGAAGAAGATTGTCCCTTCAACGCGGCGCCTCGGAAGGCGGCATAGCTTAAAGCAAAAAAAACGCCCGCGATAAGGCAGGCCACGCAGGGCGCGGTAAAGGCGAGCAGAAGCAGGAGCAGGCAGTCACAAAAAAGCGCGAGGCCGGAGACGAAGAGCGCGGGCCTCGGCCGGCCGATGATCGCCATAAGGGCCAGCAGAGCAAAGCCCGCGGTGCCGAGCCACCAGACGGAGATGCCGGCTATGGTGGTATCCTGATAGATGGTGCAGCCGGCGGTGAAGCACAGGTCTATGGCGTTGCCCCAGGCGCTCCAGCTTGTAAAGCCCGCGCCGAGAAGGCTGAAGAGAAAGGCGAGGGGCATGAAGCCTCTGGGGGTGTTGGTTCGCAGCATGGCGTCTCTCTGTGGAAGGCGGCGGCGTTGCAGGGGCGCATCCCGTCGCGGCGTCTGAAAGAGTGGCGGGGTGCGCCCTAATCGCTATAAGATACGCCGTTTGTTTCCTGAGTGCAAGGCATAGAGAGAAAAGGAAAAGGGGGCCGCGGGGGCCCCCTTTGAGGTTTCGGTTGTGGAAAGGCTTATTTCATGCCGGTGCCGGCGGCGAAGCCCTGCATCTTCACTTCCACTTTTTCGGTCAGGCCTTCGTAGTACTTGCGCAGAATGGCCAGGCATTCGTCGCGGCCGAAGTGATCGGGCACGTCCGCGCCTTCGGAGAGCATCTTGCGCAGCTTGGTGCCGGACAGGACAACGCGGTCGTCCTTGCCGTGCGGGCAGGTGCGCAGGGAGGCCATGCCGTCGCACTTGAAGCAGTAGAAGGTCCAGTCGATCTTCATGGGTTCGCAGAGCAGGCGTTTGCCGGCGTCGGCGGGCTTGGGCATTTTGTCGAAGATTTCCTGGGCTTCGAAGAGGCCGTAGAAGTCGCCCACGCCGGCGTGGTCGCGGCCGACGAGCAGGTTGTTGATGCCGTAGTTCTGGCGGAAGGTGGCGTGCAGCAGCGCTTCGCGCGGACCGGCGTAGCGCATGTCGAGCGGATAGCCGGCCTGGATGACGAAGTCTTTCACGAAGTACTTTTCCACCAGGGTGTTGATGCAATCCATGCGCACTTCGGCCGGAATGTCGCCGGGCTTCAGGGAGCCGACCAGGGAGTGGATGACGACGCCGTCGCACACTTCAACGGCGATCTTGGCCAGGTATTCGTGCGAACGGTGCATGGGGTTACGCAGCTGCAGAGCGGCGACCTTGCCCCAGTTTTTGGCGTCCATTTCGGCGCGGAGTTCGGCCGGGCTCTTGTAGATGCCGGGGAACTTTTCGGGGAAGCCGCCTTCGGAAAGGACTTTCACCTTGCCGGCGACGTTGAAGTCTTTCTGCGCCATGACCATCTGCACGCCGGGGTGGTCGGCTTCGGCCACTTCCCAGAACTTCTGGGAGTCGGGGCCGTTGCCCTTGAACACTTTTTCGCATTCCCACTTTTTGTCGGCAACGGTCATTTCATACACTTCGTCGACCTTCATGGTGGCGAGGGTCTCACCCTTGCGCACCAGGGCGATTTCCTGGCCGGGCTTGATGCCGGCGGCATCTTCCTTGGAAACGTCCATGGTCACGGGCACGGGCCAGAAGGTGCCGTCGGCCAGCGTCAGGTTTTCGCACACGCTCTTCCAGTCGGCCTTTTTCATGAAGCCGTCCAGGGGCGAAAAGCCGCCGATGCCCATCATGATAAGGTCGCCCTTGCTGCGGGAGGAGATTTCGACCTGCTTCAAACCGGCGGCCTTTTTCTTTTCGGCTTCCAGCTCAGCGCCTTTCAAAAGACAACACACCAAGCCTTTGCCGCCATGAGGGGGAACCAATTTGGACATACTTCATCCTCCGAACAGGTTATGATGTTTATCGGGGCGGCGCCGCCGCCTTCCGTCAACAAAAAAATTGCGGGCAGGGTCGCCCGGAGAGCATAGCGTCGCCAAGCCCCTCCCGCATGCACTCTATTTCACAAGCGCAGCCCTGTCAATCCTTGGCGGTGTTTTTGAATGGTTTATGTCCTGTAATCGGCGTTGCAGGTGACGTAATCGTGGCCCAGATCCGAGGCCAGCAAAAGATATTCCCCGTCGCCCGCACCCAGATAGATGTCTATGCGCACGTCGCGCCGATCCAGCGGCTCGCGCAGCAGGGCGTCCACGTCCACGCCCGTGGGCCGGCCCCTGCGGAACAGCTCCACCCCGCAGAGGTGCACGCCCACGTCTTCCGGCCGGAAATCCGCGCCGCTGCGCCCCACGGCCGCCACAATGCGGCCCCAGTTGGGATCGCGCCCGAACATGGCGGTTTTGACGAGTTGCGAATGCCCCACGGTGCGCGCAACGCGTTCGGCATCGGCCGCGTCCCGCGCGCCCCGCACGCGGATGTGCAGCACCTTGGTCGCGCCTTCGCCGTCCTGCACCAACATGTATGCAACGCGGCCGAGCAGGTCGCGCAGGGCTTCTTCCAGCAGGGGCAGTTCCGCCGCTCCCATGCGCACCCCGGAAGCGCCGTTGGCCAGGCCGAGCAGGGTGTCGTTGGTGGAGGTGTCGCCGTCCACGCTGACGCGGTTGAAGGTGGTGTCCGCGGCCCGGCGGAACAGCGCCCGCCAGACCGCCGGCTCCACGTCCGCGTCGCAGTACGAAACGCAGAGCATGGTGGCCATGTTCGGGCAGATCATGCCCGCGCCCTTGGCCGAGCAGCACAGACGCACCGTGCCGCCGGGAAGCGCGAGTTCCCGCGAGGCGAATTTCGGAAAGGCGTCCGTGGTCATGATCGCCCTGGTGAAGCGTTCGGCGTCCGCCGTGCCCAGCGCATCGGCCAGGGAAGGCACGGCTTTTTCCCACAAATCCATCCGCAACTGATCGCCGATCACGCCCGTGGACATGGGCAGAATGTCGCCCGCGTCAAGCCCGGCTGCCGCTGCGGTCATGTCCAGGGTTTTCCGGCAGCGGGCCAGACCTTCGTCGCCGGTGCAGGCATTGGCCTGGCCGGAATTGACAAGCACGGCCCGCACGCTTTCGCGTTCCGCCAGCGTTTCCATGCAGACCAGCACGGGCGCGGCTTTAAAGGCGTTGGTGGTGAATACTCCGGCGGCCACGGCCGGCCGGTCGCTGACCAGCAGCGCGAGATCGTCCCGCCCGGCCTTGCGGAAGCCGGCGGCGGCCGTGCCCAGGCGATAGCCCTTGGGAAGAGTCTGCATGGAGAGCCTTTTTATGCGTTGAAGGTGATTTGGCCGGAATCGACCAGTTCGGCCACGGTGCGCACGTCTTTGTCGCCCCGGCCGGAAAGGCAGACCAGAATGCGTTTGTCCGGGCCGAGCGTGGGCGCGAGGCGCATGGCGTAGGCCAGGGCGTGCGCGGATTCCAGGGCCGGAATGATGCCCTCGGTGCGGGAAAGGGTGAGAAAGGCGTTCAGCGCTTCCTCGTCCGTGGCGCATTCGTAGCGCGCGCGGCCCTGATCCTTCAGCATGGCGTGTTCCGGTCCCACGCCGGGATAGTCCAGCCCGGCGGAGATGGAATAGACCGGCGCGGCCTCGCCTGTTTCATCCTGCAGCAGGTAGGAATGATAGCCGTGGATCACGCCGGGCGTGCCCTTGGTCATGGTGGCGGCGTGATCGCCCATGTTGTCGAGGCCCCGGCCGGCCGGTTCCACGCCGACAAGCTGCACGGCAGCATCTTTGATGAATTCCGCGAAAAACCCGATGGCGTTGGAGCCGCCGCCCACGCAGGCCACGCAGTAATCGGGCAGGGCCTTTTCCTTGGCGAGCATCTGGGCGCGCGCCTCCCGGCTGATCACGGACTGGAAGCGGCGCACGATGGTCGGGTAGGGGTGCGGGCCCACGGCGGAGCCGAGCAGATAAAAGGTCGAGTCGATATTTTCGGCCCAATCTTCAATGGCCGCGTCCACGGCCTCCTTGAGGGTGCGCTGGCCCCTGGTGACCGCAACGACCTTCGCGCCCATCATGCGCATGCGGAAGACGTTGAGCTGCTGCCGGCGCGTGTCTTCCTCGCCCATATAGATCACGCATTCCATGCCCATGAGGGCGGCCGAGGCGGCAGCGGAAACCCCGTGCTGGCCGGCGCCGGTTTCCGCGATCACCCGCTTCTTGCCCATGCGGCGGGCGAGCAGGATCTGCCCGAGGGTGTTGTTGAGCTTGTGCGCGCCGAGGTGGTTGAGATCCTCGCGTTTGAGGAAGATGCGCGCTCCGCCCATCTCGCGGCTCAGGTTGGCGCAGTAAAAAACGGGATTGGGACGGCCGACGTATTCGGCCAGATAGGCGTCCAACTCGGCGTTGAAGGCCGGATCCGCCAGGCATTCCGCAAAGGCGGCGGCTATGGCGTCGAGTTCCTTTTTCAGGTGATCGGGGACGTACTGGCCGCCGTAGGGGCCGAAACGGCCTTCGCTTTCGGGGGCATCAACAAGAGGAAAGACTGCGGACATGACTGACTCCTTGTTCTGCGCGAAAGCTCCGGCAACAAAAAAACCGCGGTCGAAGCTTTCGACCGCGGTTTTGATTTTTTACAAATACGACAACGCGCAACCCGGCCCTTCGTCAGAAGGGACGCCACCACTGGAGGAAGGAAGAGCGCTGTGTCATGTTCATGCGGTGATGCATATCCGTAGAGCGGGGTTGTTGTCAACTGTTTTTTATTCCGCCGGCACGCGCGGCTCCTGCCCGGTAAAATGCCGCACCAGTTCCTCCAGTCTGCGCAGGCAGACCAGCGTGTCGCGGCAGGGGCCGTGCGGGCGCGAGTTCGGCAGCCCGAAGACCGGAATGGGGTAGGAATCCTGGATGCCGGAGGTCAGATCCCGCTCGCAGGCCACGGCGATGATAAGCCCCGGCCGGCGCTCCACCACCACGCGCCGGGCAATGGTGCCGCCCGTGGCCACGCAGAGTTCGAAACCGTATGTGTCGCGCAGTTCCAGCAGGCCGCTCACCGGGCAAAGGCCGCAGCGCGCGCAGCGTTCGGTGTCCGTGGTCAGGCGGTGCGGGCAGGCGCTGCGCTGGATGCAGTGCGGCACCAGCACCAGCAGTTTGTGCGGCGCGCAGCGTATTTTCGCGGCCAGCACCAGCTCGTTGTTGACCTTGACGAAGGAAAGACGCACCCGCTCCCGGCTGATGCCCAACGCCCGCCCGATCAGCACCATAAGCGGCAGCATGAGCCGTATGGTGATGCCGCGTATGCGCCCTATGCCGGGCAGAAAGCGGCCCGTGTACATGTGGAAGATCAGCCCGGCGCAGATCCAGGTAAGGGCCAGAAGCAGCAGGACGCAGAGCGCGGTGGAAATGAAGGGCAAAGCCGGATGGATGGCCGAAAGCCCGAGATAGGGCACCAGCCAGCCGAGAAAGAGAATGATCCCCACCAGCGCGCAGGAGCCGGCCATCAGCCCGATGAAGAGGCGCTTGCGCGCACCCGCGTATTCTTCGCGGGGCAGGGAGAAGGGGGATTTTTTCAGCATGGCCGTCCGGATGAAGGAACTACCAGACAATGAGGGTTTTTTCCGCCCCTGTCCAGTAGAAGGGATCCACGGGCGCAACGCAGCCCGCGAATTGCGCGCCGGGGCAGAAGAGCGGAGCGGCCGCGCCGCGCAGGGAGCAGCTTGTGGTTTCCGAGAGGATGCCGGCCGTATTTTTGAAATAGCGCCCGCTTCCGGTATGGGAACTCAAAAAGAGCCCGAGCGCCGGCGCGAAATGCTCCAGCAGGTGAAAGCCCAGGTGAATGAAGAGTTCGTCGTTCCAATGAATTTCGTGCGTTTTGTGCAGGGCGACGGGGCTTAAGCAGAGATGCGTCTTCAAACCCGCCAATTGCGCGCAGACGGGGAAAAAGAGATCCCAGAAGGGCTGGCCGATGATGAAGCGCGTGCGCGGCACGCGGGCAAGAAAACTCTTGGGGAAGAAAAAAATATCAAAGCCCGCGCTGTGTATGCGGCCTTCCCTATAGTCGAGGCTGCGCAGGTTGACGCGGGGGCCGAACACAAAACCCTCGCGGGCCGCATCCGCAATGTGCGCCCAGGCCTTGGGGCCGCCCCGCAGCACGATGTCCGCGTTGACGATGCCGCAGATGTCCGTGTCGCAGGCGGCCAGCGCGTCGAGCAGGGCGTCAAGGTATTGATGATCCCTGCCGGTCAGGGCGCGGGCGCTTTCGTTGTTGACGCAAAAGTCCGCGTCCGGAAAATGTTTTTCCAGCAGGCGGCATTCTTCTTCCGTGTTCACCGAGACGATGCGGAAGCCGAGCGCGCGCCAGGAATCCACGGCAAGCCGGCTTGTTTTGATATCCTGCGGCGGCAGGCTGGTGGCGATGGTTATGGGCGGCAGTGTGGCGGGGCTTTGCGCAGCGGATTGCGGAAAGAGTTTACGGCGCAGAAATTCGGCGTTGATGCGGGCAAAGGCGTCCGCCGGGTCGGCTTCGGCGCTCAGGCTGAAAAACCGCAGCGCTTCTTCGTGTTCCCCCCGCTGCATGCGGGAATAGCCCGCAAGCGCCAGGGCAAGAGCGTTGTCCGGCCGCAGTTCGAGCACGACGTCGAGAATTTGACGTGCCGTTTCCGCATGCTCCGCCGTGCCTGCCGCGAGGAGCTGGCGGACGTATTCCAGGTTGTAATGGATGTTGCCGGGTTTTTCCGCACTCAAACGAAGCGCTGTTACAAGCGCCGCTTCCGTGCCCCTGCTCAGGCGCTCGTCCAGAATATCCGCGAATTTGGCGGCAAAAACATCGCGTAGAGGCGGCGCATCGAGATCGAAACGCAGGCGGGGGCCGAAGGCCGCATAGGCAGTCGGCGCGGCGAAGAGATTCTCGTCGCGCTGGATACGCGGCGGAGCGGAAAAAACTTTCATGCGCAGGAATTACAGCAGATTCAGCGAAAAGGAAACAGGATCGTGCTCGCGGTTCGGCATATCACAGTGAAATTTCGCGTTTTTTTCAATAAAATTCAGGAGCGCTTCAGCGCAGTCGGCTTCAGGGGCGCTCTCCGTGTCAATCACGCAGTCCGGCGTTGCCGGCGGCTCATATCCCGAGGAAATTCCCGTGTAGTTTTTGATTTTCCCCTGCCGCGCCTTTTTGTAAAAGCCTTTTACGTCCCGGCGTTCGCATTCTTCCACAGAGCAGGAAATAAAAATCTCGCGGAAAAATTCTTTGCCGATGATGCGCCTTGCCTCCTCACGAAAGGCCGCACTCGGTGAAATGAGCGCGCAAAGGCAGATCGTGCCGCTTGTGGCGAAAAGTTTGGCAAGTTCGGCCACCCGGCGGTTGTTTTCCTGCCGATCCTCCGTTGAAAAGCCCAGATCGCGGCACAGGCCGGAGCGCACAGCGTCGCCGTCCAACACCAGGATGCGATAGTCCTTCTTGAACAGCACCGCCTCGGCGATGTGCGCGAGCGTCGATTTTCCGGCGCCCGACATGCCGGTGAGCCAGAACACCATGCCGCGATGGTTCTGCTTTGCTTCGCGCAGTTCCTTGGAAATGCGGCTGCGCGGGGCTATGAGGTGGGGGGAGGAGGGCA
>JAVBNZ010000060.1:0-21033 GCA_031551145.1 Desulfovibrionaceae bacterium | reverse complement strand
CGCGGCACACTCACTTCCTTGTGCAGGGCCAAGTGCGCGTTGCGGATACGCGTGAGCATATCGGCAATGGGATCGGTTACCATGTCAACTCCATCTATACAGGTTACCAGCTTGACTTGCGCACGCCCGGCAGTTCGCCGCGCAGCGCCATGTTGCGGAAGCAGATGCGGCACAGGCCGAATCTGCGGATGTACGAACGGGCGCGGCCGCACAGCGGGCAGCGGTTGTAGGCGCGCGCGGAAAATTTGGCCTTGCGGCCGGCCTTGACTTCAAGCGAGGTGCGGGACATGTGCTGCTCCTATTTCCGGAAGGGCATGCCGAGCTGGTCGAGAAGGAGCTTGCCTTCCTTGTCCGTCTCAGCGCTGGTTACGATGGTGATGTTCATACCCTTGGGGTTGTCCACCCTGTCCACTTCCAGTTCCGGAAAAATGGTGTGTTCCTTGATGCCCATGGTAAAATTCCCACGGCCGTCAAAGCCCCTGTCCGGCACGCCGCGAAAGTCGCGCACGCGGGGCAGGGCGAAGTTCATGAGCTTGTCGAGAAAGTCCCACATGCGTTCCTTGCGCAGGGTTACACGCACGCCGATGGGCATGCCTTCGCGCAGCTTGAAGGAGGCGATGGACTTTTTGGCGCGGGTGATCACGGCCTTCTGGCCTGCGATGGCGGTCAGCTCCGCCACGGCTTCATCCATCAGCTTGTTGTTCTGGCTGGCGGCCCCGAGCCCGATGTTCAGGGATACCTTTTCGATTCCGGGAATCTGCATGGGGGAAGTGTATTTGAATTCCTTCTGCAGAGCCGGAGCCACTTTCTCCCGATATATCTTTTCCAGGCGCGTCATTATACTACCCTATTCCATGACTTCGTTGCACTTTTTGCAGAAGCGGAGCTTCTTGCCGTCCTCGGTGTAGCGGTACCCCACGCGGGTGGGCTTGGTGCAGGCCGAGCAGACCACCATGAGGTTGGACACGTGGACGGGCATTTCCTTCTCCACAATGCCGCCGGGCTGCTGGCGATAGGGGTTGGCGCGCATGTGCCGCTTGACCAGGTTGACCTTTTCGACCAGCACCCGATCTTTTTTGCGCAGCACCTTGAGCACCTTGCCCAGCTTGCCGGCGTCTTTGCCGGCAATCACCATCACCTTGTCGTCTTTGCGAATGCGGAATTTCTTCATGGCTACAGAACCTCGGGGGCAAGCGATACGATCTTCATAAAGTTGCGCGCGCGCAGTTCGCGGGCCACCGGGCCGAATATGCGGGTGCCGACGGGCTCGCCCTGCTTCGAAAGCAGCACCGCGGCGTTGGAGTCGAACTTGATGTAGGAGCCGTCCGCCCGGCGCACTTCCTTGCGGGTGCGCACGATAACCGCCTCCATCACGTCGCCCTTTTTCACCTTGGCGTTGGGCATGGCTTCTTTCACGGAAACCATGATGATGTCGCCCACCGTGGCGTATCTGCGCTTGGAGCCGCCCAGCACCTTGATGCAGGCCACTTTTTTCGCGCCGGAATTGTCCGCCACCTGGAGGGTGGATTCTACCTGGATCATGTTCTTATCCTCACAGTGCCTTCGCTACACGGCCTTTTCCATAATCGAGACCAGGTGCCAACGCTTGTTGCGCGAAAGCGGCCGGCATTCCACAATCTTCACGGTGTCGCCCATACCGCACTCGTTGAGCGGATCGTGCGCCGTGTACTTGGCGCGACGCCGGATGTATTTTTTCAGCAACGGGTGCTGCACCACGGTTTCCACGCGCACCACGATGGTCTTGTCGCTTTTGTCGCTGACCACGGTGCCCACAAGCGTTCTTCCCTTCAGGCTTCCCAATGTGCCGGACATACGCTTATTCCTTTTCCTTCAAGAGAGTTTCGAGCCGGGCGATCATGCGCCGGGAGGCTTTGAGGGCGGAGGTCTGCTCAAGCTGCGCGGTGGCATGCTTAAAGCGCATGGTCATAAATTCCTTGCGCTCCTCGTCAAGCTTCTTCGCCAGATCTTCGCGGCCGAGCATGCGAAGCTCCCTGGGCGCGCGGCCCTTGGCGGGCTGCGTTTTTTTCTTGGCGGCGGCCATGTTACACGCCCTCCTTCACCACGATAACGGTCTTGATCGGCAGCTTGTGCGCGGCGCGGGTCAGCGCTTCCTTGGCAAGCTCAAGCGAGACGCCCTTGATTTCATACAGCACGCGGCCCGGACGCACCGGAGCGCACCAGCCCACGGGCGCGCCCTTCCCGGAACCCTGGCGGGTTTCCAAAGGCTTCGCCGTGACCGGACGGTCCGGGAATATGCGTATCCACACTTTCCCGCCGCGCTTGATGTGCCGCATCATGGCGATACGGGCGGCTTCGATCTGCTGGCTGGACAGCCTGCCGTGTTCCACGGCCTTCAGACCTATGTCGCCGAAGGCGATCAGCGCGCCGCGCGTGGCGTGGCCGCGCAGGCGGCCTTTCTGCCATTTACGGAATTTGACTTTCTTGGGGGCAAGCATCAGCGTTCTACCTCTTTATCAAGAATTTCGCCCTTGTATATCCACACCTTCACCCCGATGATACCGTAGGTGGTGCGGGCCTCGGCAAAGCCGAAGTCGATGTCCGCGCGCAGGGTCTGCAGGGGCACGCGGCCGTCGCGGTACCATTCGGTGCGGGCGATTTCGGCCCCGGCCAGACGCCCGGCACAGGTGACCTTGATGCCCTCGCCGCCGAATTTGCGCGCCATGGACACGGTGCGCTTCATCGCGCGGCGGAAGGCCACGCGGCGCTCAAGCTGCATGGCGATGTTTTCGGCCACAAGCTGGGCTTCCACTTCGGGGCGGCGGATTTCGTTGACTTCTATCGAAAACTCGCGCCCGAACTTGCGGCGCAGATCCGTTCTCAGCTTTTCGATTTCCACGCCCTTGCGTCCGATGACGATCCCCGGCCGGGCCGTGGACAGAATCAGGCGCACCTTACCGCCCGCCCGCTCGATTTCGATGCGGGAAAGGCCGGCGTTGTAGTGCAGCTTCTTGATGAAGGCGCGGATTTTGAAATCCTCGCGCACAAAGGCGGGGTAGTCCTTCTTGGTAAACCAGCGCGACTGCCAGTTTTTATTGTATCCAAGCCTGAAGCCGAACGGATGTACTTTCTGACCCATAGCCTATTCCTGCCCTTCTGCGAGTATGACGGTAATGTGGCTGGTGCGCTTCGTGATGCGGCTGGCGCGCCCCTGGGCGCGGGGCATGAAGCGCTTCCAGGTGGGGCCTTCATTGACCAGAATTTCCTTCACCACCATTGCGTCCACATCAACGCCCGCCAACTGGGAAGCGTTGGACAGCGCGGATTTCATGACGCCCAGCAGAATCGCCGCCGACTTGTTGGGGGTAAAGCGCAGAATGTTCAGCGCCGCTTCCACCTTCATTCCCGTGACGTTTTTCGCCGCAAGACGCGTCTTGCGCGGCGAGACGCGCTGGTATTTCGCACAAGCTTTCGATTCCATGCGTCTATCCTACTTCTTTACTTTGGACTTCTTGTCCCCGGAGTGGCCGTGGAAGGTGCGGGTGGGCGAAAACTCGCCCAACTTATGCCCCACCATGTTTTCGGTCACGAACACGGGAATGAATTTCTTGCCGTTGTGCACCGCGAAGGTAAGACCCACCATTTCGGGAAGAATGGTGGAACGGCGCGACCAGGTCTTGAGCACGCGGCGGTCGTTGTTGGCGACCGCGGTATCGACCTTCTTCATCAGATGGTCGTCCACGAAAGGACCTTTTTTCAGCGATCTCGGCATACTCGGCTCCTACTTCTGGCCGCGGCGCTTGACAATGAGCCGCGTGGACAGTTTTTTCTTGTCGCGTGTCTTGTACCCCTTGGTCGGCTTGCCCCAGGGAGTGACAGGATGACGTCCGCCGGAGCTTCTGCCTTCGCCGCCGCCCAGAGGGTGGTCGATGGGGTTCATGGCCACGCCGCGCACCTTGGGACGCCGGCCGAGCCAGCGGTTGCGGCCCGCTTTGCCGAGCGAGATGTTTTCGTGCGTCACGTTGCCCACCTGGCCCACGGTGGCGATGCAGGCGGAAAGCACCTTGCGCACTTCGCCCGAGGGCAGGCGCAGCAGCGCGTATTTGCCTTCCTTGGCCACAAGCTGGGCGTAGGTGCCGGCAGCGCGGCACATCTGGCCGCCTTTGCCGGGCGCGAGCTCCACGTTGTGGATGACCGTGCCCACGGGAATGCGCGCCATCTGCATGGCATTGCCGGGCTTGATGTCCGCGCCTTCGCCTGCGAGCAGGCTGTCGCCCTGCTTGATGCCCACGGGAGCGAGAATGTAGCGTTTTTCGCCGTCCGCGTAGTGCAGAAGGGCGATGCGCGCCGTGCGGTTGGGATCGTATTCGATGTGCGCCACCACGGCGGGCACGCCGAGCTTGTCGCGCCTGAAGTCGATGATGCGGTACAGGCGCTTGACTCCGCCGCCCCTGCGGCGGCTGGTGACGCGACCGTGGTTGTTGCGGCCGCTCTTTTTCGTCAGCCCCTCGGTGAGGGACTTTTCCGATCCGCTGCGGGTGATTTCCCCGAAATCCGCCACCGTCTGAAAACGACGGCCCGGCGAAGTGGGTTTAAGCTTGCGCACAGCCATTGTCTTACACTCCCTCGAAGAACTCTATTTTGTCGCCCTCGGCCAGGGTCACGTACGCCTTTCTGCCGCCGGAAACGCGGCCCACGGTGCGGCCCTGGCGCCTGCGTTCCACGGGGGCCCTGTTCACCACGTTGACGGCCAGCACCGTGACGTTGAAGGCCTTTTCGACGGCCTTTCTGATTTCGACCTTGTTGGCCGCGGGATGCACAAAAAAGGTCACCTGATTTGCCGCTTCCTTGAGGCCGCCGGTTTTTTCCGTCAGCAGGGGCTTGAGTAAAACCTGGGTATATTCCATGACAACCGCCTCCTACTTCGCGGCAAAGCGGGCCTGCACGGGTTCCACGGCATCGGCCAGCAGCACGAGCTGCTTATGGTTCAGGATGTCGTACACATTCAGCTTGTCCGGCGTGGTCAGGCTGATGCCGGGCAGGTTGCGCGAGCTGCGCTCCAGCGTTTCCTGCGGGCCGGCGGCCACAATCAGCGCCTTGGAAAGACCGAGCGCGCCGGCAATCTTGGCGAAATGCTTCGTCTTCGCTTCCGGCAGATCCACGCCTTTCAGCACCAGCAGCGCGTCTCCCGCCAGGCGGGAAGAAAGCGCCATCTTCAGGGCCAGGGCGCGCACCTTGGCGTTGACCTTGAAGGAATAATCGCGCGGCTGGGGGCCGAACACGATTGCGCCGCCCCGCCAGATCGGCGAACGGTTGGAGCCCGCGCGCGCGCGGCCCGAGCCTTTCTGGCGCCAGGGCTTGGCCCCGCCGCCGCTCACATGGGCGCGCGTTTTGACGGCATGGGTTCCGGCCCTTTTGGCCGCGCGCCGGGCGCGCGTCACCAGGTTGAGAATTTCCGGCCGCACTTCCACTTCAAAGACTTCCGGGGCCAGGGTGAGTTCCCCGGCTTCCTGTTTGTCCTGGTCGTATATCTTCACAACAGCCATTGTAATCCGCCTCTTCGTGTTTATCGCTGCGGCCGCGTCGCCGGCCCTATTTGCGCACCATTACCAGGCCGTTCTTCGGCCCGGGCACGGAGCCGCGCACCAGGATGACGTTGTCCGCGGGACGCACGGCAACAACCACGAGACTGGGCTGGGTAACGCGTTCGTTGCCCCAGTGGCCCGCCATTTTCTTGCCTTTGAAGACTTTGCCGGGAAAGGTGTTGTTCCCGATGGAGCCCCCGGAGCGGTGCACTTTTTCGCAGCCGTGCGTATCCTTGGAACCGCCGAAATTCCAGCGGCGCATAACGCCCTGATAGCCCTTGCCCACGCTGGTGCCGGTCACGCGCACCACGTCGCCGGCCGCGAACTGCTCCACCGTCACCTGCTCGCCCACGTTCAGGGCGGAGGGAGCGGCCAGGCGCACCTCGCGCAGCGTGCGGAACAGGCCTTCGCCGGCCTTGGCAAGGTGCCCCTTCATGGCCTTGCCGACGTTTTTCGGCTTGGCGGCGTCAAAAGCGATCTGCACGGCGTCATACCCGTCTTTTTCCACGCTCTTCACCTGAGTGACGGGGCAGGGGCCGGCCTGGATGACCGTAACGGGCACCACGGCTCCGTCTGCGGCGAACACGCGGGTCATGCCCAGCTTGCGACCTAAAATTCCCATAGTATCAGCCATGATGCCCCTCTCACTAGAGCTTGATTTCCACGTCCACGCCGGCGGGCAGAGAAAGCTTGCCGAGCGCGTCCACGGTCTGCTGCGTGGGTTCCAGAATGTCCATAAGCCGTTTATGGATGCGCATTTCAAACTGCTCGCGGGATTTCTTGTCCACGTGCACCGAACGGTTGACGGTGTACTTGTGGATGTTGGTGGGCAGAGGAATCGGGCCCGCCACCCCGGCGCCGGTATTGCGCGCCGTGTCCACGATTTCCGCAACCGCCTTGTCGAGGATGCGGTAATCGTAGGCTTTGAGCTTGATCCGGATGCGATCGCTGTTCACTGTCGTCATGGTTGCCTACTCCGTTTTACAAACGCGCCCCGCGCGAAGGCGCGCGGGCTTCCTGCCGAAAAATGCAAACCGCCTGCGGGAGGGCGATCCCGCGCGCGCGCGGATACATCGCGGGAAAACGCGCTTATAAGCGCCGCATTGCCTGTTCTGAAGATCGGAGACGCCGTGAACCGGCGTGCGCTCTTCACAGAGCGATGCGTTCCCGCGCGCCGGCCCGGTCGCCGGTCGAAAGAATCGACCGGAAGGGGTGCGCAGGGTCACCAAACGGGCTTGCGCCCTTTTTGAAAACGCGCACGAGCGGATACTCCGCATCTTCGCGCTTTCACCTTACAGCCCGGGGCCGCCTTCCGAAATCGGGAGGACGGGGATCCGCCGGCGGGCTGGAACGGCTCGACATACTCTCGGCATTTGGTAACGCCTGCAAGTGTCAACACCGGGCTCGCGCCCGGCACAGCAGGACGGGCTCAACCCGTCCTTCCCTGCCGTCCAGGGATGCCCCGAATACTCGGGGCGGAAGCGGGATATACAACTTGATCCCGACCCGCGTCAAGTTTTTTTGCGTTTTTTTTCGCGCAGCCTATCTTGCGCCGCTCGGGAACAGCACAACGCCGATGGTCTTGAGCACGATCTTCAAATCGAGAATCAGGGACATGTTCTTGATGTAATAGAGGTCGTATTCCAACTTGCGCCGGGCGTCCTCCTCGGAGGCGCCGTAGGGATAGCAGACCTGTGCCCAGCCGGTGACGCCGGGTTTGACGAAGTGGCGCAGGGCGTAAAAAGGAATGTTGGTCTGCAGCTTTTCCACGAATTCCGGGCGCTCCGGCCGGGGGCCGATAAAGCTCATGTCACCCCTGAAAACGTCCCAGAGCTGGGGCAGTTCGTCAATGCGCACCTTGCGGATAAAGCGGCCCACGCGGGTGACGCGGTCGTCGTTCTTTTTCGCCCACACGGCCCCGTCCTTTTCGGCGTCCGTGCGCATGGAGCGGAATTTGTGGACATAAAAGAGCTTGCCGTGCAGGCCCACGCGCTTTTGCCGGTAAATGACCGGGCCGGGCGATTCCAGAACCACGGCCAGGGCGGTGAGCAGCATGATGGGCGCGGTGATCAGAAGCAAGATGAACGACATGCCGAGATCCGCCGCGCGCTTGAGCCGGCGCAGGGAGCCGTGCGTGTTGAGAGAGAAGCCGTTTTCCTGCAGCAGCCATTCCTCGGTGATCTGCGAGAGGGGCAGGCGGTTGACCACATGCTCGTAAAAAGAGCGCACATCCACAATCATGGCCCCGCGCAGCTTGGCCAGGAGCAGATCGTGAGCGATGTCGTCGTCTATGGGCGCGTCGGGCAGCAGCAGGATCATGGTGGCCTGCTTTTCCTCGGCGATCTGCACGGTGAGGAAGGAAGGGCCGAGATAGGGGCCGGCCTCGGCATCAAAGCCGGCTTCACCGACATAGCCGAGGATGACGGCGCCGGGCATGGCCTCGGCCAGCAGCGCCCGCACCTTGCCCGCCGTGTCCGTGCCCACGAGGAGCACCCGCAGGGGGTGCGTGAGCTGCTCGCTGTTCCGGTAATAAAAAAAGCGCCAGCTCAGGCAGAGAATCAGCGAAAAGCTGAAAATCACCAGTAGAGTATCGCGATCGAAGCGATAGTGATCCAGCGAATAGGAAGCCACCGCCGAACTCAGAATGCCCAGCACGCAGGCGATGGCAAGGCGGATGGCGGAGTCGCGTATGTCTTCCTGACCCATCTTATAGGCGTCGAGGATATAGAAGAAGAGCAGATAGAAAAAGAGCGTGAAGGTGGTCGCTCCGGTATAGTCGTAGAGAATGAAGAGCTCCGGCGTGATGGTGAAGATCTCCGCCGCCAGGAGCGCGGCGATGATGCACAGGGCGTCCAGCGCCTGCAAAAGACCCATGCGGTACTTGCTGATCACGGTTATCCTCGCCGAGAACGGGTAACGGCTCATTTTGCCGTGATGCTTCGTCAGATTTCTTTTTTGCCTCCGGGCGTGGACGAAAAGAGAGTCCACTCCCATCGGCAAAAACTCATCTTCCTCGCCTGACGGCAAAAGCAGCCGCTACCCAAGAATGATATTTATCTATTCTGTCCTCTCCCGTGCGGGAGGTCAAGCCTGTTCGAGCCTGTTCAGAATCTGCCGCGCCACGTCGCGGGCGTCGAATTCCGCCTCCACGATGCGCCGGCCTTCGGCGCCCATGCGGGCCGCGTCTTCGGGGTGTGCGATAAAGTGCTCCAGCGCGCCGGCCAGAGCCCGGGGATCGCGCGGCGGCACAATCAGGCCGTTCACGCCCCGCTCCACCACCTCGCGGCAGCCCGGCGCGTCCGTAACCACGGCGGCGCGGCCCGTGCTCATGGCTTCCAGCACGGAACAGGGCGTGCCCTCCCGCCGGGAGGGCAGCACGATGACCGAGGCGGCGGCCAGATAGGGCCGCACGTCGTTGGTCTGGCCCAGGTATTCGATAATGCCTTCCCGCTCCCAGTCGCGCACCGTCTCCAGGGGCACGGAGCCGAGGCCGCTTTCCGGCGGGCCGAGAAGCTGGAAGCGCGCTTCGGGATGCCGCGTTTTGAGCGCGCGGGCGGCCTCGGCGTATTCATACAGGCCCTTGGCCTCGAGCAGCCGCCCCACCAGCAGGAAAATCGGCGGCCCCTGCGGCGGCGGGGCCGGGGCGAAGTGACCGAGATCCACCCCGGTGCCCCTGGTCAATTCCACGCGGTGCGCGGGGCCGACAATGCCCTCGCGTTCGAACACCTCCCTGTCCTCGCGATTCTGGAAAAATACGGCCGTCGTGCCCGCCAAAGCGGCGCGATACAGCATCACGGCCACCCGCGTGAGGCATTTTTTGACGAAGCTGTCGGCCTCGAACATGTAGCCCAGCCCGGTCACGGCCGCGCAACGCCGCCGCAGTCCGGCAAAACGGGCGGCCAGGCAGCCGTAGATCACGGGCTTGATGGTGTAGCAGAAGAGCGCGTCCGGCTTCTCCCGGCGAAAAAAATGAAACAGGGCGGTGAAGGTGCCCAGATCGCGCAAAGGGTTGAGGCCCTTCCTGTCCAGGGGATAATTGTGCAGGGCCGCGCCGGATGCCCGGATGCGGGCCTCGGCCTCCGCATCGCCCGGCGGCGCGAGAACGCTGACCTTGTGCCCCTGATCGAGCGCGCTTTGCAGCAGCACGCTCCAGAAATTGACCACGCCGCGCGAAGTGTTGCCGAGAATGATTATGTGCATACGATTTCCCAAATACCAGATTTCGGCGCAAGAGCCCGGAGCGCCGCAGGATTTTCCGCCCCTCTCCGTCATTCCCGCAAAAGTGGGAATCCGTTTTTTTCCCCGACATGCATAGGACTAAGCGCCGCAGAATTTTTTTCTTCCGCCGCGAAGGACGGGCTTTGTATGGAGGGAGTGTACTCTTATCGTACTCGACCGGAATACAAAGCGAAGTCCGACAAAGGCGGAAGGAAAAAAGACCAGGCGCTATACTCTGCGAAAACGGCCGTCCTCCCAGGAAATGCCCAGATGATACTGCACAAAGGCATCCACGGCGCGGCCGCACTGCCGGCGCTCGGCCGGGCTGAGCCGTTCGGCCGTCCATTCCTCCGGTGAGGTATGCTGCACGCCGTCCAAAAATTCAAGAGCCGGCGGGCTGATGTCCAGAATATACCGGCCAGGCCGGCCGCAGTTCGGGCAGAGAATCAGCCCCTCATCCAGAAGAAAGCGCCAATCCGCCCCGGCCGCCCCGGCCGCCCCGCTTGCTCCGGCCGCCTCGCGCCCGCAGCGGGCACAGGCGCGCAGAGAGAGGGCAAAGCCCTGATCCGCGGCCACGCGCAGGCGGAAAAGCAGCGTCAGCATAGGGGGCGGTTGATCGGATTCTTCCAGCAGGGCCACCACCTGTTCGGCCAGGGCGTGCGCCCGGCCCGATTCCTCGCCGTGCACGCCGAACACTTCAAGAAAACGCAGGCAGTTGACGACCTGCCCCAGGCGGCCGACGTCCCCGCGCAGGCGGCGCGTGCCCCGGATGAGCGAAGCTTCTTCCAGGGCGAGCCAGCCGCCGTTCCGCGCGCTCCGCACCCGGCAGACGATGCTGTTGCAGATGTCGAGGCAGCCGCAGAAGCGCCGCATACTGCGCCGGCCGCCGAAAGCAAAGGCCGTGATCAGGCCCCGCTGCGGCGTGAGCAGACGCAGCTTGAGATCAATCTCCTTAAACTGCCCCACCCGGAGCACGAGCGCTTTGTCCGTCCATTCCATACAAGCATTTTTTGAGCCGGTTGCTCAACATCGGGCAAAGCTCGCCTGTTGCGAAGCGAAAATTACTGGGGAGCGGGCGGGAAGCTGAGCATCTTGACCTGCCCGCTCTCGCCGGGCGAGGGTTGATCCTTGCCGTCCCAGCGCAGGCGCACGCCGCCGGCGTTACCGAGCTTGAGCACGAGCTTCTTGGTGTAGGTCAGCACAAAGGTGTCGCCCTTGCGCAGGGAGAACTGGCGGGTGTCCGTGCCGTCGGCGTTGGAATGCACCCAGCATTCGGCCAGGGCGGTAATG
Organism: Desulfovibrionaceae bacterium; assembly: GCA_031551145.1. Taxonomy (GTDB): domain Bacteria; phylum Desulfobacterota; class Desulfovibrionia; order Desulfovibrionales; family Desulfovibrionaceae; genus WRKB01. The sequence continues at coordinate 9,961 of JAVBNZ010000060.1, read as the reverse complement.
ATGAGGGTGTGGGGAGCACCCTGCTCGGCCTCGTGTTCGGCCGCCTGGGGAGCCGCCTGGGAGGTCGCCCGGCGGTTTTCGGCCGATGGCGTTTCCCGTACCGGCTGGGTTGCGGCGGGCGGCTGCGGCGCGGCGGGCGCGGCCGCCTGCGGGCCCGGTTGCGGCGACGCGGGCGCGGCGGGAGCGACGGGAGCGGGAGCCGCAACAGGAGCGGGAGCCGCAACAGGAGCGGGAGCCGCGACGCCCGCGGTTGCATTGCGGCGGGCGCCCGCACGGTTTTCCGCCGGGGCTTTTCTTTCCTGAGCGGGCGCGGCGGCCTGTTCGGCGGGCTGGGCCGGAACGGCCGTGACCACGTTCCTGGACAGGGTGAGATCCATGTCGCGGAAGTGCCAGAACGCGCCGGCGCCGAGCCCCAGAATCAGCAGGGGAATGAGAAGACGCAGGCTCCGTCCGGCGCCGCTCCGTTCCGGGAGGGGATCATACGAAGGCACGGGGGCATGGTGCGCATTTTCCGGCCAGAGATCTTCCATTCCGGCGGCCGTCAGTTCGGGATCCAGCTCCAGCAGGTTGCCGTAGGCCTTGATGAACCCCCTGGCATAGACGGCCTGGGGCAGGGCCTGCGCGTCGCCCTGTTCCATGGCGCGCACCACACGGGGCATGAGCTTGAGGCGCCCGGCCACATCGTCGATGCTCAAGCCGCGCATCTCTCGTTCGTGGCGGAAAATGGCGCCGAGTTCTTCAAAAGTCATGGTTCCGGCCTCGTCCACAGCATTTTACGCTTGAAACAGTTGCCTGCCGGCGGGCAGCCGCCCTGCAACTCTTTCGCGGCAAGGATTTTCATGAAAATCCCTGCAGATCAATCCACTCATTGTATTCGTGAATTGCCCTACAGACCCCTGATGTCCACAATGGCGCGGCTGCGCAGCCACTGCGTGTATTCCTCAAAGCGCGCCTGCAGCAGGGGTTCGCGCAAAATGCCCTCAATTTCGGGCGTCGCTTCTTCCAGAGTGCGTTCCTTGTCCGAACCGACCTTTTCCAGCAGCTTGATCTGGGCTTTGAACTGCTGAATGGGGAAGAGATCGCTGACGTCGCCGGCCTTCATGACGCTGATGCGCTTGCGCCAGTCGGGGGACATGTCCTTCCAGGGGGCGGGAGCCATTTCGCCGCCCTTTTTGTTGGTGGCGGGGTCGATGGAATAGCGCTTCACGGCGTCTTCAAAGCTTATTTTGCCGGTTTTTATCTGCTGCGAGACGGCCTCGGCGTTGACATTGGGCGGATAGACGAGAATGGCCATGCGGATTTCGGTGATCGCCCGCATGGATTCCTTGTTTGCCGCGTAATAGCGGGCCACGTCGTCCTTGTTCACGATGATCTTGCGCGCCACCATCTGGGCCAGCAGGCGCTGCCGCAAAAGCCCCTTGCGGATGCGATCGCGCAGTTCCTTCATGTCCATGCCTTCGGTCTGAAGCTGCTTGGCGAAATCCTCGGGGCTCATCTTGCTCTGCTGGATAAGGCGGTTCACTTCCTTGTCCACTTCGCTTTCGCCCATTTCAATTTTGAGACGCACGGCCTCCTGGGCGATCAGGATATCGTTGATCTGCGCGTCGAGCACGTCCTGGTAGACTTTATCTACTTCGGCGCGCCGGGCGGGATCGTTCGGGTTGATTCTGCGGCGCATCAGATCGGGCCGGGCCATGCGTTCAATGTCGAACATGGTGATGCGCTCCCCGTTCACCACGGCGACGATCTTGTTCACCGTGGTGCCGCTGTCCGACGGCGGGGCAACCACTCTGTTTTTGAAGGTGGCGGCAACAGCCGGAACGCTGCAACACACAAGAAATACAAGTAAAAAAACATATTTTTTCAATGGGTTGTCCTCAAACATCCGCGTGCATGACGCGGGAAAAACGGCGACAAGAGCTTACGTCAATAGCTCGTTTTCATCGAACTTGCAATGCGCCCCGGAAGGAGCCCTGTACGGGGCATGCCCGACCGCTTTTTAGGGATGGGGCGGCCGAAGATGAACGGATACCCTGATATCGGCCTTGACCACGGCGGCTTCTATCCAGGCGGCATAGGCCGCATCCGTCTTTTCCTCCTTCAGGGTCTTTTCGATCAGCGGATACGCTTCCACAACGTCCATGCGGGTTTCGGGCAGGTTCTCCAGCAACTGCACCATGTGGTACTGCCCTTCCACCCTACGCACCCGGCTTGCGGCGCCGGGACTCAGACTTTCCAGATCCTTCCGCCATTCCTCGGGCAGGGCGTTCTTCGGCAGGGCGAGCTTTTGTTCATACACACCGCGGGGAAGCGGCGCTGAAGAGTCGGGGGTCAACAGTCCGCGCGCGGCCTCCACCTGTTTTTGTTCCTCCCCGCTGATCACCCGCAGATAGACCGAGGCGGGAAAGGCGAAATCTTTTTTGTGCGCGTCGTAATAGGCCTGGATTTCCACAGCCGTGGGCCGGAGTTCCTCCATGATGACCCTGTCCGCGAAACGTTCCAGCGAGAGATGGTTGTAGAGCAGTTCGCGCCAGGTCTGAAGGTCGATCTGCTCTTCCAGCAGGGCCTGCTCAAATTCCCCGCCGGGGTAATCCTCCCGGATGCGCGCTTCCTCGGCCTGCACCTGCTCCGGCGTCACCTCCAGGCCCCGCTCACGCAGATCCTGCGCCACCAGGTTGTGCACGATCAGCGTGGCGAGCGCCGCGCCGTATTCCCGGCGCAGGGCGTCCACCGACGGCTCCGCCGCCGTTCCGGGGCCGCGCGCAATCGCCGTGTCGTGCACGGCGTTGAGCAGACGCACCGAAATCGGCCGGCCGTTGACCGTGGCCACCGTGCCGGCGGGCAGTTCGCTCCCGCAGCCGGCCGCGCAGGCAAGAAAGACGCAGAACAGCGCAACGCGGGCAACGGCCCGCACAGGAAGGAAAAAAAACGGAAACACGCGCGGCATCATGCGGCATCCTGTTTCTGACTGCGCACCGCTTCCAGAACCCTGCGCAGGAGCGCGAGGCGTCCGGGCAGTTCCGCGTCGCCGTCCAGGGGGTATTCCAGCACGGCGGGCGGTGAAAGCTTCGCGCCGGCCCTGCCGGCCGCCAGAGCCACCAGCGCCCCGGCGGAAACGGCCTGTTGTCCCTGTTCCCAGGAAAGGCGCACCCGGTCGCGGTATACGGCCGCCTCCCTCACGTGCAGATCCGTCAAAAAGGCCTTCAGATCGAGCACGGCCAGGAAGTTTGCCGCTTCCTCGGGCAAGGGGCCGAAACGGTCGCGCAGTTCCAAGGCTATCTCTTCCCGGCGCGCGCCGTCAACAGCCGAAGCCAGCGACTTGTAGCAGCGCAGGCGTTCTCTGGAATCGGCCACGTAGCTTTCCGGAATATGGGCCGGGACGTGAATCTGCATCTCGGTTTCGGCCGGCGGGGGCGGCGGGCCGCCCTTGCAGCGGGCCACGGCTTCCTCCAGCATTTCCAGAAAAAGCTCCAGCCCCACGCGTGACATGTGGCCGGATTGCACCTCGCCCAAAATATTGCCCGCTCCGCGCAGGCGCAGGTCTTCCATCGCCACCTGGAAACCCGCGCCCAGGTGGTCGAGTTCGAGAATGATGCGCAGGCGTTCGCGCGAAATTTCCGAAAGCCGTTCCTCGGACGGAATGACGAAGAGCGCGTAGGCCTGACGCTCCGAACGCCCCACCCTGCCCCTGAGCTGGTAGAGCTGCCCCAGGCCGAACATGTGCGCCTGATCGACGATCAGCGTGTTGGCGCGGGGAAAGTCCAGCCCGGATTCAACAATGGAGGTGCAGACCAGCACGTCCACCTCGCCCTGCCAGAAGCGGCGCATGTTTTCTTCCAGCGCGCGTTCCGGCATCTGCCCGTGGGCTATGGCCAGACGCGCCCGGGGCACAAGTGTGCGCACGTATTCGGCGGCACGCTCCAGGCCCTGCACGCGGTTGTGCACCCAGAACACCTGCCCTTCGCGCGCCAGTTCGCGCTCCAGCACGCTTTTGAGCAATGCGTCGTCCCGGCGGGTCAGGGCGCAGGCTACGGCCTTGCGCTCCAGAGGCGCGGTTTCGATGATCGACAAATCCCGTATGCCGGACATGGAAAGCTGCAGCGTGCGCGGAATGGGCGTGGCCGTGAGCGCCAGTACGTCCACGTTTTTTTTCAGCAGCTTGAGCTTTTCCTTGTGGCGCACGCCGAAACGCTGTTCTTCATCCAGAATGAGCAGGCCGAGGTTGGGCAGTTCCACGTCGCCGGAAAGCAGGCGGTGCGTGCCGATAAGGATGTCGATGCGCCCCTTGGCCGCGGCGGCCAATGTTTCCTTCTGCGCTTTGGCCGACACAAAGCGGCTGAGCAACCCGACATTCAAGGGGAAATTTGCCAAACGCGCGCGGAAGGTCTGATAGTGCTGCTCGGCCAGCACGGTGGTGGGACACAGCAGAGCCGCCTGCCTGCCCTCGGACGCGGCGCGGAAGGCCGCGCGCAACGCCACTTCCGTCTTGCCGAAGCCCACATCCCCGCACACCAGCCTGTCCATGGGCTCGGGCTTTTCCATGTCCTCCAGCACGTCCTGGATGGCTCTGGCCTGATCCGGGGTTTCCTCGAAACCGAAGGAAGCCTCGAACTCCCGGTACAGTTCGCCCGGCGGCCCATAGTGAAAACCCTTGGTCACCTTGCGGTAGGCATAAATCTCCACCAGGTCGGCCGCGATCTTTTCAATGGCCTTGCGCGCCTTTTCCCTGCCGGACACCCAGCCCGCCCCGCCCAGGCGATCCAGCACGGGCTCGGCCTCGCTCCCGCCCTTGTAGCGCTGCACCAGAGAGAGACGGTCGGCCGGAACATAGAGCTTGTCCTGGCCGGAATATTCAATAAGCAGGAAATCGTTGCCGTTGTCGCCCACGGACATGCGCTGCAGGCCGCCGAATCTGCCGATGCCGTAATCCCGATGCACCAGCAGATCCCCGACCTGCAGATCGTCATAGCGGTCAAGGCCTTTAAAAGCCCCGGCAGGCGCGCGCGCCGCCCGCTCCGCCTGGGGCTGGAGCACGTCCTCGCCCAATACAAGACTGTTGTCCCAGCGCAGTTCCACTCCGGACCGCAGGGGCGCGATCAGCGCGAACAGCCCGCGCTGCTTCGGCGCATAGCGCAGGGCCGGAACCAGCCCGTCCTGCTCGGCCAGCTTGAGGAATTTGGCCCGGCCGCGCTCGCTCGCAAAGCAAAGCAGCACCTGCCGGCGGGAACTCTGCCACTCTTTGAGCGCGCTCACCAGACGCTGCCAGGGGCGATCGCGATCTTCGGGCAGGGGAAAGAGATCGGTGAAGGAACGCAGCGTGCGCTCCGGCAGTTCCACGCTTTCCCCGGCGTCGCCGGGATCCGTCTCTTCGGCGTACACGCGCGGCGCGTGCTCCAGGGCGGCGAGCGCGTCGGCGCTCTCGCGCAGGGCAAAGCGCGCGTTCTGCGCAGGCAGGCCGCCGTTCTCGCCTTCTTCCAGTTCGCGGGCCAGTTCTTCCCGGCGCTGCTTCAGTTCTTCCTTCAGATCGGCCCTGCCGGGCAGCAGCCAGATCGTGTTCCTGGGCAGCCATTCTTCCAGCACGGAAGAGGCGTCGTAATAGGTGCCGGGCAGCAGCGGATCCCCACGCTCCAGAGCGCGCTCAAAAGCCCTGCCCTGCTCCGCGTCGATCAACCCCTTGCGCTCCAGCCTCTGCCGGCGCTCCAGCGCCTTGTCGCGGCCGGAAGCGCCGGCGGGCAGGACGGGCAGCAGCCGCAGTTCGGCGACATTGCCCAGGGAGCGCTGGGTGTTCGGATCGAAGACGCGGATATCCTCCACCACGTCCCCGAAAAATTCCATGCGCAGCGGCTTGTCGTAACCGGGAGGAAAAATGTCGAAAATATCGCCGCGCCGCGCGAATTCTCCGGGCGCGCTCACCACGGGCGTGCGCACATAGCCCCAGTCCGCGGCTTGTTCGGCCGGCAGATCCGGCGCAAGCTCCTCGCCCTTGCGCACCACCAGTTCGTGACTCTCGAAAAAGTCGCGCGGCATAAAGCGCAGCAGCAGGTTGTCCAGCGAGATCACCAAACCCAGGGTTTTCCCCCGGCGCAGGGCGTAGAGCGCCGCGATGCGTTCGGCCCACGCGCCGCGCCGGCCGAGGCCCGAAGGCAGGCTCAGCCAGGGAGCCTCCCGGTTCGGCTGCGCGGGATCGGCCGCCCGCACGGACATTTCCGGCGAAAACAGCGTCATGTAGCCGCAGGCGAGGTTGAACTCCTCCCGATTGCGGGCCGGCACCACCACGCCCCGGCCGGCGGCCAGGCAATCGCAGGCCGTGCGGCACAAGGAGGCCATGCCCCCGCGCACGAGCCGAAATGCCCCGGAAGGGCTCGCCTGCACGCTTTTTAGAAAATCTTCGTACGACACCGCCACGTTGTACACAAAGAACGCGGAGAGCGAAAGCCTTTAAGTGCTACAGCGCGCCCAACATGGCCATGTCGTCGCCGGAGAGGAGTTTGTCGAGGTCGAGCAGGATGAGCAGGCTGTTTTCCAGCTTGCCGACCCCGCTGATGTATTCGGAATCCAGGCCGGCCACCACGGGCGGCGGCGGCTCCACAGTGCCGGCGGGAATGCGCAGCACTTCCGAAACCGCGTCCACCACAAAGCCCACGATAACGTCGGTAATTTCAATGACGATGATGCGGGTGTTCTTGTCGTGGGCCTTGTGTTCGAGCCCGAAACGCCGGCGCAGGTCGATGATCGGGATGACCTTGCCGCGCAGGTTGATCACGCCTTCCACAAAATCCGGCGCTCTGGGAACCTTGGAGATTTCCATGGTTCGGATGATTTCCTGAACCTTGAGGATATCGACCCCGAATTCCTCGTCGGAAATACTGAAGGTTACAAGCTGCAAGAGTTCGTCGTCATGACGCTTGAGCGCGCTGTCCATTCCGTCGCCTCCCGGTGCGGAGTTCATATCTTGATGCAGGCGATGCCGCGCTTGGCGGCGTGAAGTGCAAGAATAGCTTTCAGTTGCGCAATTTGCAAGTCCGGCCTGGAGGGATTTATCGGGCGGAAACAAAAAAACTATCGCATATTACGCTTGAAATCATTGCTCGCCGGCAGGCGAAGCCTGCCCTGCAGCTGTTTCGCGGTGGGGATTTTCGGAGAAAATTCCCTTGGAGCATTGACTCTTTTTCACAGTTGCAATGCTCCAAGGGATTATTCGCCGCGCGTTCCCCGGCCGAGCGTCTGTCGCGCCGCCTCTTCAAGCTGCCCGCCGCTGTAAAGGTCGCGCAATACGAGCGGCCGCCCCGAATCCGCGCCCGCCGGAAAAATCGCGGTAAAGGGAATGGCGCTTCCGCCCAGGGCGCGCAGCAGGGAAAGGCGGCTTTCGTCCTCCCGCGTCAGATCCACGCGGATGAAGCGCAGGCCGTAGAGCCGGCGCAATTCGGCCAGGCGTTCCTCGGTCAGCACGGCAAGCTCCAGCGCCTTGCAGTTCGGGCACCAATCGGCGGTGAACGAGAGCAGAAGCGGCTCCCGGCCCAGCGCGGCGCGGAATTCCCGCGGCGCGAACTCCTCCCAATACGCGGGCGGCGGGCTTTGCCGCAGTCCTGCGAAAAGCGCGACGGCAAACAGCGCGCCGGCGGCGCACAGGGCGGCCGCGCGCGCGCGCCCGGAAGCGGGCGCGCCGTAATTCCCCCAAATCCAGGCCGCCGGGGCGATGAGCGCCAGCGAGGCCAAGGCGGGCATGCGCCGGTCGGCGGGCAAAAGGGAGATGAGGTAGACCGTCAGGCCCATAAGAAAAAATCCCAGCAACCGTTCCAGCGCACCCAGCCAGGGGCCGGAACGCGGCAGAAAACGCGCCGCCTCCGGCCGCAGGGCGAAAATCAGATAGGGCAGCGCCATGCCGAGGCCCACGGCGCCGAATACCGCGGCGAGCGCCGGGGCGTTCTGGGTGAAGGCCCAGGCCAGCACTCCGCCCAGCAGCGGGCCGCCGCACGGCGTGGCCAGCAGCGTGGCGAGAAAACCGCCGAAAAAGGCCTGCATGCGTGGGGAATCTCCCCGCCCGGCTTTCAGATCGATGAGCGGCAGATGGAACACGCCGAGCAGCGACAGCCCCAGGACGAAGATCAGGGCCGCGAGTCCGTAAACAAAGAGCGGTTGCTGAAAAAGTTGTCCCCAGACCAGATCCGCGCCGCCGAGCACCAGGGCGAGCAGCGCAAACCAGGCGAGAATGCCGGCCGCGAAGAGGAGCATGTCTTCGCGCAGCCGGCGGCGGTTTTCCTCCCCGCTCAGGCGCAGAAAGGCTCCGGCCTTGAGCGCCAGCACGGGCAGCACGCAGGGCATGACGTTGAGCAGCAGGCCGGCGCACAATCCCAGACCCAAGGCGGCCCACAGACCGGAAACCTCGGGCGCGCTCCGGAAAACGCGCGGAGTGAACTTCCAGGCCTCTACCGCCGGAGTCCCCGCCGCGGCGTTGCCGGCAAGACGATCCAGGCTCAGGATCGGCAGGCTTTCGCCCTGCTCCGCTTTCTCTTCCGAAAGGGCCGGCCGGCCGGGCTTGGCAACGGCGAAGGCGGCGGCATAGGGGCTTTGCGTCACCTCGGGAAGCTCTCCCTCCGGAACGCGCAGCGCGATCTCCAGCCTGTGCAGAAAGCATTGCTCGGCCGTGCAGAGCACAAGGGACAGCGCGCCCCGGAGTTCTTTTGAGGCGGCGTCCGCGGGCAAGGGCACGAAAAAAGTCGCGCCCGAAACATAACTTGATACCGGGTTGGGCAGGCCGGGGGCGGTTTTCGGCTCTCCCGGCGGGTAGAGCACGGGCAACGGGCGGCCCGAAGCGTCGCGTAGCGCGAGCACGGCGGGTCTGGCTCCGACCCCGGCGTCGTGGGCGTATGCGCTGCTCCCGACGGGCAGTTCCAGGCGCAGGGCGGCCAGGGGCTCATCGCCGCGCCGCAGCCAGTCCGTATGCAGGGCCGGTTCGGCCGGAGCGGCGGCCGCGGCCGGGAGACACAGACAGACCCCCCAAAAGAAAAATACAGGGAGCAGGAGGAGTTTCATTTTACGCATGACGCCCGTAAGCATGTACCATAGCGCTTTTTCGCGCAAGATCCGGAAAAGATGCTTGACGACGGCCTCCCGCCGTGGCATATCTCTTCACCGCGTAACGGGCCATTAGCTCAATTGGTAGAGCAGCTGACTCTTAATCAGTTGGTTCGGTGTTCAAGTCACCGATGGCCCACCAGGAAATTCAAAGGGTTACGAAAACAATCGTAACCCTTTTCTTTTTTCAGGGGCGTTTTATACTACCCCTGTACTACTTTTTCCGCGCATACTACCTTAAATTACTCCCCGATTTTTCCGGTGCTGTTCCAGGTAAGCATAGACCAAATTATTGGTCTTGATGCTCCCGCTGCGCTCGCTCATCAGTACGGCTTGCCGCCCTTCGTACATCCCAGCCACGATCATCAGGCAGGCCACCTTGATAATGGCGGGTAGAGAATCTTCAAAGCTCTGCCCACAGTAACGGCGGATATGGTCTTCAGCGGCGGCGATGTAAGTATTAATCAGCGCGTCTTCGTCGTCATTGTCCACTTTTATATGGGCCTTAGCCTCTTCAAGCGTTACCATCGGCATGGGCCACCCCCTTCTGTGTCAGCGTGTCGCCGTCCGGGCGCGGATTCCAGCCTTCCTCTTCCCGCACTTCATTGGCCGTCAGAATGCCCGCCTGCACGGCGGCAACGTGGCTGTTCCAACGGGTCGCATGGTCGCCGCGCGTCAGGCCGGAGAGGTCAATCACAAGCTCGTATTCGCTCCGGTCATCTTCCGAGAACACGGAACGCTGGAATTGACGGAGAATTCTTCGTCGATAAGCTCTGACGGTTGCGGGGTGAGCGTTTCCGCATCATCAAGCATCGCAGCCAACCGGGATCTCTGTTTTGTGCTCAATGTGCCGACCTGAGCCAGAAGAGCGGAAAAATCTTTCTTC
>JAVBNZ010000031.1:0-15237 GCA_031551145.1 Desulfovibrionaceae bacterium | reverse complement strand
TTTGGCGTCCCCAGGGGGATTTGAACCCCCGTCGACGGCGTGAAAGGCCGTTGTCCTGGGCCGGCTAGACGATGGGGACGCATCGTTGCGCGCTGTTTCGCGCGCTGGTCAACACTCCTGGGAATGTTATGGCTGGGCCGCAAGGATTCGAACCTTGATTAACGGGGCCAGAACCCGTCGTCCTGCCGTTGAACGACGGCCCAAGAGCGCACATATCTACGCCGTTGCCGGGTCTGCTGTCAACAGTTTTTCGAAAATTTTTCCGGCGTGTTTTTTCCGTCCGTTTTGCAAGAACGCATTGATAAAAAATCCGGGCGGGTCGTCGCCGATCCGCCCGGAATGCGGTTTACAGGGAGAAATCCCCCGGCGGTTTCCGCCGGAGTCTTACTCCCATTTACTGAGATCCAGCGCTTTTTCGTGCTTGGACACCACCACGGCGGCCACGATGTCGCCGGTAACGTTAAGGCAGGTGCGGCCCATGTCCATGATGGCGTCTATGCCCAGCATCATGGCGTAGGCGGCGGCCACGGCGGTGCCGGCCTCCACCTTCAGGCCCACGGATTCCAGCACCATCAGCAGCATGATCGCGCCCGCGCCGGGCACGCCCGCCGCGCCCACCGCACCCAGGGTGGCGGTGATCAGCACGGTGAACTGCTGGTCGTAGGTCAGCGGTTTGCCCACGGCAAAGGCGATGAACATGCTGGTTACGGCAAGATAGATGGCTGTGCCGTCCATGTTGATGGTCGCGCCTATGGGCAGCGAGAACGAGGAAATGGTGCGCGGCACGCCCAGGTTTTGCTCGGAGACGCGCAGCGAGATGGGCAGCGTGGCGTTGGAGGAGCGCGTCACAAAGGCGGTAACCATGGCTTCTTCAGCGCCTTTCAGGAATTTGAAGAAGCTGAGGCGGTGCAGCACGATGGCCCCGCCGAAGCCCAGGATAACGTGCAGTACAAAGCCCAGGTAGGCGATGCCCATTACGTAGAACAAGGGCCCGATAACCTTGGGGCCCTGCACGGCGAACACGCCGGAGATGAGGAAAAAGACCCCCACGGGCGCATACTGCATGATGCCGGCCACGATCTTGTACATAACCTCGGCCGCCGCGGTCCAGATGTTGAAGAGCATGTCGCCCTGGCGCGCCAGGGTTTCGTTGGAGGAGGCGCGGATCAGGGACAGCCCGATGCCGAACATCAGAGAGAAGAAAATGATCGGCAGCACCTGCCCCTTGGCGAGCGCGTCAAGCGGGTTGGTGGGCACGATGTTCAGGAAGATGGTGGAAAGCGGGGGTGCGGCGGCGGCTTTGCCCTGCGCGCCGGCCGCGCCGACGAGGTCGAGACCCAGGCCGGGTTTGAAAATGTTGGCCAGAGCCAGGCCGATGCAAATGGCGAAGACAACAAGAATGGCGTAAAAAAGCAGGGTTTTAAGACCCACACGTCCGAGTTGGGCCGGGGCTATGCTGGCCGCGCCGGTGACGAGCGAGAAGAAGATAACGGGCACAACGATCATTTGGAGCAGTCTGATGAAGATGTCGCCGAAAAATTTCGTGTAGGCGACAAAGGGGCCCGCCGTTCCGGGCGAATAGGCCAGGGCGATCCCCACGACCGCGCCGGCCACCAGCGCGCCGGAAATGCGCGCCAGGAGGTTGATGTTGAAGTACCAGCTCAGGAATCCGTTTTTTTGCGCGACGTTTTCAGCCATCCTTATGCACTCCTTTGGATGTTGAAGTTTTCGGCTCCAAGGGCCGTGCCGCGCAAAGCGTCGCTCCGGACGAGCGGTGCAATACGCGGTATCAGGGGGGGGAGACACCTGTACAGTATGCGGTTTATTGCACAAAAAGCAAGGTTTTCCGGGTTCCGCGCCGGATCGGCTGAACGCGGCGCGGCGCGCCGGGGCGCGGCGGCATGTCTTCGTTTTCCCGTCCCGTCGAAGACGCGTTTGCCGAAATGCGGCCGCGATGCTATGGAAATAAAGAAGCGAAGCATGTTGTGCGGAGATCTTCATGGCGTGGCTGCTTGGTTTTGCATTTGTCGCGGCGCTGGTCGGCGTTTTTGTCTTTGTGCTGATGCGGGATTCTTTCCGCGCGCGCGCCGGAGCGCGCGGAGAAAACCCCGCCGCGCCCGCTTCGCCGGGCGAAGGCGACAAGGCCGCGCGCCTCAACGCTCTGGTGCGGGAACACCTCCCCGTCGCGGAAGAAAGCGCCGTGCATCTGCCGCCCGAGCACGAGGACGCGGAAAAAATCGCCGAAGGCCTGGGCGAAGTTGTCGACAATCCCGTTCTGCCCCAGGCGCCCAAGGCCTATCTGCGCATGGTGGTGGAGGACGATACGCTTGAACGCCTGCTGAGCCGCAACAGCCGCGCGCCTTCTTCCTACACGCTGCCCGGCCGGGAATTTCATATCGAGGTGGGGGAAGAACGTCCCGCGGAGCCGCCGGAACGAAAAACCCCGGAAAAACGTCCGCCGCATCCCGCCGCCGCTCGGCGGGACACAAGCGCGGCCCGGCGCCCGCGCGGAACGTAGCATCTTGTAAAACGCACGGCTTCTCTATACCGTTGTGCGTTTGAAATGCCCGCCCGGCAACGGGCGGAGCATTTGTACACGCTCTCAGTCCGCCTGCGCCCTGCCGGCTGGTTTCGGCGCGGGCGGCCGACTTTTCGTTCGCCGCCGGCAGGCGGGCACGGAATCGGAGAAACCATGCTTTTGCCCATTTTTCGTTCCGCATCCCTGCGCCTGATCGCGGGGCTCGTCCTGGGCGTCGCCGTCGGTCTGGCCGCGCCGTATGCGGGCTTCAATACCGGAGTGTGGCTGGCTCCCGTGGGAGACGGGTTCGTCGCGCTTCTTCAACTGCTGATGCTGCCCCTCATCTTCACCTGCATCGTCGCCGGAGCGGCCGGCGTGGCCGGCGCGGCGCGGCTGGGCAGCGTGACGATGAAAACCCTGGTTTATTATTTCGTTACCACAGGCATGGCCATGATCCTCGGCCTTATCTGCGCCAATCTTGTTGCGCCCGGCGAGGGCCTGCACCTTGTCGCCAAAGCGGCGGCAGGACCGGACGGGGCGGCCGCATCCGTCGGGCTTCTTGCCGCTTTGTCCGGAGGGAATCTGCTGTGGTCCGTCTGCTGCGCTTTGCTGCTCGCCTTCGTCGTGAGCGCGGCGGGCGACAGGCTCCGCCCGCTTGCGCGCCTGTGCCGGCTCGCGGGCGGCCTGACGGTGCGGGCGACCAACATCGTCATGCTGTGCGCGCCCATCGGCGTTTTCGCGCTGACCGCGCATGCAACGGCCGTGCACGGAACAAGCGCGCCGTCCGCTTTCGGCAGGATCGTTCTGGCGATGTATCTGGCCTGCGCGCTGCATGTCGTCATCACGTATCTTCCTCTGATCCGGCTGAGCACGGGGATGAATCTCGGCACGTTCGCGCGCACCGTGTCCGCCCCCGTGCTCACGGCCTTTGTCACCTGTTCGAGCACGGCGGCGTTGCCCGCCAATCTGGAGGCGGCGCGCCGCCTGGGAGCCTCCAGGGCCGTGACCGGCTATTCCCTGCCCATAGGCAACGCGATCAACATGGACGGCACCGGAATTTACATGGCCGTGGCGGCGGTGTTCGCGGCCTCGGCCTACGACGTGCCGCTGCCCCTGGTCAAACAGCTTGCCGTCCTGCTGACGGGCATGCTCATTTCCGTGGGCGCGGCGGGCGTGCCGGGCGGCGGGCTTGCGCTGGCCGCCCTGCTCCTTGAACAGGCCGGACTTCCCCCGGAATCCCTGGTGTTGATTGCCGGCATGGACAGGATTATGGATATGCCCGCCACCGCCCTCAACGTGTTGGGCGACGCCGTGGGCGCGGTGACGATTTCCAGACTGGAAGACGAAGACGGCGGACCCGTCAAAAGCGACCAGACCGGAGCGCCGGGCCTGGGCACGGAATGTTATGAAGCGGAAAACATCTCCTAAACGCATATAAAGGAAGATCATGAGCAACGACGCAGAAAAAATCATCTATTCCATGATCCGCGTAAGCAAGCGCCACGGACAGCGCGAGGTGCTCAAGGACATCTCCCTTTCCTATTTCTACGGCGCGAAAATCGGCGTGCTGGGCCTGAACGGGGCGGGCAAATCCTCCCTGCTCAAAATCCTGGCCGGCGTGGACCAAAGCTTTGAGGGCAAGACCGTGCTCGCTCCCGGCCACACCATCGGCTACCTGGAGCAGGAGCCCCTGATGGACGAGCAGCGCACCGTGCGCGAAGTGGTGGAAGAGGGCGCGGCCGATCTTGTCGCCGTCCGTGACGAGTTCGAGGCCATCAACGCCCGTTTCGCCGAACCTATGAGCCCGGAAGAAATGGACGCCCTGATCGCCAAACAGGCAGAAGTGCAGGAGTTGATGGACAACAGGGGGATATGGGATCTCGATTCCCGCCTTGAAATGGCCATGGACGCCCTGCGTTGTCCGCCGCCGGACACGCCCGTGTCCGTGATCTCCGGCGGAGAAAAGCGCCGCGTGGCGCTCTGCCGCCTGCTGCTGCAGAATCCCGACATCCTCCTGCTCGACGAGCCCACCAACCACCTGGACGCCGAATCCGTGGCCTGGCTGGAGCGTTTTCTCTCCACCTTTCCCGGCACGGTCATCGCCGTCACCCACGACCGCTATTTCCTCGACAACGTGGCCGGCTGGATACTCGAGCTCGATCGCGGCCGGGGCATACCCTGGAAGGGCAACTATTCCTCCTGGCTGGAGCAGAAACAGAAGCGCCTGGCCCAGGAGGAAAAAGCCGAGGATGAACGCCAAAAAACCCTGAGCCGCGAACTGGAATGGATACGCATGTCCCCCAAGGGCCGCCACGCCAAGGGCAAGGCGCGCATCAACGCCTATGAGGCCATGCTTTCGCACGAAAGCGAACGCCGCGCCCCGGATCTCGAAATTTACATCCCGCCCGGCCCGCGCCTGGGCAAGACGGTCTTCGAGGCCGACAAGGTCGGCAAAAGCCTGGGCGACAGGCTGCTGATGGAGAACATGAGCTTCATCATCCCGCCCGGAGCCATCGTGGGCATCATCGGCCCCAACGGCGCGGGCAAGACCACGCTGTTCAAAATGCTGGTCGGGCAGGAGCGGCCCGACACGGGCAGCCTCACGATCGGCGAAACCGTGCGGATCGCCTATGTGGACCAGGGCCGCGAATCCCTCACCCCCGGCAAGAGCGTGTACGAGTTGATCGGCGAAGGGGCCGAAACCATCAGGCTCGGCGGCCGCGAGGTCAATGCACGCGCCTATTGCACGCGCTTCAACTTCCACGGCCAGGATCAGCAGAAAAAGGTCGAAATGCTTTCCGGCGGGGAGCGCAACCGCCTGCATCTGGCCCGCATGCTCAAATCCGGGGCCAACGTCATCCTGCTCGACGAACCGACCAACGACATCGACGTCAACACCATGCGCGCCCTTGAAGACGGCCTGGAGAACTTCGCGGGCTGCGTGCTCGTGATCAGCCACGATCGCTGGTTCCTCGACCGCATCGCCACGCATATGCTGGCCTTTGAAGGGGATTCCTCCGTAGTCTTCTTTGACGGCAACTATTCGGAGTACGAGGAAGACCGCAAGAAGCGCCTTGGCAAGGACGCGGATACTCCTCACAGGATTAAGTTCAGAAAGTTAACCAGGTAGATTAAAGGGCGCGTTTAGGACGTGGGAGTATGTCCGTGAGCGTTTGCAAAACTGCGCTTTTCCGCGCGGGCCGCGTTGAGCGCGATTTTTCTTCGCGGCCTGACCGTAAGGTCAAGGCCGACTCGAAAAATCACGTTCGCCTTGCCCGCACAAAAAATCGCATCATTTCACAAACGCTCCCGGACGGACGCCGCCGCGCTTTGCGGCGCGGCTAAAGGAAATTTTTATGACAGCGCAAGAAATACGCATCAAAATGCAATCTTCAGCCACCATAGGCACCTGGCTGCAACTGCCCTCGCCGGACGCGGCGGAAATACTGGGCCGGGCCGGTTATGACTGGGTGGCCGTGGACATGGAACACGGCCTGTTCGGCCGGGTGGGCCTGGCGGACATCTGCCGGGCGATAGAACTCGGCGGCGCGCTGCCTTTCGCGCGCGTGGCCGAGGCGACGCGCAACGAGATCAAGGGCGCGCTGGAAGCCGGCGCTGCCGGGTTGATCTTTCCCATGATCGAGAGCCGGGCGCAGTTGGACGAGGCGATTTCCTACGCGCTCTACCCCGATCAGGGCGGCGCGCGCGGCGTGGGCTATTGCCGGGCCAACCTGTTCGGCGCGGATTTTGACGCCTATCGGCAGGGCCGGGCGAGCGGGCTCTTGCTGGTCGCGCAGATAGAGCATATACGCGCGGTGGAGGCGTTGCCGGAGATACTGGCGCACCCGCGCCTGGACGCGATCATGGTGGGGCCGTATGATCTGTCGGGTTCCATGGGCCTGACCGGGCGCTTCGATCATCCGGACTTCATCGCCGCGATGGCCCGCATACGGGATATCTGCAGACAGTGCGGGGCGCACATGGGCACGCACGTGGTCATGCCCGACCCCGCGGAGCTTGCGGCCCGCATGCGGGAAGGCTATCGTTTCATCGCCTACGGCATAGACGCCGTTTTTTTACGGAACAGCGCGCAAAGGCCGTTGAGCCGGCAAGCTTGAGCGTAAACCATCCGAGGTAATCGAGTGAACATCACCGTATTCGGCGGCGCGGGCTTTCTGGGTTCGCATGTCTGCGACAAACTTACGGATGCCGGGCACAGGGTGACGATAGTCGATCTGGCGGATTCGCCCTGGCTGAAAGAGGGGCAGATCATGCTTCGGGGCAACCTGCTGGACGAGGCCGCCGTGGCCGAGGCCGCGGCCGGCGCGGACGTGGTCTTCAACTACGCCGGCATCGCGGACATAGGCGAGGCCAACCGCCGCCCCATAGACACGGCCCGCGTCAACGTGCTCGGCAACGTCATCCTGCTGGAAGCCTGCCGGCTGGCCGGAGTGAAGCGCTATGTGTTCGCCAGTTCGCTGTACGTGTACGGCGTGTCCGGCGGCTTTTACCGCTGCAGCAAGCAGAGCTGCGAGCTGTACATCGAGAATTACCAGGCCATGCACGGGCTGGAGTACACGATACTGCGCTACGGCTCGCTCTACGGCCCGCGCGCGGACAGGCGCAACGCCATCCACCGCTTTGTGGCCGAGGCCCTGGAAAAGGGCAGCATCACCTATTACGGCGCGCCCACGGCCCTGCGCGAATACGTGCATGTGGAAGACGCCGCGCACTGCACCCTGGAGATTCTGGGGCCGGAGTTCGTCAACCAGAACGTGGTCATTTCCGGCAACCAGCCCATGCGGGTGGGGGATCTGTTCAGGATGATCGGCGAAATGCTGGGCAGGGAACTGGAGATCGTCTACCAGGACGACCCCGGCAGCGGGCATTACCAGATCACGCCCTACGCCTTCATGCCCAAGCTGGGCAAAAAGCTCACGCCCAACCTGACCACGGATCTCGGCCAGGGCATCCTGCGCGTCATGGAAGAGGCGCATACGGCCATGCATCCCGATCTTCAGGACGTGGGCGGCTACTTCGTGCATAAAAACTGATAAAGGAAATACATGAGTTATTTCCTCTTTATCGACGAAAGCGGCCATGACGGATTTCCGCCCTATGAAGTGCTCGCCGGAGTAGCTGTGGCGGATCGGGATTTATGGAACCTTATCTTAAAAATACAGCTGCTTGAGCGCACTATATTCGGTGACAGAATAAGCGCGGGACGATTGGAACTAAAAGGCAAGAAGCTCCTTAAAAACAAGGTATTCAAACATGCTTCTCAGAGAACTTTGTTCGAGCCGGAAACGCGCCTAATACTGACCAGACGCTGTCTTGAAAAAGGGAAGAGAGGAATTCAGCCGAATCAATATGAGCTCACCGCTCTTGCGCAGGCGAAGGTCGCCTTCGTGGAGCAGGTGTTGGAAAGTTGCGCACAGTTCCGCGTGTACGCCTTTGCCGCCATAGTGGACAAAGATGCCCCTCGTCCCGCTCCAGGCGGGTATTTACGAAAGGATTACGCATACCTATTTGAGAGATATTTTTATTTTTTGGAAGATAAGGATGCGGTCGGCGCTGTTGTGTTTGATGAGTTGGAAAAATCGCGCTGCCATGTATTGAATGGGCAGATGGAAGAGTATTTCCAGAAAACACATAACGGCCGGTTGCGTTCCGCGCGCGTCATTCCCGAACCTCTTTTTGTCCACAGCGAACTCACCACAGCGGTTTAACTGGCTGATTTGGCGGCGTACATCATTTCGTGGGGAGTTCGGCTGCCGACCATGTGGAGGGAAGCGCGTGGAAACTTGGAGACCCTTGCCGAGCAGGTGCTTGCTTTACGTTACCAGACAAAACGCCCTATCGGCATCCGTGGAGAGGAGTATGCGGTGTGGAGTTTCGCTGTTATCGACGACTTGAGGCTGCGAACAGAACAAAACACATAAGAAAAAGGCAATGCCCGCTTGCGCCGACAAAGCCTCCGATTAAAAGATATGGCATTTGACCTATTGCGTCAAGAAGCAACCCGACTCAACCCGACAGGAAAACACCATGAACATCATTGCGATCATTCCGGCCCGCATGGGTTCCAGCCGCTATCCCGGCAAGCCGCTCGCCCCCATCCACGGGGTGCCGATGGTGGGCCATGTGGCCTTTCGCACCGCCATGTGCGGCCTGCTCAACGGGACCTATGTTGCCACCTGCGACGACGTGATCAAAAAGTACGCCGAAAGCGTGGGGCTGAAAGCCGTCATGACCGGCGACCATCACGTGCGCTGCACCACACGGACGGCCGAAGCCATGCTGGCCATTGAAAAAATGACCGGGCAAAAGTCCGATATCGTGGTCATGGTGCAGGGCGACGAGCCCATGGTCACGCCCGGCATGATCGAGGCCGCCGTAAAGCCCATGCTGGCCGATCCGTCGATCAAGGTCGTCAACCTCATGGCCGAGATGCACAGTTTGGCGGAATTTGAAGACCCCAACGAGGTCAAGGTGGTGGTGGACCGCAACAGCGACGCGCTGTATTTTTCGCGCGAGCCCATCCCCTCGCGCAAAAAAGGCTCGGATACCGTGCCCATGCGCAAGCAGGTCTGCATCATTCCCTTCAGGCGCGACTATCTGCTGCGCTTCAACGAAATGCCGGAAAGCCCGCTGGAGATTTATGAATCCGTGGACATGCTGCGCATTCTGGAGCATGGGGAAGGGGAAAAGGTGCGCATGGTGCCGATTTCGGAACGCACCGTGAGCGTGGACACGCCCGCCGACCTTGTGCAGGCGGAGAAGCTGATGGAGCATGATCAACTGCGCAAACAATACAGCTGAGAGCCGCGTTGTTGCGGCATTACCGGCCGGGATTCATCCGTGAATTCCGGCCGTTGCGCTTTCAGGCTCGGCCCGGCCGCCGCGCAGCCAATGTTTGAGCGTTGTGTACAGCAGTTCCGGATTGATCGGCTTGGCGATGTGGTCGTTCATGCCGGCGTCCAGGCATTTGCCCCGGTCTTCGCTCATGGCGTTGGCCGTCATGGCGACGATGGGCAGCCCGGCCACGCCGGGCTTGTCCAGAGCGCGTATTTTCCGCGCGGCCGCAAAGCCGTCCATGACCGGCATCTGGATATCCATGAGCACCAGGTCATAGTCCCTGTTGCGCACGGCTTCCACGGCTTCGGCCCCGTTTTCGGCCACATCGACGCTGAAGCCGAGCATGCCCAAAAGCTCCAGCGCGATTTCCCTGTTGATTTCATTGTCTTCCACCAGCAAAAGGCGGGCGTTCTCCATCGATTCTTTTTTCGCGGGCTCGGGAATCCGCGCGGCCTGCGCGGTCCGCGCATCTTCGGCCCGCGGCAGGGGCAGAGAAAAGGAAAAGGCGCTGCCTTGGCCGAAGCTCGATTCCACTTCGATTTTTCCGCCCATCAGCTCGACCAGGGCCTTGGTGATGGCCAGTCCCAGCCCGGTGCCGCCGTAGGTGCGCGTGATGGAACCGTCGGCCTGGGAAAAGCTTTCAAAGATGTGGGAGAGCTGTTCCCGGGTCATGCCGATGCCCGTGTCGGACACGGTGAAGAGCAGCGCGTCGTTTGCCGTGCCCTGCGGGACCACGGTCAGGCGTATGCCGCCCGCGGGCGTGAATTTGACGGCGTTGGAGAGCAGATTGAGCAAAATCTGGCGCAGGCGCAGCGGGTCGCCCACGATGGTTTCCGGGATGTCGGGCGCAATCTCCACGGCCAGGTCCAGTTTCTTGTCCGCCAGCTTGTCGGCGAGCACGTCCCGTATGCTTTCCACCTGTTCCCGCAGCCGGAAGGGGATGTACTCGATATCAAGCCTGCCGGCTTCGATTTTGGAGAAATCGAGAATGTCGTTGATGATGCCCAGCAGGCTGCCGGCCGAGAACTGGATTTTATCCAGATAGTCCCGGATTTTGGGTTGGGGATCCTGGAGAAGCGCAAGATAGGTCATGCCGAGGATGCCGTTCATGGGCGTGCGGATTTCGTGGCTCATGCGGGCCAGAAAATCGCTTTTGGCGTGGGTGGCTTCCTCGGCGGCGTCGCGCGCGGCGGTCAGGGCGGCTTCGGCTTCGCGCATCGTGGTGATGTCCATCAGCCAGCCGAGCAGGCAGTCC
Source organism: Desulfovibrionaceae bacterium (assembly GCA_031551145.1). Taxonomy (GTDB): domain Bacteria; phylum Desulfobacterota; class Desulfovibrionia; order Desulfovibrionales; family Desulfovibrionaceae; genus WRKB01. The sequence goes on along the minus strand of JAVBNZ010000031.1, from coordinate 4,606 downwards.
CGATCCTCATAGCGCATGGGCGCGCAGGAAAAAAGAAAGTCCTTTTGCGCTGCTCCGTCCGCGGCCGCAAGGCGGATGGGATAATCCGTCACATGCCCCCTGCCCTGTGCGAGTGCCCGGCGCAGGGCGGCCTGATCGGCCGGATCGAGGAAGATGGAGTCCAGCGAAGCGCCGAGGCGCACGTTGAGCAGTTCGTGCAGGCGCGTGTTGGTGAAGCGGAGTTCCTGCCTGTCCGCCGAATAGATGCCGATGCCTATCGGGCTGTTGTTCAGGATGTTCAGAAGCTGCCTGCGTTCCCCGCGCAGGTTGTCTTCGGATTGTTTGAGCGTGCGCAGATCACGCACGCAGATGAAGAGCGCGGTTCTGCCGTTGTAGAGCATGCGTATGCACGTGACCTCGCAGGGCAGAGGCGTGCCTTCGCTGTCGGCATACAGCCATTCGAAGCGTTCGAAGCCGGTTTTCAGGGCGCGCTGCAGAAATTCGTGCCGCCTGGCGCTCGAAGGGCTGCCGTCGGGCTGGAAGGGAGGGGAGAAGGCGAAACGCAACATGTTCTCTTCCATGGCGCGGCTGTCCGGCATTTTGAACAGGGCCAGGGCCGTGGGGGAACATTCGACCAGACGGCCGTCCTGCCAGATCACATGCGCATCCGTGCTGGCGCGGTATATGGCTTCGGTCATTGTCTGCATGTTGCGGGAGGCGGTGACGTCCCTGAAGAAGATCAGCCGGCGGAAGGGGCTGTCCTTCTCGGGCACGGGCGTGAAAAAGGCCTCGGCCTGTATGATTTGCCCGTCTTTGCGGCGGAAGCGGCAGTCGCACATGCCGGCGTCGGATTTTTCGAGCATACGGCCCAAAGCGGCGGCCGGCGTGTCTTTTTCAGGCGCGTCCGTTGTTTCCCGCAGCGCTTCCAGGCATCCGCGGGCGAGAAGTTCGTTCGCCGCGCCGTAGCCGAGCAGATTGAGGGCCGCCCGGTTGGCGTAACGGATGCGGTCGTCTCCGTCCAGGGCGAGAATGCCTTCCAGCGTGGATTCCGCCAGCAGGCGCATGCGGCGGGAGTAGGCCGCATAGGCGTGCCGGGCGCGGTAGGCCGCCCACAGGCCGGGCAGCGCGGCCAGCGCGCAGATCACCAGGATCGAGATGCCGATCAGCAGGTATTGCCGGGTTTTTTCGCTGACGGCGTTCATGCCGATGTCCGCGCCGGCCAGCCAGCGCACTCCTCCCGGCGAGGCGTGGGGCTCGACATAGGCGCGGAACGAGCCCCATGTGTCCGCATAGGAGAAGTGCGCGGGCTGCATGTGCTGCAGCGCCGCGTGCATTTCCGGCGGCGCGTCCTCGTACGGCGTGAAATACCAGCGCTGTCCGCCGATGCTTTCGCCGATGAACACGAAGGAGGTGAAATAGAGCTTTCCCTGATATTCGAAGAGCGTGTAGAGATGCTTGATGCCGGCCGCCTGGGCGACAATGCCGAGCGAACGGCGGTTTTCCAGTTCCTCTTCCGGAGAAAGCGCCTCCAGGGTGACGGCGCGATCCGCAAAATCCGGAGGCAGCAGTTCCGGCAGGCTCTGCACGGCCGCTGCCAGCCGGGCGTCGAATTCCTTCAGGGCAAGGCGCTCGAAACCCAGGCCCATGCACAGGGCAAGCAGCGCGATGCAGCCGAAATAGGCGATGGTTCCGCGTGAAAAGAGCGCAAGAACACTTTTGGGCGCCGGCTGCCAGGATTCGTCGTACGAGGAGCCGCGTGTGTCGCTGAAAGGCATGCCGACCTTCGTATGCAAAATAAATGAAGTTGAGTATCCCGCATCGGATGCACAGGATAAACAGCTTTTTGGCAATATGGTCAAAGTCACGTCGTTTGACAAGTTGTTTCTCGCATGATCCCGGCGTGTTCACGCAGCGGCCGGATATCCCGGCGCGGCTTGGCCGCGGCTCGGCATGCTCCGCGAAAGCTTTGCCGGTCATGTTTCTTTCACCGGGTGATTGACACGCTCTTTTTCTGCGTTTACCCTGCATAGGCTGGAAAGTTTCGATTCCACATTCCCGCGCGAAGCAGTTCGCGCACCCCCGTCCCCATATTTTTGCCGTAAGGAGTGCCTATGGAAAGCGTTTGCTCCCCGTCACCCCGAAGTCCGGCGGCCGGTTCTCTGCCGGGGCGCCTGGATTTCGCCCAGGCCGCGTCCGGCGTGCTGCTGGCCGTGTTTGTGCTGGCCCACGCGCTCTTCGTGGGCAGCGTGATCATCAGCCCCGCGCTCATGAACGCCTTCGGCGTCTTTTTTGAGGCCACCTACCTCGCCCAAGTGGGCGGCCCGCTGCTCTTTCTGCTCATGCTTTTCCATTTTGTGATCGCGGCCCGCAAAATGCCCTTCCGCACGGGCGAACTGCTCACGTTCGTCGACCACGCCAAGGCCATGAAACATGCCGACACCTGGCTGTGGCTCGTTCAGGTCGCCACGGCCCTGGTGGTGCTGGTGCTCGCCTCCATTCACATGTACGAGGTGCTCACCACCCTGCCCATAGAAGCGGCCAAAAGCGCGGCGCGCGAACAGCAGCACGGGCGTTTCGCCTTTTATCTGCTGCTGCTCGTCTGCGTGGGGCTGCATCTTTCCATCGGTCTTTACCGCGTGGGCGTGAAGTTCGGCTATATTGCCGGCGAGCGCCGCGCGCTCTGGCTGCGGCGTTTTCTGTATCTCGCCGCCCTCTACTGCGCCTTGGGCCTGTGCGCCATGCTGCGCTTCCGCTTCATGGAAATTTAGGAGGCCGTCATGCGAATATTTCAGACCGATCTGCTGTGCATGGGGGCCGGACTGGCCGGCGAACGCGTGGCCGTGGAAGCCGCGCAGGCGGGATTTTCCGTCATCTGTCTTACCATAGTGCCGCCCAAGCGCTCGCATTCCTCGGCCGCAATGGGCGGCATGCAGGCCGCGCTGGGCAATTCCGCCATGAGCGAGGGCGACAGCCCCGACATCCACTTCGCCGACACCGTCAAGGGTTCCGACTGGGGGTGCGATCAGGAAGTGGCCCGGCTTTTCGCGGACACCGCGCCCATAGCCATGCGCGAAATGGCCTGGATGGGCGTGCCCTGGAGCCGCGTGGTGCCCGGCGAGCATACGTATTACAAGGGCGGCAAGCCTTTCCAGGCCACGGAAAAAGAGGAAAAGCGCGGGCTCATTCATTCCCGCGCCTTCGGCGGCACCGCCAAGTGGCGCACCTGCTACACCTCGGACGGCACCGGGCATTCCGTGCTCTTTACGCTCGACAACCGCCTTATGGGCCTGGGCGGCGAAATCCACGACCGCACGCAGGCCGAGGCCCTGATCCACGACGGCGAAAACTGCCTGGGCTGCATTGCCCGCTGTTTGCGCACCGGCGAACTTGTCGCCTACCTCGCCAAGGTCACGCTCATCGCCACCGGCGGCTACGGCCGCATTTATCCGGCCACCACCAACGCCGTGATCTGCGACGGCGGCGGCCAGATCACGGCGCTCGACACCGGGCTTGTGCCCCTGGGCAACATGGAGGCCGTGCAGTTTCACCCGACGGGCACCGTGCCCACCGACATCCTCGTTACCGAAGGCTGCCGGGGCGACGGCGGCACCCTGCTCGACGTCGACGAATACCGTTTCATGCCCGACTATGAGCCGGACAAGGCCGAACTCGCCTCGCGCGACGTCGTCTCCCGCCGCATGGTCGAGCACATGCGCAAGGGCAAGGCCGTGCAAAGTCCCTACGGCGAGCACCTCTGGCTCGACATCCGCCATCTGGGCGAAAAGCACATCACCGGCAACCTGCGCGAAGTGTACGACATTTCCACCAAGTTTCTGGGGGTCAACCCCATTCACCAGCTTATTCCCGTGCGGCCCACGCACCACTATTCCATGGGCGGCGTGCGCACGAACAAGGACGGCGCGGCGTACGGCCTCAAAGGGCTCTTCTCCGCCGGCGAGGCCGCCTGCTGGGACATGCACGGCTTCAACCGCCTGGGCGGCAACTCGCTTGCCGAAACCATCGTGGCCGGCCGCATCGTGGGTAAAAAGGTTGTCGAATACCTGCAGGGGCACGAAATCACCCTGAGCACCGCCCTGATCACGGGGTTCGCCGGGCAGGTGCGGCAGCGCATCGCCGAAATCGAACGCGGCGGCGGGGACAGGGAAAACTGCTACGCCCTGCGCGACGCCATGCACAAGACCATGATGGAGAGCGTGGGCATCTTCCGCAACGGCGCGGATCTGCAAAAAGCCGTGGACGATCTGCGCGAACTTTTCGTCCGCTCCAAAAACATCGGCCTGAAGGGCAGGGTTCAGGGCTTCACCCCCGAACTTTCCCTGGCCCTGCGCCTGCCCGGCATGATCAAGCTCGCGCTCTGCACCGCCTACGGCGCGCTCAAGCGCGAGGAAAGCCGCGGCGCGCACGCCCGCGAGGATTTCCCCGCGCGCGACGACAAAAACTGGCTTAAGCGCACCCTGGCCTATTGGGACGAAGGCGCGGATATGCCCCGCCTGGAATACGAAGCCGCCACCCCCTGGTTTGAAATGCCCCCCGGCGATCGCGGCTACGGCAACGCCCCGATCATTGAAGCTGAAATCCCGGCGGACATGCTTCGTCCGCTCGGCGG
>JAVBNZ010000091.1:0-30086 GCA_031551145.1 Desulfovibrionaceae bacterium | reverse complement strand
CGCCGGTGACGTCCGGCGTGGAGATATTATAGCCGTAGGTCGCGGCCCGCGCCGTCGCCGCCCTGTCCGCCGGTGAGGCTGACATCGCCCTGGGAGGAGAACGCGCCGCCGACGTGCAAAGCCGCGCTCCCGCCCGCGCCGACGGGGATAGTACCGCCGCCGCCGCCTTCGCCGGAGACCCGGTTGTTTTGCAAAAGGCCATGCGGGACGAATGGTAGGCTTCTTCTTGATACGAACGCCGTTCCCAGGCTCCTCAAAGGGCGGCCGTCCATTGTCACGCTTCTCGAAACCGCCGGTGCGGACACACTCTTCGTCAGCGTTGTCACGCGAATGGAACTGCTTTCCTTTCACGGCATCACTCCGGAAGAAGAAAAACATATTCGCGGTCTTCTCGGCACCCTTGCCGTCATCCCTTTGGACGATGAGGTTGAAGACACGGCCATCCGGATACGCAGCGCAACCCGCCGCAAACTGCCGGATGCCGTAGTCGCGGCATCGGCCGTCGTCTCTAAAGCTGCGCTGGTGACCTAGATGCCGCCGGCAGCGATAGGCGGAGATCCGGGAAAATGCGGCGACCACGCGGACGGCTTGCATAAATCTTCGACTATCCGTAATATTTCCGGCACCGCAAGTCGCACCAGGAGGGGGAACATGTCCGTCTACCGGGAAAAGTACAAGATAGGGGATGTGGACTTTTTCAACATCCGCAACCGCAACGAGGGCCGCGTGGTGCGGATGTTGGGCGAACTGCTGCAAAAACGGGGCAGCCCGCTGATTTCGGACAAGGATTTGCAGGATATTTACGCGCTGGCACTGAACGCGCTGCCTCCCCGCTATACCCAGCGGGGCACGATAGTGCTGCGCGACTCCGTGAGCAAGCGGGAAATCCGCGACGCGGTGGAAGAAGCCTTTGCCGTGGTAATGGAGCAGCCTAAACCCTAGAGCAGATTACCATTGAAAATGTTCATCTGCTCTGCAGGGATTTGTACGCAAATCCCTGCCGCGAGTTTGGCGCAGGCGGGCTTTGCCCGCCGTAAGAGACAAATCTCAAAGCGAATATACTCTCATGATTACCGTTGATCTGCACACCCACACCCTGTGTTCGCACGGCAAAAACAGCCCGGAAGAAATGTTCGCCGCCGGGCTTGAGCGCGGCCTTGCGCTTCAGGGCTTTTCCGAACACTCCCCGCGTCCGTCCGGCTACGATTATCCCAAGGAATACCGCGAGCAGCTCACCCGCCTTTTTCCCGGCTACGTGCGCGACGTGCTGGCCCTGAAGGAGCGGCATCCCGGCCGCGTGCTGCTGGGCATGGAAATGGACTGGTTCGACGCCGAGCTTCCCTTCATCGAAAAAGCCGTGCGGGCCTATCCCTTCGACTACCTCATCGGCAGCGTCCATTTTCTCGGCACCTGGGGATTCGACGCCGATCCCCGCCCCTGGAAAACCATCCCCTTTGCCGAGCGCGCGCGGCATTACGCCGACTATTTCGCCACCTACGCCCGCATGGCCGCTTCCGGGCTGTTCACCATCGCGGCCCACCCGGATCTGATCAAGATTTTTTCGGCGGAGGATTTTGCCCGCTGGCTGCGGGAGGAAGGCGGGATGGATCACGCGCGCGCCGCCCTTGAAGCCGTGAAGGAAGCCGGCATGAGCCTGGAAATTTCCTCGGCCGGGCTGCGCAAGCCCTGCCGCGAAATCTATCCCTGCCCGGAGATCATGACCCTGGCCGCGGAACTGCAGGTGCCCGTGGTTTTCGGCTCGGACGCCCATCAGGTGTCCGATGTGGCCTTCGGTTTTGAGGAACTGGCCCGCTACGCGGCCTCCTTCGGCTATGCCGGGGGAAGCTGCGTTATTGCCGGGAAGCGCCTCGATTTTTCCCTGTAATCTTTCCGGAGACCCGCGCCCGGATCGTCTGCCTGTTGTTCGCCTTTTCCCTGTCCCTGTCCCTGCCCCTTTCCTTCGGCGGCACTTCCCCGGTGTCCGAGGTCTTTGCAAAGAAAAAATCGTCCGACAGCTACAAAAAGACCCAGCGGGTCAAATCCTATACCAAGAAAGACGGTAAATACGTGGACAGCTACACGCGCAAAAAGAAGGGCGGTTAGCTTTTCTCGCGTCGTCCGCGCAGCCACGCCTTCAGCATCTCGATGACCACGGGCATGACCGAGATCACGATGATCGCGTAGATGATCAGGCTGAAGTTTTCCTTGGCGAAGGGCGTGTTGCCGAGAAAATAGCCGGCCGAAACCAGCGAACCCACCCAGATCAGGCAGCCCGTGACGTTGAAGAACAAAAAGCTCGCCGGGTTCATGATCGCCACGCCCGCCACAAAGGGAGCGAAGGTGCGGATAATGGGGATGAAGCGGGCCAGCACGATGGCCTTGCCCCCGTGGCGCTCGTAAAAATCGTGCGCCCTGATGAGATGGGCTTTTTTGATGAAGCGCGTCTCCCTGCTGAAAATCGCGGGCCCCGCGCGCCTGCCTATGTTGTAGTTCGTGAAATCCCCCAATATGCCGGCCGCCGCCAGCACGCCCATCACCTGCGGATAACCCAGCAGATCCGCGCCCGCCAGCACGCCCGAGGCAAAGAGCAGGGAATCGCCCGGCAGAAAGGGCGTGACCACCAGGCCGGTCTCGCAGAAGACGATCACGAAGAGTATCGCGTACACCCACGCGCCGTAGTTGTTCACCAGTTCGAACAGATGCCGGTCTATGTGCAGTACGAAGGAGAAAAGGTAGGTCAGCATTTCCATGCGCCGGGCTCCTGAAAAGGATCTACAGCATTTTGCGCTTGAAATAGTCGCCTGACGGCGGGCAAAGCCCGCCTTGCGCCTATTTCGCGGCGGGGATTTGTGTGCAAATCCCCGCAGAGCATTCCAACTTCTGCAAAGTTGAAATGCTCTTGGCTTTTTACGCGTCCGCGCCCGCGCCGGTCAAGGCATAATCCCCGCAAACAGCGTCATCAGCTCCCCCGCGATCACGGCGGCGCCGAGAAAGTCGCCGTTCATGCCGCCCTCGCGCCGGCCGAGGCGCGAGAGCAGGGCGAGGAGCAGAATGATGCCGAGGGCCATGCCGCACAGGGCCGTGGGCTTCAGAAAAAAGGCGCAGGGGATGAGGGTTGTCGCCAGGGCCGTGATTCCGGCGCGCGCTGTTGCGCCGGCAAGGGCCATGCCGCCCAGAGACGCGGGATCCCGTGGTTGGTTCAGGGCGGCGAGCAGCGCGCAGGCGGCGCGCCCGACAAGCGGGGCCAGGGCGAGCGGGACGAGGGTGTTTGCCGCGCACAGGGCTTGCGCCGCGATAAGGCCGCCGGAAAAGAAGAAGCAGAGGCCGAGCGCGCCGAACACGCCGGTGCGGCTGTCCTTGAGCACGGCCCAAAAGCGTTCGCCCCGCGCGCCGCTGCCCCAGGCGTCTGCCAGGTCGGCCAGTCCATCCCAGTGCAGGGCGCGGGTGATCCAGAGGTTCAGGCCCATGTAGATCCAGGCCTGCACCCAGGGCAGGCCGGAGGCGAGTCCTATGTACAGGGGAGCGGTGCAGGCCAGTCCGATCAGCGCGCCCACGGGCGCGTACCAGGGCACGGAGGCCGCGATGCGGGCGGAATCGAGCAGGCGCGCGGGCCCGAAGCGGGTGAGCAGGGCCAGGGCGGCGCAGAAATTCCGTATCATTTAGGGCCTTTTCGTTTTGAGCTTTGCCGTTTACGGCCGGCAAAGCTCCGCGGAGCAGATACTATTTTTAATGCAATCCGCTCTGGAAACAGGGAGCGGCTGCTTTTGCCGTCAGGCAAGGAAGACGAGTTTTTGCCGATGGGAGTGGACTCTTTTCGTCCATGACAGGAGGCAAAAACGAAGTCTGCAGCATCACGGCAGAAGCAGCCGCTCCCTAAAAGCGGATGTGAAGGGTGTAGCCCGGCTTGAGCCCCAGCAGCCCGGCGGCGGAGGCGCGGTTGCAGGCCAGTTCGAGATAGCCCTGACTGCCGACGATGAGCGCCGCGCTCCCGACCGGGATTTCGGCGTAGGTGGACAGCAGCGGCACGCGCATGTCCCGGTAGAGCGGCAGCCTGGGGCAACATCCGCTCAGGAGCGGAGCCCATTCTTCTGCGCCGGCGTTCAGCACGGCGTTGCCGAAGCCGTCCACATGCAGAACGGTGGCCGAAAGGCCGTCTTCCGTGCGCGTGGCCGCGCTCCAGCGAGGGGCATGCATGTCCGCCGGGTTCATGGGGCTGCCGAAGTGCTCAACGGCTTCTCCCGAAGCCAGGCGCGCGCCCAGCGGCGCGATGATGTCGCGGCCGTGGAAGGTGCCGCTTAACGGGGGCAGGTCAAGTCCCTGCCGCACGGCCTGCGGGTTGATGCGCGTAAGGCCGTCCCAGGTGTAGTTGCGGGCCGCGAGCGCGAGAAAGCCGTTGTCCGGCGCGATGCAGCAGCGTTCGGGCGTGTGGAGGCAGAGCAGCGCGCGGTTTGTGCCCACGCCGGGGTCGATGACCACGAGAAAGATCGCGCCGGGGGCGAAATAGGGCAGGCTGCCGCTCAAAAAGAACGCGCCGGTGCGCACGTCGTGGCGGGGCACGGCGTGGGAGAGGTCGAGCACGGGCACGCCGGGCGCAAGGCGGTGGAGCATGCCCCGCATCTGCCCCACGTACGGATCGCTCAAGCCCAGATCCGTCAGCAGCACCATGTGCGCGCTCATGTCTTCGGCCGGCCCTCGGCGCTGAGGTTGAAGGCAAGCGCGTAGAGGTAGTGGAAAAAGTCCACGTATTCCACCAGCACTCCCTCCGGAACCTTGATGCGGGCCGGGGCGTAGTTGAGCAGGGCGCGCACGCCGGCGTCGACCATGTATTGGGCCGCGCGCTGGGCGCGTTCCGGCGGGGTGGTGATGATGCCGATTTCTATGCCCAGTTCCTGCACCTTGTGCTGCAGCTGCCGGGTGCAGATGACCTCCAGCCCCTGCACGACCTCGCCTATTTTGAAAGGATCGCAGTCGAAGGCGGCCACCATGCGGAAGTTGCGGCGCATGAATTCGTTGTGGTTCAAAAGGGCGCGGCCCAGATTGCCCACGCCCACCAGGGCCACCCGCCATTCGCGGTCGATCCCCAGAGCGTGTTTGATGAAGCCGGCGAGTTCCTTGACATTGTAGCCCACGCCACGCACGCCGAATTCGCCGAAATATGCAAGATCCTTGCGCACCTGGGAGGCGTTGACGTCGCAGGCCGAGGCCAGCGCTTCGGAGGAGAGCAGTTCCACCCCGTCGCGGGCCATATTCTCCAGAGCCTGGATGTAGACGGAAAGACGTCCGATGGCGGCTCTGGGTATGCGTTCGCTTTTCATATCTATAACTCATTTTGTAAATCGCCGCGCAGCGGCGATTTACAAGAATCGCTACGCCGAAAAACGCGGTTTTCGGCTTCGCTCACGGCGGCATCCGCCGCCGCGTCGCCTTCCGGCGACATAGAAGTCATTTCTTAAATGACTTCTATGCAAAAGGGGGGCTTGGGGCCCCCCCTGTAAAAAATGTGGAGTGCGCGAAAGTTTAGCCCAGGGGTTTCACGAACAGCAGGATCAGGCTGATGACCAGGGCGTAGATGGCCAGGGATTCCACAAAGGCCAAGCCGAGGATCAGGGTGCCCATGATTTTGCCGCCGGCGTCCGGATTGCGGGCGGTGCCTTCGCAGGCGCCTTTAAGACCGATGCCCTGACCGATGCCGCAACCGCAGGCGGCAATGCCGATGCCGAGGGCCGCGCCGAGGCCGATGGTGCCGAGAGCGGCGGAATCGGGGGCGGCGGCGAAGGCCGCGGCGGCCATGGAAAGCAGAGCGACGGTGTTCAGGGCGATCATGATCAGTTTGCGCATCGTAAACTCCTTGATACTGTTATATGTTTCGGTCCGAAGACCATTCCCCCGATGTGAAGAGCCGGCTTAGTGCGCGGGCTCAAGCGCGCCCTTGAGGTAGTACATGGCCAGCATGAAGAAGATGAAGGCCTGCAGGCACTTGGCAAGCAGGAAGAGCGCATAGACCGGAATTGTGCTGACAAAGGGCGCCATGACGAAGAAAAGAATGAGCACGGTTTCCTCGCCCCGTATGTTGCCGAAAAGACGGAGCGTGAGCGAAACCGGGCGCGTGAAGTGCGAAACAAGTTCGATGGGCAGCATAAGCGGAATAAGCGCTTTCTGGGGGCCGAGGAAGTGGTGGATGTAATGCCCGTGCCAGCGGCTTATGCCCACGTACTGGTAGTAGAGAAAGACGAAGACCGCCATGCCCACGTTGGTGTTGATGTTGGCTGTGGGCGCGTCGAAACAGGGGATGAGGCCCATGAGGTTCATGCCGAGAATATAGATGAACAGACCCACAAGCACGGGCACGAAGCGGCGGCCTTCTTCCCCGAGGGTGTCAACAATGGAGTTTTCGAGTCCTCCCACGAGCACCTCGGCAAAGTTCTGCGCCTTGCCGGGGATCATGGTGACATTCCTGCGCACCAGCCAGGCGAAAAGGAACAGAGCGGCCATGCCGATCCAGGTGTAGAACACATGCTTGAACTCGACGGACTTCCCCAGAATGGTAAGTTCATCCATGTGCAGGGCCGAGGAAAGGAGTATCGGATGCGGCAGACCACCAGCCATTTCAGGCCTCCTTTTGACGATTGCGCTGTCCGGCGAGCCACATCAACGAAGTGACCGCCAAAAGCCCGAGAGCGCCCGTAATCCCGGCCAGTACGGCCCAGGCGGACGCGTCAAACCACACAAAGGCCCCGTAAAGGAACAGGGCCGAAAGCACAAGCCGCAGATTGGAGCGCACCAGCATGCCCAGCAACAGGGCCTGCGACCAGGCGGAAAGGGATATCCCCTGGATAAAGCGCGCCAGTCCGTAAAAATTCCAGGCCATCAGCAGCGCGCCCACGGCGAACCACAACAGCCGGGCGTCCAGCGGCAGCAGACAGAGCCCGAGGACAAGAAGCGGCGCGCTGAACAGAATCTCGTTACGCATGACGGCGCGCACTTCGGGGCGGTGGAAGCCCCTGCGCCAGAGCAGGCCGTCAAGCTTGAGGATCAGATTTTGTATCACGTTCTTTCGCTTCCCCGTCCATAATCTTCCGGGCGTCCTCATACACCAGCTTGAAACCGCTGATGATGCCGAAAAAGAAAAAAACCGCCTTCAGCCAGGGATCGGTGCCCAGCCAGTCATCCAACGCATATCCGATCGCAAAGCCTACCGCCGGTCCTGAAACCAGATGCAGGCCCATTGTGCCGGCATGGGCAAGCACGCCCAAACCTTTCTGCACACGGCCCGGGCGGGGAAGTTTGTCGTCCATGCGGGATTCCGGGCATAGCACTCGGCGTGCGGAGGCACGTCGAGCCATTCCTTTCGGCTTGTTCGAAATATCACAGCGGGGGTTTCGCGTCAATCGTCACGTGAAAAAAAACACAGAGCGGGGAGGGGCGAAGGACGCGCCCGCTGTTGACGTTCGGCGCGCGGCGGTCCACAATGCTTCCACGTTTGAAAGAACGACGCCCCTAAAGAAATTCCGCCGACTGCCGATGGGGTATAGAGTGCGAGCCGCCGTCGGCGTATCGGGAGTTGTGCGCGTGACCCAGACGAACATCCATATCCGCAACATGCTGCGGGAATATGAGCGCCAACTGCTGAACGCCCGCAGGCTGGCCCGCTACCGCAGGGCTCTGCGCCTCGCGCGGGGGGAGGAAGAGGATCCGGAGCCGAAGGAAGTGCGCCGGCGCAGAACGGTGGAAAGGGTCGCCCGCGAGTTGTACGAACACCTTCTGTTCACCGGCAGCGAGAACCCGATTACGGACGAGATACGCGAGGAGCTTTCCACCATGGCCGGAGCGCCGCTTACCTTCCGCTATTCGCCGGGCGAAGCGGCCCTGCATCTGGTGAAGGAAGGCGTTGCGGGCCCCGAGGAAGTGGGACCGCTGGAGAAAGCGCGCCTGCTCGACCGGCTCTGGCACATCACCCTGGCCCAGGTGGACAGGACAATGCTCTAGGCACATGCTTTGCATATTTTTGGGGAGAACAGTTGGGAGGCACTATGGATATCAATGGGATCAACAATCAGGCTTTGAACGCCTACCGCCCGCAGGCCGAAAAGGCGGGCGAAGCCGCGCGCACCGCGAAAAAGCAGGAAGGCGGCGCATCCGCGCCCGCAACCGGTGATACGCTGGAAGTTTCAAGCGAGGCCAAGCTGCTTGCGGCGGCCCGCAACGAAGCCATGCAGGCGGACGACGTGCGCGCCGGGCGCGTGGCCGAACTGAAGGCTCAGGTCGAGGCCGGAACCTATCAGATCGACAACCGCAAAATCGCCGCCAAACTGCTGACGGAGGAAGCGGAACTTTTCCGCTGACGGCCGGTATTTTCGGAGCATTTGCGGCCGGCGTCCGTTGTGGATGCCGAACGCCGCGCGTTCCGTGACGCGCGGCGTTTTTTTTACGTTCCGCCGGTTCGGCGCAATCGGATACCGCCCTATTTCATGGCGGAAATATACGCGGCCACGTCCTGAGCCTGCGCGTCCGTCAGTTTCTTGAGCGTATCCTGCATTGTCTTCTTCGGCCCGGAAAGACCCTCCGCAGCTTTGATGGCCGAGACCTTGGCCAGAATCGCATCAACAGGTTTGCCTTTGGCGGGATGCGAAAGGCCGTGGCAGGTTTTACAGTTCGCGTCGTACAGCGCGGCTCCGGCGTCCGCGTCGGCGGCGGAGGCGCTTTGCATGCAGAAGGCGATGACAAGGGCGGGAAACAGGAAGGCGAGGAACAGGTTCTTCATGGTGCGCATGGGTATCCTCCTTTGAGAACGTCCGGGTGTTGAAAAAAATATGCATCCGCGCGGCGCGAGAGGGCAGCGCAGATGATGAAATTATTATCATGTATCTTGTAAAAGGCAAGCGTTTTTAACGGCGACGAGGGGCGGGTCAGGCGCGTTTTTCGATGCGGCCGTCGCGCAGTTCCAGGGGGCGCGCGCCCAGGCGTTCGAGAAAGAGGCGATCGTGGGAGGCGATGAGGCAGGGCAGGCCGGCGGCCGCCAGCACGCCGGCGATGCGCTCTGTCGCTTCGTCGGACAGGCCGGCCGTGGGCTCGTCAAGCAACAGGGCTTCGGGCCGCATGGCCAGCACCGAGGCCAGGGCGACCAGCTTTTTTTCGCCGCCCGAAAGTTTGTAGCTCACACGCCGCTCAAAGCCGGCCAGACCCAGCGCCTCCAGGGTTTCGCGCACGCGTTCGTGCACCGCCTCGTGCGGCAGGCCGAGATTCAGGGGGCCGAAGGCCACATCCTCCTCCACCGTGGGGCAGAAGAGCTGGTCGTCCGCGTCCTGGAACACGAAGCCCAGGCGGGGGCGCAGGGCGGCAAAATCCTTCTCTTCCCGGCATTCGTCGCCGAACAGGCGGATCGCGCCGCCCTGCGGCCGCACCAGGCCCATGATCAAGCGCAGCAGCGTGGTTTTTCCCGCGCCGTTGCCGCCCAGCAGGGCAGCACATTCGCCCCGGCGCAGGGTGAGATCGAGATTCCGGAACAGTTCCGGCTCCCCGGCAAAGGCAAAGCGTATGCCGCGCAGTTCTATCAGCGGAACAGTCGTTGTGTCGGATGCGGGCATGGCTCTCCTCTATTCGGCAGGCGCTTTTGCGATTTTGTCAACGACGGACGCGCGTCCGCCGCGTCGCCGCGGGCGACGGAGCAAGCTCAAACAGTGTTTGAGCGCGGCGGTTTTTGAGCAAAAAATCGTATTTTTTGCTCACCATCCTAAAAACACCAACAGGGCGCAAGCCGGCAGGCAGGCCAGAGCGAAGAAAAAATCCGCCCGTTTCAGCGCGAAGTGATCGAATACCCACAGTCTGCCCGCATAGCCCCGGCAGAGCATGGCCTCGTTCACCCGTTCGGCGCGGTCCAGGCTGCGCACCAGCAGCATGCCCAGCATCTGCGCGTACACGGCATAGGTGCGCGCGTTCGTGCCGGGCGTGAAGCAGCGCACGCGCGCGGCCTCGCGCAGGCGCAGCCATTCGCCGTGGATGATCTGAAAATAGCGGAAGCAGAGAAAAAACATGTGCGCCAGCTTTTCCGGCAAAGAAAAATGGCGCAGCGCATGCACGAGGGCGAAAACCGTGGAGGTGCCCAAAAGGGCCGTAAGCGCCGTGATCACGGCGTTGCACTTGAGCGTGACAAGCAGGGCCGACTCCAGGCCCTGTCGGCTTGCCTCCAGGGGGCCGAGCGTGAACATTGTCTCGCCGGGTGTGGAAAAAGGCAGGGTGAGCCAGAACAGGACGATGAAGATGTTGATCGCGGCCAGGCGCGCGCAGAGCGCGCGCGCGGGCAGGCGGGCGCAAAGGAGCAGCAGCAGGCCGATCGCCAGGCCCGCTGCGGCCGCGGCAAGCGAGTGTACGCCGGCAAGCAGGCAGGACCAGACCAGGGCGGCCGCAAGCTTGACGCGCGGATCCAGGCGATGCGGCAGAGAGCGTCCGCGCGCGAATTCCTCAAGGTGCACGGCGGCTCCTCCACCAGAGCGCCAGCCCTGCCAGTCCGGCCAGCCAGCCCAGGCCGCCGACGATTTCGCGCGGGCCGGGCTCCCGCTCCCGTTGCTGCACCGCGTATTTGTTCAGGCTGTGCCCGATCAGCGGGGGCAGGCTGCGCTCCAGTTCCTCGCGCACGATTGCGCGCAGGGCGTCGTTCGCCGGCATCTCCACGACGGGCGCGGCAACGTGCGGCGGCGAAGATGGGGCGACAGGGAGTGAGGCGGAAGATTTCGCCGGAAGGGAATATTCCCCCCTGTGCCCCTGCCCCGCATCCACGACGATGGAGAGTGCGGCATCGCCGGGGCGGGGAAAGCAGAACAGGCCTTTCGCGTCGGTGCGGCCGGAGGCGAGGATTTTCCCCTCCGCGTCCAGCACCTCAACCGGCGCGTCTTGTATTTTGGCGTTTTTGCTGAAATAACTTTCGCTGCACACCTGTGCGCCTTCCTCCCAGGCAAAGAGGTAAACGCGGTGCGCGCGGGCTTCCGGCGCAAAAAACAGCAGCGCCGGCAGCAGCGCGGGCAGGCACAGGAAAAGTTTAGGGCTTGCCCATAAGGACAGGCGGGTGTTCAAGACCCAACACCTCCGGTTTGACTTTGCGCAGAAAGCGCGCCAGCGCGAGGCTGATCACGCCTTCCACGACCATGAGCGGCACATGGGCGAGCAGGAGCAGCTTGGCCGAGGGCAAAAACGCATCGCCCGACAAGGCCAGCGCGGCCGCTGTGGCCAGTCCGGCCAGGCCGAGCGCGCACGAGCCGCACAAAAAGGCGCCCAGATCGGCGATTCCCGGCCGGGAGGCGCGCAGCAGCGGGCCGAAGACCAGGGCGCAGAGCACGGCCGGGCCGGCCATGGTCAGGGTGTTGACGCCCAGGGTGGTCAGGCCGCCGAACTGGAAGAGCACGGCCTGCAACGCCAGGGCCACGAAAATCGCCGGAAAGGCCGCCGGCCCCAGCACCAGCCCGACCATGCCGTTGAGCACCGGATGCGCGTTGGCCGGCCCGATCGGCACGTGCACAAGCGAGGCGAGAAAAAAGATCGCCGCCGTCATCGCGCCGGGGGCAATCCGCTCCGGCCGCATGCGCCGCAGGCTCCAGGCCAGGCCGGCCGCCGTCAATATTGCTCCTCCGGCCAGCACCGGCACGGAGAGCACCCCTTCAGATATATGCATCAGATTTTCGCTTTTCCGTTATGCCGGGTTCCCGCGGTCACAGGACTCTTGTAAATAAGGAGAGCGCGCGGCAAGAGCAAGGAAAACGGTTTTTTTGCGGAGAGAGTGTACTTTTATGGTACTCGACCGGAGCAAAAAAAGCCGTTTGACGCCGCCCTTGCCCGTGAACATCCTTATTTGCGGGCGCGGTCTCACTTCATGTCGTAAAAACGCACCCATATGACCGCTCCCAACTCGACGGGCCTGGGCTTGCCTTCATGCACGATGCGCTTCTTGCTTTCCATCAGCGCGGCAAAGCCCCACCAGCCGGCCTTGGGCGCGGCATAGGTGAAAACGCCGTTGTTGTCGGCCCTCACGGCCTGGGTGGTCATCAAATCGCCGGGGGCCTTGCCCTTGACGCCGGGGCCGCCGTAATACTCCACTTCCACTTCCGCACCGGGCACGGGCTTGCCGTTCATCAGCACCCGGCCCTGGAACACGTTGCCGGCATAGAGCCCATACGGTTGACACAGGGGCACGATTTCCGCCTCCAGGCCGAGGGGCTTGTCCCAACCCTCGTCGTCGCCGAAAGCCGCGACATAACTCTTGGTGAGGTGGACGATGAACTTGCCCTCCTCTTTTTCCCAATAGGGCTGCGGCTCCATGACAAAGGCCAGCAGGCCGGGCCGCTGCACGACGTAGTCGGTATCCCAGACGCTGAAGCCGTCCTTCTTTTCTTCCTTCAACGTCGGCAGCAAATCGTGTTTCTTGCCGCCGGCATAGAGCGTAAAGGCTTTGGGCTTCACGAGGTTCATGCCCTGATTCTCAAAGGGATGCCAAAAACTCAGATCCAGGCCGATGTTTTTTTCCGCCTCCGCGCCGATCATGGTGCGGGAAGGGATCAGCATGCCGAAATGGGCCGAGGCCGGCACAGCGCTCATCAGCAGGGCGAAACAGGACAGACAACACACAAGGCGGGAAAGGCTGCGCACGGGGTTCCTCCTGGATATATGGGTGGGGACACGATTTATGAATTCGTGTTACACGTCCGGCGCAGCCGCGTCAAGCGGGCCGGCGGTCTTTCTTCACTCACGGAAGGAAAGGAGTCATTCGAGGGCGGCGCGCACTATGCTCGCCGGATGCAGGGCGGCCTTGCCGGAGCCGTGGAGGATCTGGAGGCGGCAGGTGCCGCACTCCGAGGCGGCGCAGTCGGCTGCGGTCGCGCGCAGGAAGCGGAAAAGCTCCGCGCCCACATGCATGCCGATCTCGTACTTGTCCTTTTTGAAGCCGTAGCTGCCGGAAATGCCGCAGCAGCCGGCGTCGGCGTGGATGACGTCGCAGCCGGGCAGGGCGCGCAGCAGTTCCAGACCGGAAAGGCCCTGCCCCTGGGCCCGCAAATGGCAGGGCGCATGGTAGACGACGCGGCGCGGCGGCGCGTGCTCGGGCAGGGGCAGATCGCCGCGTTCCAGGCAGGCGCGCAGAAAATGCTGGGCGTCTTCCACGGGCGGCGGCGCGGCCTTGGCGAAGAGTTCGGGAAAATAGTCGGGCAGTTCCTCGGCCAGGGTCAGGCGGCAGCTCGGGCAGCCCGTGAGCACGGGAATGTTTTCGGCCGCGCAGCGGGCGAGCAGGGTCAGATTGGCGGCCGCGCTGCCGCGGGCGTCTTCCCAATAGCCGTTGGCGATCATGGGCAGGCCGCAGCAGGAGAAGTCGGGCACGACGACCTCGCAGCCCGCCTGTTCAAGCAGCCATAGAATGTCCAGTCCGGTTTGCGGATCATAGAGATCGATATAACATCCGGGGAAAAAAGCGATTTTTTTTCTCTTTCCGGTCGCGGCTCCTTTTGTGGGCCGTTTTTTGAGCAGGGCGCGCAGGGTGTGCGGGGCAAAGGCCGGCAGAGGAGCTTTTTTGGAAATGCCTATGCAATCGAGAAGCAGGCGCGTTGCGGGATTGTTCATGCCGGCGTTGCGCAGGCCGGCGGGGACGAGCCCGGCGAAGCGGGCCACCAGAGCCCCGTGGGCCAGAATCCAGCCGCCCGGCGAGCGCCGGTTCTTTGCCGCGTGCGCGGCCCTGGCCCGCATGAGCAGGGAGGAGACGGGCACGTCGTGCGGACAGGAGATGTCGCAGTTCTTGCAGTTCGAGCAGTAATGCAGGGCGTCGTCCTCAGCCAACCCGAGCAGGCGGAAGCGCTCGTAGGCCGGGCCGACAAAGCGCGGGCCGGGATATTCCGGCGTGGCCGCGCAGACCGGGCAATGCACCAGGCAAACGGTGCAGGCTATGCAGTTGTCGGGGTTGAAGCGCGGTTCGTTCATGCCGCCCCCACGGCGCTCAGGGCGGCGAGATGCCCGGTGACGAGCGCGACGCCGTTGCCGCTTTTTTCGCCGGCGAAGTCGCAGCCCGCCAGGATGCGCCCGGCCGCGCGCACGTTGCTGTATATTTCTTCCCCGTCATCGTCCGTGGGAACGAGGCGGGAATTCACGCTCAGGCCCGCGCGGGCGAAGGCGTGGTCGCCGAAAATTTCGGCTTCCGACCAGCGATCCGGGTTTTCAGGCAGGCGCACGGGCAGGTTGAGCAGCATTTCGCGCGCCCTGCCCGGCGAGGCCGTAATCCCTCCGCCCAAAAAGCCGCCCGTGGCCAGAATGAAAACCTCGCCGGCCAGGCGGTTTCCTTCCCTGGTATGCAAGGCCAGACAGCGTTTGCCTTGCGTTTCCGCACTCACGGCGCGGGCGTTTTCCTCGATCGTGACGCCGCGCTCCCGCAACTGCCGCAGAAAAAGTTCCTGAAGGCGCAGTCCGCCCACGCCCGGCGGCATGCCGATCATCTCGACCACGCCGCGGCCGAGCGCGTCGCGCAGCCGCCGCCACACGCGTCCGTCCGGCCGGGTGCCGCAGACGGGGGGCAGCAACAGGGTTTCTTCCCCGGAAATCCGGCCGTGAAGTTCCGTGATCAGGGCGTTGAGCCCCTGTTCCGTGTCCAGCATGCGGGCCAGGTCCAGGGCGTTCGCGCTGCGCCGGCCGGGCCGGGCCGGGGGCAGCAGGATCGGGGTGAGGCGTTTGCCCGCGAAAAACGGCCTGCGGGCGAGTTCCGAGGCAATGAAGGCGGGGCGGCAGTCGCGCATGTCCTCAAAACCGACGACGCCGACGGCGCCGGCTGCGGACAACGCGCCGGGATCCGCGCTCGGCGGGCAGAGCCCGGTGGGCTTGAGCGTGCCCATGACCGTGGGCAGCAGGTGGTTGCCGTTTTCGGCGGAGGCGAAGGGCCAATCCGCCTCCCGGCAGAGAGAAAGGAAAAAGTCCACGGCCGCCTGGGCCGCTTCCCGCCCGGCGATGCGGTAGGGGTGGTTGTCCGGCAGCAGGGGAAAAGCCTCCAGGGGATTGCCGGTTACGGGCAGGCCGCCGGCATAGCCCAGAATGTCCACGCAGCCGCTGCCTATGCTCAAGGCCCCGGCCCCGGCCCGCAGCAGGATGACCGACGCCCCGGCCCGCGCCGCGCAGACCGCGGCCGAGAGCCCGGCCATGCCGCCGCCGGCGACGACGATATCCGCGTTCTTCTTCATTTCTTCCACTCCTCGGGCGCGCCCGTTTTCGCCGGAGCGGGTTCGGCAAAGGCGGCTTTGTCGCGCGGAGCGGTTGCGGCGTCTTCCCGTGCGAAGGTGTCGATGTTGAGCGTGGCCGCGTAAATGGCCCGGCCCAGTTCCGCTTCCTTGAGTTGCGATCCCCAGAGGGCCGGGCGCAGGCCTTTCCAGCGTTCCTGCAAAAACGAGCGCACCGTGAGCGGGGGAGAGGAGGAGAAAATGCCCTGTTCCGTCAACAGAGCCGTGGCCCGCAACGAACAGAAGGTGCCCTGGCAGGTGCCCATGCCCAAGCGCGTGCGCAGGCGCACGGCGCTTAAGGTGCTTTCCTCGCGGGCGGCGTGCTCCACTTCCGCCCTGCTCACCAGTTCGCATTCGCAAATCAGTTCCGCGCCGGCGCCTGTTTCTTCGCAGGCGGCTTCGACCACCGGGGCGAAATCGTCGCCCAGCCTGTCGGCCACCAACTGTACGCCGTGGGCCGGAAAGCAGCGGCGGGCTTTTTTCATGATGTCCGGCGAAGGCTCCGACACCAGGGGCTCCTCGGCCGTGCGGCAGGGCGCGTGCACGCCAAGCGCGACAGCCGCGAGATCGCAGACTTTTTCCGCCATCAGCCGGTAGGTGGTGAGTTTGCCGCCGAAAATGCTGAACATGCCCGACAGGCCTTCCTCGCCGTGGTCGACAATATGGAAGCCGCGTCCGGCCGCCCGGCCGCCCGCGCCGGGAGCGTAAAGGGGCCGCGTGCCCGCGAAGACGCGCAGAATGCGGTAGTGCTCGATATCCGGAAAGAGGAGCCTGCCGAGTTCGAGCAGGCGCAGCGTTTCTTCGGTGGTGGGGGTTGTGTTGTCCGGCCTGTCGGTGGGGGTGGAGGTGGTGCCGAAGATCGTCACCGAGCCGTGGGGCACGAAAATGTCGCCGTCCGCGCCCGGGTGGAGACGGTTGATCACCCGCGAGGCAAAGCGGTGGTTGAAAACGATCAGGCTGCCCCGATCCGGCGAAACCCGCACCTCCAGACCGGCCAGGCGCGCGACAAGGCCCGCCCAGGCGCCTGAAGCGTTGATGCAGATGTCGCAGGCGATGCGCACTTCCTCCCCGTTCGCGGCGTTCACGGCGCGCACGCCGGTGATGCGCCCGCCGGAGTGCTCAATGCCTGCAACCGTGTGGCGGATAAAAATTTTGCCGCCGCCGCGCCGCGCGGACTGCGCGTTGTGCTGTACCAGACGGAAACCGTCTATGCAGGCGTCGGGCACCCGATAGGCTTCCTCTATGTCCGGGGCCAGCCGGGGTTCGAGCCGGCGGGCCTCGGCGGCGGAAAGGGGCTCGGCGCTTATGCCGGCCGCGGCGCAGGCCGTGCGCCAGGGTTCGACAAAGGCGGGATCGTCCTGCGGCGTGCGCACAAAAAGCCCTTCGCCGCCTTCAATGCAGTGCCGGGCCACGCGGCGCAGCACGGCGTTCTCTTCGGCGCATTCGCGGGCGGAATGCGTATCCTGGACGGCGTAGCGCGCGCCGCTGTGCAAAAGGCCGTGGAAGCGCGAACTGGTGCCGTGGGCCAGGTTGCCCTGCTCCAGCAGCAGGGCGGGGACGCCGCGCATGGCAAGATCGCGCAGAATGCCCACGCCCGTCGCGCCGCCGCCGATGATCACCGCCGTAGTGTGGATCATTTTTCCAACTCGCTTAAATCACGAAGCGTTTTCCAAGGCTGTACGGCTTCCCGGCGAACGTCCTCAAGCGAGGCTTCTCCGCTCAAGACCAGAATAAAGTCTATGCCTGCGTTTTCGGCCAGCTTTTTGTCGGTCATCAGCCGATCGCCCACCATCACCATGCGCTCTCTGGGATATTTTTCCAACAGGGGGGCCAGCACCAGAGGATCGGGCTTGCCGAAGATTTTCTGGGGCGCGCGGCCCACGGCTTTTTCATACAGGGCGATAAAGCTGCCCACGTCCGGCAGGGGACCGGCCGGGTCGGGGCAGACCAGATCGGGGTGCGTGGCGAAAAAGGCCACCTCCGGCCTGTGCAGCAGCCGGGCGGAGACGGCGAGCTTTTCATAGCTCAATTCGGTGTCGTAGGCCAGAATGACGGCCTGCGCCCCTTCTCCGGTCAATTCCAGTTCGGGCATGGCCGCCTGAAGGGTGCTCCGGTAGTCCCGGTTGCCCACCAGATAGGCCCGGCGTATGCCCGCCCCGCGCAGATGCTCCACCAGCGGCCGGGTGGGCGAGAGCATATGCCCGAAATCCGTTTCCACGCCCATGCGGCCGAGCTTGGCGAGATAGCTTTCCGGGCTTTTGGAAGTGTTGTTGCTCAAGAAATAAAAGTCCAGATCCGCCCTGTGCCGGCGTATGAAATCCACGGTGCCGGCAATGGGAATGTCGCCCAGGTAGACCGTGCCGTCGAGATCCAGAACAAAACAGTCTTTTTTCACTGTTTTCCTTTTTGCAGGCGGTTGATTTTTCGCGTCAGGCGGGGAAGGCGAGCTTTTTGAGGCGGCGGGTAGGACTCTTATCGTCTACCCCCGACTCAAAAACGAAGCCTGACGAAGCATCACGCGAAAAAGCGACCGCCTGTCACATCAGCCAGCGCAGCGGCACCAGCGACAGTTTGGGAAAATACACCAGCAGGAAGAGTATGGCAATTTCCACCAGTACAAAGGGCAGCATCTTCATGACCAGCTCGCCGAGCTTGATGTTGCCGATGCCGCAGACCACATAGAGCACCGTGCCCACGGGCGGGGTGATCACCCCTATGCCCAGGTTGAGCACCATGAGCAGGCCGAAGTGGTATTCGTTGATCCCCGCCGCCTGAATCAGGGGGTAGAAAACCGG
Source organism: Desulfovibrionaceae bacterium (assembly GCA_031551145.1). Lineage (GTDB taxonomy): Bacteria > Desulfobacterota > Desulfovibrionia > Desulfovibrionales > Desulfovibrionaceae > WRKB01. Next base: position 12,061 of record JAVBNZ010000091.1, on the reverse strand, counting down.
CGCGAAGATGAGGATGTTGGGGGTCAGATCCATGACCATTCCCGCGATGAGCAGGAAGATCATGATGATGGTCAGCAGGATGAAGGGGCTGTCGATGAAGGGCGCGAACAGGGAGGTGATGTGCATCGGAATGCGGGCCAGGGTGATGAAATAGCCCACGGCCGACGCCGTGGCCACGATGAGCATGACCACCGCCGTTGTGCGCGCGGCCGCCGCGCTGACGCGCAGAAGGTCGCGGAAGGAAAGCTCGCGGTAATAGGCCATGCACACAATGATGGCGAACACCGCCGCGAAGGCGCCGCCCTCGGTGGGCGTGAAAACCCCGAAACGTATGCCGCCCAGCAGCAGCACGGGCAGCATGAAGGCCGGGCTGGCGTCCTTGAGGATGGTGATGGTTTCCTCGCGCGTGAAGGTGATGATTTCGGTGTAGCCGTCTTTACGCACGATGAACCACCAGACCACCATGAGCCCCAGGCCCAGAATCAGGCCGGGCACAAGGCCGATCATGAACAGGCGGGTAATGGAGAGCCCGCTGATGGTCGAGCCGAGAATGATGAAATTCGTGCTGGGCGGGATGATGGGCCCCAATATGGCGCCCGAGGCGATGATGCCGCCCGCGCGGCCCTTGTTGTAGCCCACCTGCTGCATCATGGGCAGCAACAGCCCGCCGAGCGCCGCGGCCTCGCCCACGGAACTGCCCATGAGCCCGGCGAAGATGATGCTGGCCACAATGGCGGCGTAGCCCAGGCCGCCCTTGACCCGGCCCACCATAAGCTGGGCCAGTTGCACAACGCGCTTGGAAAGTCCGCCGGCGGCCATGATTTCCCCGGCGAAGACGAAGAAGGGAATGGCCATCAGCGGATAGTTGTTGGCCGCGTCCATCATGCTGTTGGGGATGGTCATCACGTCCCAGGAGCCGGAGGCGATCATGAGCACGATGGCGCAGATCACCAGCACCACGGCGATGGGCACGCCGAGAAAGAGGAAGAAGAACAGACTGCCGAAAAAGTAGAGGAGCTGATCCATCGCCTACCCCTTTTCCGGCATGACAAATTCGTCGGAAGGCACGAATTCGCTCGCGGGTTTGCGGAACAGGCGCAGCAGATCCCGCAGCTTGATGATCAGGGCCGCTCCCGCCATGATGGGCAGAATGCCGTTGATCAGGCTCATGTTCACGCCGGTGGCCACGGAAAAAGTGTCCATGGTCTGGCCCACCAGAACGATTCCGCCCCAGAACAGCAGCACGAGCACGGCGACGGTCAGCAGCGTCGCGATGATTTCCAGCGCCTTGCGCAGACCCCGGCGGGTGTTGCCCACCACCAGGTCCACCGCGATGTGCTTGTTGCGGTAAAACGCCTCGATGGCCCCGAAAAAGGTGATGTACATGAACAGAAAGCGCGCCCATTCCTCGCTGGGGGCGAAGCTGGAGCGGAACACGTAGCGCAGGAAGGCGTTGTAGGAAACAAGACCGATCATCCCCAGAAAGATGACGGCGCAGAAAATTTCAAAGGCGAATTCTCCGGAGGATTTTTTCGCGGGCGGGGCGGCGTGGTCGCTCATGAGTACCTCTGTATAAAGATGAAGGCCCGCCGGAGGGCAGGGGAAGAAAAGGGAGAAAAAGGGCGGGATTCTTCGCGAATCCCGCCCCGCTGCGCGCGCGTATCAGCGATAGGAGACGGCGCTGTCCAGAATTTCCTTGGCGTTGGGCACGGTGTCGTAGAAGAGTTTCCAGCTTCTTGTGCCGGCTTCCTGCATGGCCTTGTGGAATTCGGGGGAAGGCGTGGAAATCGTGCCCCCGCCGGCCTCGATCTTCTTTTTGGCTTCCTGCTCCAGCTTGCCCATGAGATCCCACACGTAATCGGCGGATTCCTTGGCGGCCTGATCCACCCATTTGCGATCCTGCGCGGGCAGGCCTTGATAGAAGGACTCGTTGATGTACAGGGAATGGATGATCAGAATGTGCCCGCTCAGGGTGATCTGCGGCGCGATTTCATACATTTTGAGCGCGGCGATGTCGACAAAGGGGCTGTCGCCGCCGTCGATCACGCCCTGATCCAGGGCCGCCGGCACTTCGGCGAAGGGCATGGGCTGGCCGCTGATGCCGCATTCCTTGGCGAAGTTCACATACAGGGGAATGTTGGGCACCCGCATGCGCAGGCCCTGGAGGTCGGCCATGCTTTTCAGCGGCTTTTTGGAATAGAAGTGGCGGAAGCCCAGAGGAAAGGCGTTCAAGGTGCGCAGGCCGGATTTTTCCGGGAAGCCCTTGTTGATCAGCTCAAAAGTCCTGCCTTCCATGGCGCGGCGGGCATGGGCCAGATTGTCGAAGAGCATGGGGGTTTCCAGCATGGCCATGGCCGGATGCAGGGCCGAGGTCTGCGTGCCGGTGGCGCACATCTGGATGGTGCCCTTGCGGGTGGAGGCTATATAGGCGTCTTCCTTGCCGAGCTGGCTGTTGGGAAAGACCTGGACTTCGTATTTGCCGCCCGACAACTTGGCGAGGATTTCGCCGAACTTGTGCATGCCGAGGGTTTCGGGCTCGCCTTCGGGTTTCATGCCCGCCATTTTGATGACAACCTTGTCGGCGGCGAAGGCCCCGCAGGCCGGCCCGATCAGCAACAACGCCGCGGGGAGAAGAAACAGCGCGATACGTTTCATCAGAGATCCTCCTGTTCGGATACTTGATTATGTGAAAGGGCTCACAAGCCCGCCTGTCGTAGGGTTTTTTACGCAGATTTTCCATGGGAGGCAAGCAAAAGAAGGACGATCCCGCACGTCGGGCAGGCGAAAAAAACGGCCCCGCCCCGGAGCGGAGGAACATTCTCAATGTTTCTCCGCTCTGCCGGGATTTGCCCGCCGTAAGCAACAAACTCAAAGTGACTATGTTCTGGTGGGTATGAGCTACGGATTGCAGCGCATTTCGATCCAATAGCGGCTGTTTACTCTGCGCGTTCCCCCGGAATCTATCCAGCCGAGCGGCGGCGCGATCTCGTCCGAACGCTCGGAGACGATGTTGTAGCCCCTGTTGCCGCAGATGCGCTCCATATCCTCCGTGCAGCGGTCGCGCACGGTATCGCAATATATCTTATAGCCTTGGCTGCCGTCTGAAAGCGCGACCCGCTGCGGCTTCGCGCAGCCGGCGACGCAGAACAGGGCGGCGAGGATGATGAGTCCGGCGGGTTTCATGCTGTTTTCTCCTCAGAGGGTTGCGCGGGGCGCTACGGCATGCAGCGCACTTCCTTCCACCAACGGCTGCTGAAGCGCCAGTTGCCGGTGTTTTCCGGCCAGCCGAGCGGCGGGCGGATGATATTTGAATGCTCCGAAACGATCATGTAGCTTTTGTCTTTGCACAGGCGTTCTATATCGGCGAAACAGCGATCTTCGAACATTTCGCAGTACACTTTGTATCCCGGCTTTCCGTCGGAAAGGGTTTCCACTTTCTTCGCGCAGGCCGCGCAAAGCAGGCAACTCAACATGAGCGGGATGAACATTTTCACGGTGTGTCTCCTTAATCTTGTTTCCGGGTCATAACGGATCCGCCGAATCGGGAGGCTTTTTTCACGATAATATTACTGCAAAGCCAGGCTCCATGCCACAATAAAAAGCGCGTATGCGGCGAGCGCCGCCGCCTGCCGCCTCCGAGCCGAAAGTCGTCCGTCCGCCCTGTATTGCAGGGCCGCGCCCAGCACAAGACCCGCGCCCATGCCGAAAAGATGGGCCGCGTAATCCGTGTGCGCGCCCTCCGTGCCCAGCATGGCGAGCAGGCCCGCGCCGCCTCCCAGAGGCAAAAGGGCCTTACGCCGTTCCCGCGCGCCTTCGCGCAGGGCCTGGATGCCGGACAGGGCCCCCAGGGCGGCGAAAAGCGCGGTGGAAAAGCCCAGGCTGGAAAAAGTGTAGGGCCGGTAGACCACGTTGCAGGCATTGCCGATGATTCCGCCGAGCACGGTAAGCAGCAGGGCCGGCCCGAAGCCCGCACGCCGGGAAAGAAGTCCCAGAAAAAGAAAGCCCGCCGTGAGGTTGCCGACCAGGTGCACGGCGTCGGCGTGCAGGGTCAGGGCTGTGGCCGTTCTGTACCATTCGTGCAGGATCGACACGCGGTAGACGTCGAGCGCGCCCAGGCGCGTCCACTCCTGAGCGGAAAGCGGCGGCAGCCAAGGCAACGCGATTGCCTGCGTACAGATTCCGTGCCAGAGCGCCAGCAGCAGAAAAAACAGTCCCGGCGGCAGGGGATTGAAGCGGAGCAGGGGTTCGACCGGGGCGGGGCGTATGGTGGGTTCGGCCGCGTAGCCGGTGAGTTCATGCCTGGCTACGCCTTCGGCCAGGGGCGGGACGTAGATCAGGCGGCGGCCGCCCCGGCGCGCCAGAACAAAGGGAATGTTCTTCGCCGTCAGCACCAGCGTCCACTGGGCAAGCCGGGGTTCGGAAGCCGGAGCGCTGCGGCCTGCCGGCGCGACCGCGCGCCAGAAGCGCGGCGCGGCGGCGGAACGCGCGTGCAGGGGCAGGGGGCGGAAGCGGCCGGAGCGGAAGCGCAGCCCGTCTTTGACAATCAGCGTCATATCGGGAAACTATCGTAAATCTTCCCGCGCTTCAAATGGACTTTCGCCCGTCCGGCGGGTATAGAGCGGTTTAGTTTTAAAAGAAAAAGGAGACGGGCATGAAAGACTACCTCTGGCTGGCGGTGGGCGACATCCACGACGATCTGGGCAATCTGGCGCGCATTCCCGAATTGCCCGAGGCCGACGGACTGATCATCACCGGAGATCTCACCAACCTGGGCGGCCCGGCCGAAGCCGGACGCATGCTGGCGGCGGCGCGCGGGCTCTTGCCCCTGGTCGCGGCCCAGTTCGGCAACATGGACAAGGCCGGAGTCTCGGATCTGCTGACCAGGGAAGGACTGAACATTCACGCCTCCGCGCGCCTGCTCGCGCCGGGTCTGGCGATCATGGGGGCCGGCGGCTCCACGCCCACGCCCTTTTCCACGCCGAGCGAATTCGCCGAGGAACGCTATGCCGCCTGGTTGGAAACAGCCTGGGAAGAAGCGGTAAAACTCGCGCCGCAGGTGGTGCTGATTTCCCACAATCCTCCCAAAAACACCCGCTGCGACGTGGTGGGCGGCGACATCCACGTGGGCTCCGAGGCCGTGCGCGCGTTCATTGAGCTGCGCAAGCCCGCCCTTTGCCTTTGCGGACACATCCACGAGGCCCGCGCCGTGGACGAGGTGGCCGGCGTACCGGTGATCAACCCCGGTAATTTCGCGGCCGGGGGCTATGTGGTGCTGCGCTGGACCGGAGGCCGCGTACGTGCGGACTTGCGCATTCTGTAAAAATCCGTATTGTGGCGCAACGCGCGGAAGCCGCGCGGATTTTTTCCCGTTTTTCAGATTGCTTTGAAACAGCCGCCCATCGGCAACGTTCGCCCCGCGGCTGTTTTACGCAGGGGATTTTCCGTAAAAATCCCCGTGGGGCAGCGTGCTTTGCACAGTTGCTCCGATGCCGCGCGATTGCGGCCGCCGCTCATGCCGCCTTCGGCCTTGCGCCCCGGCTCCCCGCGCAGGCAACACAGTGTATGCCTGAGATGCCCGACGGCATCCCGCAGCGGATAATCCCGGCTTTGGCGCGTTTCGCGCTTTTTCCGCCCGCAAGAGGGCGGCGGAACAGTCCGGTTTTTCCCCCTGCGCGTCCCGCGCGCTTGGCGCCGCCCCGGCCGGGCTGTACGGCCGAAATTTTTTTCCGAGGATCTTGTATGACCGAACTTGTTGAGGGCGCGCCCGCGCCCAAGCCCCGGCGCACCCGCCGGCCGGCCGCTTCAAAGAGCAAAAAACCTTCCGAAACCCCTGATACCGCAGCCGCCCAGCCGGCTTCCGAACCCGTTCCCGCCCCCGAGGCGGAAGCCAAGCCCAAACCACGCCGCACCCGGCGTACGGCCAAACCCGCTGAAACCGCCCCGGACGCGCAGGCGGAAGCTCCGGCTGCCCCGGCGCCCGCGCCGAAGCAGGAGGCCGAGCCCGCTCCTGCCCCCGCTCCTGTCGAAGACGCCCCGTCGGCCGTTTCGGCGGGGGAGGAACCCAAATCCAAGGCCCGCCGTTCCCGGCGCGGCGGGCGGGGCCGCAAAAAGCCCCCTGCCGCTCCGGCGGAAACTTCGCAGGGCGATGCCGTCGCGCAATCCGTTTCTGAGCCGAAAGCCGAAAGCCCTGCGGAAGAAGCGCCCGCAACTGAAGAGGGGGCGCAGCCGGCTGCCGCTTCCGTCGAGGAAATTCCCAAAAAATCCCGCCGTTCCCGGCGCGGCGGACGGGGGCGCAAAAAATCTCCCGCCGCTTCCGCCGAAACCGCTCCCGCGTCTGAAATCCCCGCGGCCGACGAGTCCGAAAACGAGGACGAGGTCGAAGAGACCAAGCCCGCCAAAGCTTCCTCCAAAAGCGCGAAATCCGCGCAGGCCGCCAAGGCCGGCAAGCGCCGCATGTTTATCAGCGTGGTGCCGGAGGAGCAGGTGGAGGTTGTGCTCACCGAGCAGGGCGGCGTGAGCGAATATTATCTGGAAATGTTCCACCAGGCCAAGATCAAGGGCAACATCTACCGGGGCGTGATCCAGAACATCGACACCAACCTCCAGGCCGCCTTCGTCAACTACGGCGGCGCGAAGAACGGCTTTCTCCAGATCGACGAGGTGCATCCCGAATACTGGCTGACCCACCACGAAGAAAGCAAGGGCAAGAAATATCCCCTCATCCAGAAGGCCCTCAAGGCCGGGCAGGAAGTGCTCGTGCAGGTGGTCAAGGAGCCCGTGGGCTCCAAGGGGGCCTTTCTCACCACCTGGATTTCCCTGGCCGGGCGCTTTCTTGTGCTGACGCCGGGCCAGGAGCAGATCGGCGTTTCCCGCAAGGTGGAGGAGGAAGAGGAGCGCGCCCGCCTGCGCGAGATGATGAACGGCATCGAGCCCGGCGAAGGCCTGGGCGTTATCGTGCGCACGGTCAGCGCCGGCACCGGCAAGACCACGCTCCAGAAAGATCTCCAGTATTTGAAGCGCCTGTGGAAGGAAATACGAACCAAGGCCGAAGGCGCGAGCGCGCCTTCCCTGATCTACCGCGAACCCGGCCTGGCCAGCCGCGCCGTGCGCGATTACCTCACCGACGAGGTCAGCGAGGTCTGGGTGGATGACGAGCGCGCCCTGGAGGCCGCGCGCGAAACCATCAGCCTGCTCTTTCCCCGCAAGAACAACCTCGTGCGCCTGCACCAGGACCCGCGCCAGACCCTTTGGGAGCGCTTCGACATCCAGCGCCAGCTCGAGCAGATCTATTCCCGCGAAATCAATCTGCCCTCCGGCGGCCGCCTCGTTTTCGACCAGACCGAGGCGCTCATGGCCATCGACATCAACTCCGGCAAAATCCACGGCAAGGGCAACTTTGAGGCCATGGCCCTCAAAACCAACATGGAAGCCGCCGAAACCATCGCCCGCCAGTTGCGCCTGCGCGACATCGGCGGCCAGGTGGTCATCGACTTCATTGAAATGCGCGATAAAAACAACGTGCGCGAAGTGGAAAAAATACTCCGCCAGGCCATGAAAAACGACCGCGCCCGCCACGACATCGGGCGCATCAGCTCCTTCGGCCTGCTCGAAATCGTGCGCCAGCGCACCGGCTCTTCCGCCCTGGCCGGCACCACCGAACTCTGCCCCTGCTGCAACGGTTCCGGCCTGCGGCGCAATATCGAATGGCAGGCCCTGCAAACCCTGCGCGGCTTCAGCCGGCACATGCGCGCCAACCCCGGCAGCGCCTGCCGCTTCGAGTTGCCGGCCGAGCTCGCCCTCTACCTGCTCAACGAAAAACGTGAACGCCTGCGCGAGCTTGAGCGCCTGCACAGCATGCATCTGGAAATCCTGCCCGTGCGGGTATAGCTTGTATCAAGAGAGGGGGGGCAACGCCCCCCTCTCAAAAAAATCTATGCGCATACTTCTCCACATATGTTGCGGGCCGTGCGGGCTCATGCCCGTGGAGCGGCTGCGGGCCGAAGGACTGGATGTGACCGGGGTGTTTTACAACCCCAACATTCATCCTCTGAAGGAATATCTGCTGCGGCGCGAGGCGGCGGAACAGGCGGCCGCGCTTCTGGAACTGCCGCTGCTTAAAGTCGGACCGGAAGAAAACGTCTGGAACGTGTTGCGCTGGATGGAGGCCGTGCCCCACAGCGCGGATGCGGGCCGCTGCCGGACCTGTTATGCGCTGCGCCTGGAGCGCGTCGCCCGGTGGGCGAAGGCGGAGGGTTTTGCGGCCTTTTCGACAAGCCTGCTCTATTCGCGGCATCAACAGCATGACGTGATCCGGGAGGAGGGCGAATGCGCTGCCGCCCGCGCAGGCGTGGGCTTCGCGTACCGGGATTTCCGCCCCTGGTGGAAAGAGGGTGGAGAGCGTTCGAAAGAATGGGGACTCTACCGCCAGCAATACTGCGCCTGCCTGTACAGCGAGGTGGAACGGTATCAGAGGGATCTGCGCCGGAAGGGCGATGGAAAAAAAGACGGCGCGGCGCGCTCCGTTTTTTGTCCCCCCATTGACAGCGGCGCGGCAAAAATATAAAAAGGCTCTCCGACGGGCAGTTAGCACAGTTGGTAGAGCACCGCCTTCACACGGCGGGGGTCACAAGTTCAAGTCTTGTACTGCCCACCACGACTACGGAGCAGTAGTTAAGTCGGTTATAACGCCGGCCTGTCACGCCGGAGGCCGAGGGTTCGAGTCCCTTCTGCTCCGCCAGCAAAAAGAACGGGTTACGAGTAAAATCGTAACCCGTTTCTCGTTTCCTGGTTTCTTTCATCGCACCATTCATCGCACGGGGTTTTGCTTCTGGCCGCTTTATGCTTTATCGTTCCGCATAGCTTCTTGGAACATCTCCTCAAGCTCATCTTCGAGTTCATCGCTATCTTTTCCATACGCCAGGCAGTTTATAAACGCCTGTTTTGATCCCTCATTGACCAAAACAAGCGCAATTTCAACCTCATCGCAGTAAATCACAATTCCCATTCCGTTTGTAGTGGGTTTGGCAGAAAATCGTCCATGGTGGCTTCCTTTGCCTTGGATCAAGCGTTTGACCGCTGCGCCCACACCTTCTTCTCCGCCATATGCCTCGCGTGTGCCGTCATATTCTATCTCAATTAATGGGTCCTGAGCCTAATCAAGCAGAATTCAAGTTTTCTTGCGCTTGTTTGCGCTTTTTTACTTCCTAAATGCTCAGGAAAAAACGCGGGTCAGCGTTCAAAGCGTCTCCGAGAAGGCGCGCATTCTTCTTACCGATCGGACGCTTGCCGTTTTCCATCTCGGAGATATGGCGGGTCGGGATGCCGGTAAGCTCGGAAAGCTGTTTCTGGGTCAAGTTTTCCCTGCCTCTCGCTCCCCTCAGATAGGTAGCAGGCAAGTCTTCATCGCGGATGTTGAGGGCTTCCCGCCAAGGGATGGCTTCATTTTCTTCGCGCAGGCCGTAGCCGTGCATCGTCTCAAGCACCTTGCCCACAAGGGCCGGAGGCACTTCAAAGGCGAGACGAACAGTCTCAGTAGGGGGCACGTTCGTGTGTTCCAACATATTTCACCTCCACAATCCGTATACCGTCCGCATACTCCATCCATACCGCAACGTAGGTCGGATGCCCTTTTTTCAGGTGGCAGTGGTGACGGTTTTTTCCAAGTTTGCTGTAGTTCGGCCAGTCCCCGCGAACCGGGCCGTGCTGCTCTATGTCCCCCATCAGGAATTGCGCCTGATCCTGTACTCCCTTCGGAAGTTTTCTGAAGGACTTTTGCACTTTGGAAGACATTTTTACAGTCCAGGGCATACGGGCTCCGTTAAGATGAAGATACTATTTTTTAGTAAGTTGTCAAGAGTCATTCTCCGAATCTACGCCTTTTTTCGGGGTAAAAATCCGATCCGCCACAAGAGCCGCCTTCTTTATGGCTTCATCGGCTAAGTGTGCATAACGCTGCGTCATTTCATGTTTTTCATGGGTAAGAAGCTTCTGGGCAGCATAGATTTCGACTCCCGCGCTCACTAAATGGCTTGCAAAATGATGCCTCAGGCCGTGAACCGGCCGAAAATCAGCCGGAAGTCCAGCGCGCTCTTTTACGCGCCGGGCCATTCGGCGAAAGTTCTCACGTTTTGCGCCCTCCCGGCCGGGGAACACAAAACCGTCGGGATCGCGGCGGGTAATACCTTGAAGAATGGCGCGCGCGTTCTGATTCATAGGGATAAAATCGGTTTTGCCTTTTTTCGCCGCGATGCCGCGCAGGCAAATGACGCCACGCTCAAAGTCCAGATCATCCCAACGTAGACCAATAATCGCGCCTTTGCGTATGCCGGTCGCTAAAGCCAGACGGAGGAAAGCCGGCTCATCGCGCCTTCCATGAGCGCAACAAGCCGGCTTTCCTGTTTGTATATTAATGAGTCTCGTGTCTAGTGATAGTTGTGCCCGTCGCCTCTGTAATGTCCGTTGCCCCTGTAGTGCCCGTTGCCCAGCACCGCGTGGTCGTGGCCGTCGCCTCTGTAATGTCCGTTGCCCAGCACCGCGTGATCGTGGCCGTCGCCCCTGTAGTGCCCGTTGTCCAGCATCGTATGATCGTGGCCGTCGCCCCTGTAATGCCCGTTGTCCAGCATCTCGTGGTCGTGTCCGTCGCCCCTGTAGTGCCCGTTGCCCGGCATGACGCCCGGCTGAGCGCTTATCGCGCCGTCGGTTGCGGGATCCGCCGCGAATCCGGTCGCGGGTGCGCCAATAACCGCCAAAGCAATACCCAGAAAACACAGAAAGGAAAAAATGCGATATTTCATGAGGTCTCCTTTACTCAGGCGGTGCCTGCTGCTTTCAGCAAAAAAAACACACCCGAGACCTATCTTTGATAATAATCATTTTTTCCTGCCGGTCCATGAATCCAGAGAAAAATTGTTCTGTAACATACTGATAAAACAACATGATCAAGTTCGACGGCGTGGGAGCCGCAAGCGGCGCAGAGGGTATGGTCCTTCATACAATCGCAGGATGCCGCGCCGCGGCGACAGATCAAAAATGCCTTTCACGGAACGCAAAGGCCCCGGCTTTTTCGGAGCCGGGGCCTTTGTTTCTGAAGGCGTCTTGTCAATTCAAGTACAGGAAATACAGATGATTATGCTCATGCACGTCAGAATTCCCATTTCGCCTGAAAACTCCCGGTCACGCCCTGGCGCACGCCGGCATAGCCCTGCACGGCCAGGTCGAAGGAGAGGCCGCTTGCCGCGCCCGCGCTTTTGGCAAAGGGTTTGACGGAAAGGCCCAGTTCGCCGATGCCCGTGCCGCCGGTGACGTCCGGCGTGGAGATATTATAGCCGTAGGTCGCGGCCCGCGCCCGGCCGTCGAATTCCCATTCCCAGGCCGCGCCTATGTAGGGCACGACGTATTCGTTGATCGCGTAGGTGAAGCGCGCGCCGCCGCGCACCCGGTGGGAATCCGTGTCCTTGAACTTGATGGGATCGTCGGCCGCATGCACGCTGCCGCCGGTCATGTGCGTCCAGAGATATTTGGCGTGGATGTCGAGCTTGGCCTTTTCGTTGAACGCCCAGATATAGCCAAGGCCGGCGTGCGCGCCGTAATAGGTGGAATTGAGATCATAGCTCGCCTTGCGGTTGGTGAGGGGATCGCGCAGATCGGAGTTGTCGTACTCGTTTTGCACGCCGCCGATGCGGCCGGAAGCCTCCGTGTAAAAGCCGCAGGGCAGTTCATAGCGCGCCAGCAGGCCGCCGCCGTAATACCGGGTATTGCCGTTGCCGTTGGCGTCCATGCCGGAAAAACTGTTGTGGGTGTTATACCCGCCCCAGCCGGCCTCGAAAAACGCGCCGAGCGTGAACCTGCCGTATTCGATGGCCGGATTCCAGGCCAGACCGGCGATGAGGGACGCGCCCGCCACGTCCACGTGCGAGCCGGTGTTGTACTTGGACCAGCCGCCGGAAACAGCGGCAAAGGCCCCCAGGCCGCTGCCGCCCTCATTTCTCGTCTTTTGGGCGGCCTCCATGCCTTTGCCGGCAACCAGATCCGCGCCCTGGTTCACAAAGACCAGGGAACCCAG
>JAVBNZ010000025.1:0-4996 GCA_031551145.1 Desulfovibrionaceae bacterium | reverse complement strand
ACGTCCTCGTACCCGTCTTATCGCCCGGAGCAGGGTTTTCTTGAGGCTTCCCCGCAAATTTTCTTCCGGTACAAGGCCTTGAGAGCGGATTGTTTTTGAAACTCCCCCTCCGGCGCTTCACGGCGAAATGCGATTTCGCCTGCGCCTGCGGGGCGGAATCCGCTTCACTTCGTTCCGCGTCTTCAGAGCGTTTGCGAAAAAAATGCTCTCAAACCCTGTATTGCGGAAAAAAATTCCCTGCTGGAATTTTGCAATAAATATTCCAACAGGGAAATTCGTGAAGCGTTCCAAGTTTGTCTTTTCGCCCCTGCCCTCGTCAGGCAAGCATCTCAAAGTTCATCTGCTCTAAAGAACGGGAAGTTGGAACTATTCCGCGTTTTGCAGTTCCGTGCGGCCCGCCTTCAGATTCGTGCAGCCGACGATGATCTCGTCCACCACTCTGGGCTGAGCCAGACTGGTGGTGTCGCCCAGTTCGTCAAAGAGCCCGGCCGCGATCTTGCGCAGCATGCGGCGCAGAATTTTTCCGGAAAGGGTTTTGGGCAGGCCGACGACAAACTGGATGACTTCGGGCGTGGCCAGCGCGCCTATTTCCTTGCGCACGGAATCGCGCAGTTCCTTGCGCAGATTTTCCGACCAGGGCACTTCATCCACCAGCATCACGTAGGCGTAAATGCCCTCGCCCTTGAGCGCGTGCGGCATGGGCACCACGGCGGCTTCCGCCACCTGGGGATGGGCCACGAGCGCGGATTCTATTTCCGCCGTGGACAAGCGGTGCCCGGAAACGTTGATGCTGTCGTCGATACGGCCGAGAATCCAATAATACCCTTCCTCGTCCGTGCGCGCGCCGTCCCCGGACTGGTAGACGCCGAAACGCTCGAAATAGGATTTGTACTTTTCCGGGTTGCCGTACACGCCCTGCATCATGCCCGGCCAGGGCCGGCGGATGACGAGGTGCCCGCCGTCGGCTTCCTCGCTGCCGTCGCCGCTCAGGATGGCGGCGTCAATGCCCGGCAGGGGCAGGGTCGCCGAACCGGGCTTCAGCTTGGTGGCGTACGGCAGGGCCGCGATCATCGCGCCGCCGGTTTCGGTTTGCCACCAGGTGTCGATAACCGGCAGTTCGTCCCTGCCTATGTGTTTATGGAACCACATCCAGGCTTCCGGGTTGATGGGTTCGCCCACCGTGCCCAGAATGCGCAGGGAAGACAGGTCGGAACGCTCCGTCCAGGCCTCGCCCACCCGCATGAGCGAGCGCACGACCGTGGGCGCGGTGTACAGGATGTTGACGCGGAATTTCTCCACGATGCGCCAATAGCGGTCGGGATTGGGCCAGGTGGGCACGCCTTCGAACATCACGGTGGTGGCCCCCAGGGCAAGCGGGCCGTACAGCATGTAGGTATGCCCCGTGATCCAGCCGAGGTCGGCCGTGCACCAGTACACGTCGTCGTCGCGCATGTCGAAGACCCACTGGCTGGTGTGCGCCGCGTAGGTCAGATAGCCGCCCGTGGAGTGCATGACCCCGGTGGGTTTGCCGGTGCTGCCGCTGGTGTGCAGCAAAAAGAGCGTGTCGTTCGCTTCCATGGATTCGCAGGGAAAGTCCGCGTCCAGGGTGAAGTCGTCCATCAGATCGTCCCACCAGATGTCGCGGCGGCGATCCATCTCCACCGGGGTATTCGTGTGGTTGACCACCACCACGTGCGCCACGGAAGGACATTTTTCCAGGATGGGATCGAGGTTGGGCTTGAGCGGCTTGACCTTGCCGGCGCGGAACGCGCCGTCCGCCGTAATGACGATCTTGGCCTTGGAGTCGCGTATGCGGCCCAGCACCCCACCCTCGGCATAGCCGGAAAAGATCGTGGTGTGGATGGCCCCGATGCGGGCGCAGGCAAGCATGGAAATGAGCAGTTCCGGAATCATGGGCATGTACAGAGCCACGCGATCGCCCTTGCGCACGCGCAGGGAGCTTAAGGCCGAGGCGATGCGGCAGACTTCCGTGTACAGCATCTGATACGTGTAGCAACGCACCTCGCTTTCGCGCTCGCCCTGCCAGATGAGGGCCGCCTTGTTGCGTCGCCCGCAGATAAGATGCCTGTCGATGCAGTTGAAGGCCGCATTGAGGCGTCCGCCGGGATACCATGAAAAGCGGTGATCCGTATAATCGGCGTCCAGAACTTTATCGAAGGGCTTGAACCAATGCAGAAGCTGCTGCGCCCTGGCTCCCCAAAATTCATCGGGATCTTCCAGGGCTTTTTTATGCAGCGCTTCGTATTCTTCATGCGAGCGCACCCAGGCCGTGGCCTTGCCGTGCACCGGGGGAATATAGCTGCGTTGCTCGTTTAAAAGAACAGTAATACGGTCCTGCGTCATGAGGAAATGCCTGCCTTGTGCTTGTTATCACAAATAAAGAATTTTAATGATGATTTTTATATCGAACTTCCCGCCACAGCGTCAAGGAGAAAATGCATTGGTTGGTTTTACAAACAATCAAACACATACGGCTGTCCGGCCAAGAGCCGATAAAAAACCAGAAATCTCGCTTAGATGCGGTATCTTGGGGACTTCGTTCAGAGTTTATCCGCCGCAACATGCGGCCCGCGCACCGCGGAAAAGTCCCGAAATCTCCGCCTCGTCCCGCCCTTGCGCTCCGTCGCCCGCAAGTATACAAAAAAGATAAGCAAGGGAGGCCGTATGCGCGCACCCGTACTGGTGGCCGGGGCGACCGGGTACGTGGGGGGACGCCTTGTTCCCCTGCTGCTGCAACAGGGATATCGCGTACGGGTATTTTCCCGCAGCATGGAAAAAGTGCGCTCCAGGCCCTGGGGAAACCACGAGAACCTGGAAACAGCCCAAGGCGACATGCTGGACGCGGCAAGCGTGCGCCGGGCCGCGCGGGGTTGCGGCGCGGTCTATTATCTGGTGCATTGCATGGAGGAAGGGCACAGGGATTTCAGCGACGCGGACAGGCACGCCGCCTGCAACATGGTCCGCGCCCTCAAGGGCGAATCGGTGCGGCGCCTCATCTATCTTTCCGGCCTGCTGCCCGACGACCCGCACCTTTCGGCGCACCTGCGCTCGCGCGGCGAGGTGGCGGAGATCCTTTCCCTCGCCGACACGCCGCTGACCACGCTGCGCGCGGCCCAGCTCATCGGCGCGGGATCGGCGTCCTTCGAGATGATCCGCTGGCTGGTGGATCGCCTGCCCGTCATGCTCACCCCCCGCTGGATGCATGTGCGCACCCAGCCCATTTCCATCACCGACACCTTGAGTTATCTCACCGGGGTACTCGAGCATCCGGAAACCGCCGGAGAAACGTATGATATCTGCGGGCCGGACGTTCTCAGCTATGAAGATCTTTTTCAACAGTACGCCGAGGCCGCCGGGTTGCGCCGCCGTCTGCTCATCCCCTTGCCCTGGCTGTCGCTGGAGCTTTCCGCCCGCTGGATCAGCCTGATCACGCCCATTCCCGGCGCCTTGGCCCGGCCCCTGATCGAAGGCATGCGCAACGAGGTCATATGCCGGGAAAACCGCATCCGGCACATCATCCCCCTGGAGCTTACCCCCATCCGCACGGCCATGAAGCGCGCCCTGGGCCATTTGCGGGACCAGTCCGTAAAAAGCAGCTGGTTCGACGCGGGCCTGACCGCACCCCCGGAATGGCTGGTGCGCGGCGATGCCGGATACGCCAAGACGGCGGTGTATAACGACGCCTATTCCATTGTGTTGGAGGCCGAGCCCGGCGAGGTGTGGCGGCCCATCATCCGCATAGGCGGCACAACGGGATGGTACGGCAAAAACCTGCTGTGGCGTCTGCGCGGGCTGATGGACAAGATGATGGGAGGGCCGGGCGCGCACCGGGGACGCCGCAGCGGCACGGAACTGTACGTGGGCGACGGGCTGGACTTTTGGCGGGTGCTGGACATCCGGCAGCAGAAACGCCTGCTCTTGTTCACGGAAATGCGCCTGCCGGGCGAAGGCCTGCTGGATCTGCGCGTCATCCCCCGCAAGCCGGAAGGAAGCGACGGAACGCCCGGCAAGGCGGCGCCCGAAGACTCGGACCGAAACCCCGGCGCTCCGCGCACGGAACTGGTGCTCAGCCTGTACTTCAAGCCCCGCGGCCTGCCGGGCCGCGCTTACTGGCACGCGGTATCGCCCCTGCACCGCCTGGTGTTCATGGACATGCTGCGGGTCATCGCCGCGCGCATCGGCAAGCCGGTGCTGCGCGGGCCGGAACGCACCCGCTTTCCCCTGTCCGCGCCGGAGTGATTCCAAAAAAACGCCGACGACCAAAAGCGCCGCCGGCGTTACGAAAAAGCCGAAGAGATTCACGCGGAGTTCCGGACAGCATCGCCGCGAGGTGATTTTTTGTTCTCCGGCAAGAAAGATGAGCCTTGAATGAAGAGAGTGGACTCTTCTCGTCCTCGACCGGAATACAAGGCGAAATCTGACGCCGCCGGAGGCAAAAAGGCGCTCGTGGCGACGCTGTCTACAAAGGTTCCCTCTTGTCCACAATGCGCACGGCCTTGCCTTCGGAGCGGCTGATGCTGCGCGGCTCCACCAGACGCACACGGGCGGACACGCCCAGAAACTCCTTGATAGCCTTCTGGATGTTGCGCTCGCGCTGCTGAAGCCTGCGTATTTCGTCGGCAAAGGAGCTTTCCGAAACCTCCACCTGAACTTCCAGCACGTCGAGGTTCTGTTCCCGGCTGACGATGAGCTGGTAATGCGGGGTCACGCCTTCGCTTTCCAGCAACAGGGCTTCAATCTGCTGCGGGAAGACGTTGACGCCGCGTATGATCAGCATGTCGTCGGCCCGGCCGCGCGGCTTGCTCATGCGCGCAAGCGTCATGCCACAGTCGCAGGCCTCATGGTTTAGTACGGATATATCCCTCGTGCGGTAACGGATAAGAGGCATTGCCTCCTTGGTTACACAGGTGAAAACGAGCTCGCCGGGCGTTCCGTCCGGCAGCGGCTCACCTGTGTTCGAGTCAATGATCTCGGG
>JAVBNZ010000079.1:0-24572 GCA_031551145.1 Desulfovibrionaceae bacterium | reverse complement strand
TCAAAGCCGGGCCATTTGTTCTTTCGGAAATTCTTCAACTCCACAAGGCGATATTCAGGGATCGGTTTGGGTGGACGCATAGCAACCTCCGCTTACGGAGAATGCTATATTAAATCCCTTTTGATTGCAACTTGGTATTATCCCAAAACGCGACTGCCGACAGACGCGATGTCGGCGCAGCCGGTCAGACGCATGGCCTGGGCGAGCTGATCCCGAAGCATGGCGAAGTATTTTTCCACGCCGTGCTCCTCGTCGCCGTGCACGGCAATGACCACGGGCCGGCAGATCAGGGTGATCTTCGCGCCCAGGGCCAGGGCTTTGAGCACGTCGTCCCCGCTGCGCACGCCGCCGTCCAGCATGACGATCACGTGCTTGCCCACCGCCTCGGCTACGGCCGGGAGCACCTCGGCGGTGCCGGGACTGTAATCAAGCACGCGGCCCCCGTGGTTGGAGACAAGCACGGCGTCGGCCCCGGCGTCGGCCGCCAGTATCGCCTCGTCCGGGCTCATGATGCCCTTGACGATGAACTTCATGCCCCGCTTGTGGGCCTGCTTGACGATCTCGGCCAGTTCAACGGGCGTTTTGACCCCCACGGGCGCGGCCAGGCCGCGCAGCACGGAGAGCCCGGCCGCGTCGACGTCCATGCCGCAGATGTCCAGGCCGGCCTCGGCGGCCATGTCCAGGCGGGCGGCCACGGCGTCCATTCCCCAGGGCTTGATGAAGGGAATGACGTTGCGGCCCACCTCTCCCACGATGTTCATACTTCGCTGAAAGGCCGCGGGATCGGGCACGTCGCCCACGGAGGCCAGCGTGCCCGCGGCAAGGCAGCCCTTGATGAGATGACGTGTATAATCCCCGTCGCTCATGTCGCTGCCCAGGTTGACGGCAATGCTGCCCACAGGCGCGGCCAGCACGGGCAGACTGAGTTTGCGGCCCCAGAGTTCCGTGCCCGTATCCGGTTCGTTCGCGCCGTGCAGCACGCGCATGATCAGGCGGAGCGCCGCAAGGGCGCCGACGTTGTTGCGGAACGAAGCCCCGGTGCCTATGCCGCCCATGCCCGGCACGTCGCCGGCGCAGGCCGCGCCGTTGCAGATCGGGCACACTTTACACTTTGCCTTCACCCGTTCGCGGGCGCGTTTGCGTACGTCATGCATGTGTTTTTTCCTCGTGACTGCGGGGTTTGAGAAATGACCGGCTACTGCGCGGTCCGCGCGCGGAGCAGGGCGATTTCCGCTTTTGCTTTGGCGAGCAGATCCAAAAAATCCCGACTGTTGTGCATCTGCGTGACCACGGCGGCCCCCGTGATGCGGCCGGCATCCACGTCGCTTGCCCAGTGGACGCCGCACACGATGCGCGAATACCCGAAATCAAGGCCGCGCTTGAGCAGGGCGGCCTGCCGTTCCGGAGAAATCTCGGCCAGGATGAGAGCCATGCCCCAGCCGTAGGTGGAATGCCCGGAAGGATAGGAGCCGTCCGCCGCCAGAAAGGCCTCCACGCCGGGCGTGCAGGTGGAGCCGGGAGCCTTGTCGTATACAAAGGGTCTGGCACGGCGGTAGTTATCCTTGGCGGAACGGGCGGCCGCGCGAAAATCGTCAAAGGCGCGGGTCAACAACAAACAGGTGGCCGGGGTTGTTTTTTCGGAAAGGCTCAGGCCGAAGGCTTCGCGGAAGAACTCGCGCCAATTGCCCCGGCTGTCGGCGTCAAAAGCGGCCTGCTCGCGGCGCGCGCCGGTATTTTCAACGCGGGTTTGGCGATAGATCGCCTGATCGCGCTGAAAATCGGGGCTGTTTTCCGTCGGAGGCGGAGGAAGGAAGTCGAGGCTGCGGGGGAGAGCGTCCTTGCTCAGAAAACCGGCCGCCTGTGCCGTTGCCGCGAACAACAGCAGCACCAGCATGGGAATCAGGAATTTTTTCATATCGCCTGCCTTGTCGCCGCCTTGTAATGCGTTTCGGGGCAAGGCTCAAGCGACGGAAATGGATAGGGCCGGAACCTTTGATTTCTCTTGGTTTCCGGCCTTATCCGAGACCTTGTGAGGTCGTTATTTGGTGGAGATGGGGGGGATTGAACCCCCGGCCTCGGCGATGCGAACGCCGCGCTCTCCCAGCTGAGCTACATCCCCGCAGTATCGAGAGGGCGGTTGTACCCGCTTTTCCCGTTTACGTCAATGCGCCTCCCGCGCCGGCCAAAAAGTTCCCCCAAGGGAATTTCCGGCCGGCGGATGCTCTATTGCACGCCCTTGTTCAGGTCATGAATGGCTTCCAGCAGCTTGTGCGTCTGCGCGGTCAGGTTGGCCACCGCCTGTGCGGACTGGCGCATATCCCCGCTTATTTCCCCGGAAATGGCGGATATTTCGTTGGCGGCCCTGTGCATCCGCGCGGCGGCGGCGGATTCTTCCTCACTCGCCGAGGCGATGCCGGCCACCTGCCCGGAAACCGTATCGGACAGAGAAACAATGGCGTCCAGAGCCCGGCCCGCCTCACGCGCCTTGAGCGCCACGGCCTCCATCTCCTTCACGGTGTTCGAGAGCTGGGAGATGTTTGTGCGCGTGTTGCCCTGAATGCCGCTTATGGCGTCGCCGACCTCCTTGGTGGCGGTCATGGTTTTTTCGGCCAGCTTGCGCACCTCGTCGGCCACCACGGCGAAACCCCGGCCCGCGTCCCCGGCCCTGGCCGCCTCGATGGCCGCGTTGAGCGCCAGCAGGTTGGTCTGGTCCGCTATATCGGAAATAACGCTCAAAATGCGGCCTATGCCCTCGGCGCGCAGGCCCAGCGCGTCCATGGCCCTGGTAAGCGCGTCGGAATGGTCGTTCACCTCGTTGATGCCGGACACCATGGCGTTGACGAGCCGCGCGCCCTCAACGGCCTTGCTTTTGGCCTCGGTCGAGAGATCCGCCGCCCGGCCGGCGCTGCGGGCCACATCGTGCACCATGTTGTGCATCTGTTCCATGGAAGCGGCGCTTTCCGCGGAACGTTCGTTCTGCAGGGTCACGGCGGCCAGGCTTTTTTCAATCTGGGCCGCAAGCTGATCCGAGGCGGAAGAAATGCTCTCCACCACGTTCTGCAGCTTGGCCGCGACCTGCTGCACGCTTTCCCGGCGGGCCAGAGCCGCCTGGCGCCGGGCTTCGGCCACTTCGTCCAGCGCGGTGCGGGCCTTGGCGGTTTCTTCCGTGGCCCGCTTCGCCTGGTTCTCGGCCTCGCCGATTTTTTCCTTCAACGCATGCACCATGCCGCGCAGGGCCTCGGCCAGCACGCCCACTTCATCACGGCTCGTCACCGTCAATTCGCCGGAAAGATCCCCGCCCGCCACGCGCGAAGCGTAATTGGTGGCCGTGCGCAAAGGCCGCGACACGGCCCGCGCCTGGCGCCAGCTTATCCCGAACACAATCGGCAGAGCCAACCCCACGCAGATGAGGGAGGAAAAGAGCACGCGATCCAGAGTTTCGTTAAAGCTCTGCATGGGAATGCCGACAAACCACATGCCCACGATTTTGTCGCCCAGGTCGCGTATCGGCCAATAGCAGGTCTGATATTCTTTTCCCAGGATGATGTTTTTGTTGAAAAACGTCTGTCCGCCTTCAAGCACGGTTTTGATCACGACGGGGTTATCCATCTTGGTGCCCACGGCACGCGTGCCGCCGCTGCCGGCAAGGGTGGTCGCCACGCGGGTGTCGCCCTTGAAAACGGTGAACTCCACGTCCGCATGCTTTTTGATGCCGTCGGCAAAGGTGTCGGTCACCAGCGAAATGCCGGTGGACACCGTGCCGACCAGCTTGCCTTCATGCATGACCGCACAGCCGGAACGTATGGAAAAAGGCACCACCGTGCCGGAAACGATGCCCGTGCTGCCCTGCCCTTTGAGGGCAAGCTGCACCGTGCCCTGGTTCATGACGGAATCGCCGATTTTGTTCGAATGACCGCGACCGAGCACCTTGCCCGTTTCATCGGAGATGGTCATGAAATCTCCGTTGATGCTTTTCATCAGCGCCGGGGCCATGACCTTGAGGGCTTCCGTGTCCTTGGCGGCCACGGCCGCCGCGAAGCTCTGCCTGTCGGCAATCTGCCTGATCTGTTCGAGAAATTTTTCCTGAAGCACGTTGATCTGGTGTGCGATGATCTTGCTGCGCACCGCAATCATCTTTGACGATTCCCGTTCAAAGCCTGAAGACACAAAATGCAGGGTAGGCACAACCACGGACAACACAACAAGAACCACAACGGAAACGGAAAGCAGCATAATCTTTTTAAAAATCGACATGTTCATGCATTTTCTCCCAATGCGGATGCTCAGTGGAAAAATACCGGCCTCGCGACTCTCAACGTCCTCCCTGGATATTTCAGTCAATAGTACATAATAACTTATATAACTACTTAGATAACTTAATTTTCTATTTTCTCACGGCACCTGCATGAAGTCAAACATCCCCACCTGATGAAACGGTCTCTTCATGCTTGCGAAGTCGGTTTTTTTTCTATAGCCTGCGCCTATATTCTGGTTCGTCGCCGGACGCCCGGCGGCGGATTGAGGAGTTTGCCGTGACGATGTCCCTCCCTCTTTTCCGGCTGTGCCTCTGCGCCTGCGTGGGGCTCTGCCTTTACGGCTGCCTGGTGCCGGACCGCTACATTGCCACACTTTCCCTGAGCAACAACGCCTATTCCTTCGAATTCATCGGCAAACTGCACATGGCCGCCAGTTATTCCGAAACCTACAAACGCGGGGCGGAAAATCCCAAACAGCTCGCCGGCGCGATTATGAAGGAATTTGAGCGCGTGGTGAAAGAACGGCCGCAGAGCAGCGTGGAAATCCAGCCGCTCGACGATCACAGCTTCGGCGCGAAATTCATCTACGTTTCCCCCTACTCTCTGCCCGAAGCCACGGGCATGTTCGCCTTCACCGTGGACGGCGACATCCTCACCGTCATCTCCCGCCCGGTGTCCACCTCCGATCTCCAGTTCCTCAAAGAAAACAAGATCACCTCGCAGGGCACGCTCTGCATAAAAGCCTTCGGCACCGTGCTGGAAAGCAACGCCGACAAAAAAGCCACCCTGCTCAACCGCTGCAACGAGTGGAACATGACCGACGCCGGGCGCGAGGTGAAAATCGTCGTCCGCTTCCCGCGCGAGATTCCCACCCCCCCCCCGGCGGCCCGCCCCGACGGGCAGAGGGACGTTCCGCCGGCCGGACCATAGCTTCCCATGCGCGCGCTGCTGCTCAAACCGGGGGAAGACCGCCGCCTGCGGGCCGGGCATTTGTGGATCTTCAGCAACGAGGTCGACACCAAGGCCTCGCCCCTGACCGATTTTGAACCCGGAGCGCCGGCCCTGGTGCGGGACGCGGCCGGCCGCGCTCTGGGCACGGCCTATGTCAACCCCGCCTCGCTCATCTGCGCCCGCATGGTCAGCCGGAAAAACGACGCCCCCCTGGGGGCGGATCTGCTCCGCAACCGCCTCAAAACGGCGCTCGCCCTGCGCGAACGCCTCTTTTCCCGCCCCTGGTACCGCCTCTGCCACAGCGAGGGGGATTTTCTCCCCGGCCTGATCCTGGACCGCTACAACGACACGCTCGTGGCCCAGTGCAACACCGCCGGCATGGACGCACAGCGCGATGCGCTGCTTGGCGTGCTGCACGAACTGCTGCGCCCGGCCTGCATCGTGCTGCGCAACGACGCGGCCGCCCGCGAGGCCGAGGGTCTGCCCCGCCTGATCGAGGTTCCGCTGGGCGCGGCCCCGGCGCGCATAGAAGTTTGGGAAAACGAACTGCGCATTGAAGCGCCCTTTTTTGCAGAAGCGGCCTCGGGCGGCCAGAAGAGCGGCTGGTTCTTCGACCAGCGCGACAACAGAATGCAGGCCGCCCGCTTCGGCGGGGGCGCGGCCGTGCTCGACGCCTTTTGCTACGCCGGCGGCTTCGGCGTTGCCGCCGCCAAGGGCGGAGCGGCTTCCGTGCTTTTTGCCGACGCCTCGCGCCGGGCCCTGGATGCGGCCGAAAGCAACCTCGCCGCCTGCGCGCCCGCCTGCGCCGGCGAAACCCTGCACGGCGAACTGCTCGGCGAGGAAAGCGCCCTGCGCCGGCTGAGAGAGGAAGGCCGCCGCTTCGACCTCGTCTGCCTCGATCCGCCGGCGCTCATCAAGCGCCGCAAGGATTTCGCCAAGGGGCTGGCCTCCTATCGCGGACTCAACGCCCTGGGTCTTGATCTGCTGAAAACGCCCGGCGTGCTGCTCACTTCCTCCTGTTCCCATCACCTGAGCGACGAAGATCTGCGGCGCTGCATCGCCTCGGCCGCGGCCAAGCGCGGACTGCGCGCCCGCATCCTCCATCAGGGAGGGCAGGCGGCGGATCATCCCGTGCATCCTTCCATGCCCGAAACCCGCTATCTCAGCTGTTTCGCTGCCTACATAACCAAAGACTGACCTGTAACGGAGACCTTCCATGCATCATCAACGCCTGCTCACCCCCGGCCCCACCCCCGTGCCCACCGAAGTGCGCCTAGCCATGGCCGCCGACATGCTCCACCACCGCAAGCCCGCGTTCAAGGAAATCCTGGGGGGACTCCAGAGCCGGCTGCGCACGCTGTTCGGCACCCAAGGGCCGGTGCTGCCTCTTTCCTGCTCCGGCACGGGCGCCATGACGGCGGCGGTGTTCGGCCTGTTCGCGCCGGGCGAGACCGTGCTTGTTGTCGACGGCGGCAAGTTCGGCGAACGTTGGCGCAAAATCGCCGAAACCCGGCAGTTGAAGATCGTGGATCTCAAGGTCGAATGGGGCCGGGCCGTCAATCCGGCCGATGTGGAAAAAATTCTCGACGCGCAGCCCGGAATTTCCGGCCTGCTGGTGCAGCTTTCGGAAACCTCGACCGGCGTGCTGCATCCGGTGGAGGAAATCGCCCGCATCACCCGGCGGCGCGAAGTGCTGCTGGTTGCGGACGGCATTTCGGCGGTCGGGCTTTCGCCCTGCCCGCTCGACGCCTGGGGCATGGACTGCCTGCTCACCGGCTCTCAAAAGGGCCTGATGACCCCGCCGGGCCTGGCCCTGATCGCGCTTTCGCCGCGCGCCTGGGAAAAGGCCGCCCGGGTGCCTTCCGGCTGCTTCTATTTCAATTTGATCAAAGAGCGGGAAAACCTGGAAAAAAACCAAACGCTCTTCACCTCCCCCGTCAGCCTGATCAGCGGCCTCTCCAAAGGCCTGGAGCTTATGCTGGCCGACGGGCTGGAGGCGGTCTACCGCCGGCAGTGGGCTTTGACCATGATGGCGCGCACCGGCATACAGGCGCTCGGCCTTGCCCCCTTCGCGCCGGAACACTATGCCTGGGGCGTCACCGCCGCCGCCCTGCCGGCCGGCCTGGACGGCACCGAAGTGGTGCGCCGCATGGCCGACGAGCACGGCGTTATCGTCGCCGGCGGGCAGGATCACCTCAAGGGCCGCATTCTGCGCATCGGCCATATGGGCTGGGTGGACTGGGCCGATCTGGCCGCCGGGCTCTATGCCCTGGAACAGTCTTTGCGTGCCTGCCTGGGCTATTCCGCCGCGCGCGACTATCTGGAACGCTCCCTGGCCGCCTACCGCGCCGCCCTGGCGGGCGAACCGGGCGTGGAGCCGGATGCGACCCTCATACGGGCGTAGAAAGAGAGGCGGGCAACTGTTTCAAGCGCAAATGCCGTACACGGGAGGCCGACATGGCAGCCGACGAGAAAAAAGACCGGTTTGAGGCCGAAGGGGCCATGCCCCGCGTGACTTTTTCCACCTTCATCCTTTCCCTGGCTTCCACGGCTCTGGTGCAGCTCGGCGAGGTGCCCGAGCCGACAAGCGGCCGGCTGGAGCCGAACCTGGAA
This sequence comes from Desulfovibrionaceae bacterium, assembly GCA_031551145.1. GTDB lineage: Bacteria > Desulfobacterota > Desulfovibrionia > Desulfovibrionales > Desulfovibrionaceae > WRKB01. The sequence goes on along the minus strand of JAVBNZ010000079.1, from coordinate 16,752 downwards.
ATGGGCCGGCACACCATCGACGTGCTCGACATGCTGCGCGAAAAAACCGCCGGCTGCCTGGACGAGGAGGAAAAACGCCTGCTCGACGGCATGCTGTACGAACTGCGCATGAAATATGTGATCAAGACCAGATAAGGCGGCCCGGCCGCCCGGAGACAACGGCGGGCGCCTTCCGGACCGGCCGCCCGGCCCGGAAGGACGGTATCTGCCGGCGCGGGCGGGCTGTGTGCCCCTGAAAAACAGGCCGCAACAGCCTGTCCTGCTTCCCGCATGTCCGTTTTCCCGCCGCGCCGATATTTTTCCGAATGACTTTTCCCTGAATATCGCATAGAAACTTCGGGTTAAGTCTATTTTCCCCTTGCATCTTTTTATTTACGTCCCCAACCATCGGGAGATTCGTAATGGCGAAGGAACACGCGCCTCGCTCCTTACGCTTTATTGTTCTTTTGCTCGTCAGCGCCAACTTCGTCTTTTTTACCTGCGTCTTTTACGCCGTCTTCCATTCCGGCCTGCCTGGCATGCTTTTGCAGTCGGAAACCCTCCATCAGACCGAACAACTTGAGGTTGTGGGCAAAATCTTCGCCTCCGCGCAGGATCGCCTGTATTCCATGACCGCCGATACCGCGCTCTGGCCGGAAGCCGTGGACTATGCCGAAGGCAGAAATCCGGATTTCATCGCGAAAAACTGGCCGGACGCTCCCCAGCCCGCGGTCTACCGCTTCAATTTGTTTCTTATCAAAGACAAGGACGGCAACGACCTGCACGCCGAGTTCTACGACTATCTGGAGCACAAACCCCTGCCCGTGCCCCGGGGATTCAGCGATTTTCTGCGTCCCGTTGTCCGTTCGCTGCTCGAACGGCACCGCTCGCCGCAGGACCCCGCGCTGTCCTTGAAAGAATGGGGCGCGGGAGGCATCGCCTTTTTCGACGGCGTTGCCTACTCCTTCGCGATCATGCCCGTGCAGGCCTCGCGCGGGGCGGAAAAGCCCTCCGGCGTCGTGATTATGGGCGTTATCCTGAACAACGGCTATTTCCGCGATCTCACCCATTTCGATTCCAGCACGTTCGAAATCCTCTCCCTCGCCGAAAACATACCCGCCGGGGGCGACGTGCGGCGCGAAAGCGGAGGAATCATTTCCGCCTCCATGACCCTGCAGGATATCGAGAGCCGCCCCGTGCTGCTGCGCATGAGCGACCGCCGCCCCATCTACGAGGAGGGGAAAAAGGTCCTCAACCGCACCGCCCTGCTGCTTGTGGGCGTTATGGCGCTTTTTGCCGTGGCGATTTATCAGCTTACGCGACGCCGTATCCTGCGCCCCATAGAACGCCTGAGCGTCGACATGGCCGAATTGGGCTCCGCCCAGGCCATAGATGCGACAAAGTACTCCGGCAGCCGCGAATTCGCGGCCCTGTGCGTCTCCATCAACGACATGCGCCACAGGCTGAGCAGATCCCGGGATTCCATCAGCGTGCTGCAGCATATTCTGAACGGCATGGACGCCTACCTGTACGTCACCGACCCGCAGACGGATGAAATCCTCTTCATCAACGACAAAATGCGGGAACATTACGGCATCGAGGGCAAGGGCGTCGGCCGGATCTGTTGGCAGGCCCTGCAGTCCGGCTTCACGCAACGCTGCGGATTCTGCCCCAACTTCACGCTGGAAAAAAATCCCGACGAAGTGGTCATATGGGAGGAGCACAGCACGCTCACCGGGCGTTGGTACCACAATACCGACCGCCTGATCGACTGGCCCGACGGCAGAAAGGTGCACCTGCAGCATTCGGTCGACGTCACCGACATCAAGCGCGCCGAGGAAAGCCTGAAGCAACGCCTGGATCAGCAGGAGCTGATGGCCGCCATGGCGCAAAGCTTCATCTCCTCCGCCGACATGGACAGCCTGATCACCGACGCCCTGCGCATGGCCGGCGAATTCATGAACCTGGGCCGCATTCTGCTGGGCGCGCTGAGTCACGGCGGCAAGGCCATACGCTTCGATTACGTCTGGCATAACAAAGAACGGGGCGTCGGGCCGCTCAGCGCGGACACCTTTTTCTTTCCCGAAGGAGGCGGGATGCTCGCCGACCTGACCGCCCGCCGGGAACCTTTCCTGGCCTACGAAGACATCAGCGGCGTGGAATATCTCGAAAATCCGCGCAAACAGGGCGTGAAGGCGCTTATCGCGGCGCCGGTCTTCATAGAGGGGAAACCGTGGGGCATGCTGGTCTTTGAGGAGACAGAGCATACCCGCGCCTGGAGCGGAAGCGACAAGCAGCTCATCACCCTCATCGGCAGCGTCATCTCCGGGGCTATCGAGCGCAACGCCACGGAAGAAAAGCTGCTGCGCATGTCCTCCATCGTCAACAGTTCGCCGCAGTACATATCCTACGTCAGTCCCGAAGGCGCCTTCGAATACCTCAATCCGGGGGCGCTGAGGATGACGGGCTACAGCGAGGAGGAACTGCGGGCGGGCGGCATGCCCCTCATCTTCAATCCCGCGACCTATGCCGACATCATGGAAAACACGCTGCCCCGCACCCTGAGGGAAGGCAGAGCCGAATTCGAACTGCCGCTGCGCAGAAAAGACGGAACGGTCCGCATTCTGAACTTTTCCGTGTTCACCACGGATTCCAAAAAAATCGGCATCGGCGCCATAGCTTCCGACATCACGGAAAAACGGCAGCTCGAAAAAGACCTGATCGCCGCCAAGGATCAGGCCGAACAATCCAGCCGCGCCAAGGGCGAATTTCTCTCGCGCATGAGCCATGAAATGCGCACGCCCTTGAATGCCATCATCGGTATGACGAGCATCGCCCAGGGCTCGCAGGAAACGACCAAGAAAGACTATTGCCTGGAAAAGATCGACAGCGCCTCCAAACACCTGTTGGGCGTCATCAACGACATTCTCGACATGTCGAAGATCGAGGCCAACAAGTTCGAGCTCTCGCCCACGGAATTCCGCCTCGAAAAGCTGCTGCTGCGCGTTGTCAACGTAATCAATTTCCGTGTGGAGGAAAAAAGCCAAACCCTCATCGTCCACATCGATCCCAACATTCCCTACACTGTCGTGGCCGACGAACAGCGCCTGGCCCAGGTTGTCGCCAACCTCCTTTCCAACGCCGTAAAATTCACGCCCGAAAAAGGCAGCATCACCCTGAACGCCCGCGTGCTGGAAGAGCAGGACGACACCTGTATGCTCCAGATATCCATAACCGACACCGGCATAGGCATTACCGAGGAACAGCGGAGCAGGCTTTTCCACTCCTTCGAGCAGGCCGACGGCGGCATCGCGCGCAAATTCGGCGGTACCGGCCTCGGCCTGGCCATTTCCAAAAGCATCGTCGAACTCATGGGCGGCGAAATCCACGCGGAACCCGCCGAGGGGCAAGGCGCGATCTTCTCCTTCACCTTCATGGTCAAAAAGGGCACAAACCGCCGCACCTACCTTCTGAGTCCCGGCGTCCACTGGAGCAACCTGCGCGTGCTCGTTGTGGACGATGCACCGGAAGTGCGCGAATATTTTTCCGAACTCGCAAAAACCGTCGGCTTTGCCTGCGAGACCGCGGCGGACGGATTTGAAGCCGTCGCACTGCTCGACGCGGCTCAGAACGCGCCCTACAATCTCGCCTTTGTCGACTGGCAGATGCCGGGCATGGACGGCATAGAACTGACGCGCCGCATCAAGCGGCGCTTCGGCTCAAGCTCCGTTGTCATCATGATCTCCGCAACCCAATGGGGTGATATCGAAAAAGACGCCAAGGCGGCCGGTGTGGACGGTTTTCTGCCCAAACCTCTCTTTTCCTCGCTCATTGTGGACTGCATCAACGGCTGCATGGGCCCCGAACAATGCAGCCTGCCGGCCGAACACCACGCCCCGGCCGACGACGGCATCTTTGCCGGCTACCGCGTACTGCTGGCCGAAGACAACGACATCAACCGCGAAATCGTCATCTCCCTGCTCGAACATACCAAGGTCATCGTCGACTGCGCCGAAAACGGGCAACAGGCCTTTGACATGTTCCGAAACACCCCTTCCATGTACGACCTGATCTTTATGGACATCCACATGCCGGAAGTGGACGGTTATGAAGCCACCCGGCGCATACGCGGCCTTGAGCAGCCCGAGGCAAAGGCCGTGCCCATCGTGGCCATGACCGCCAACGTCTTCCGCGAGGACGTCGAACGCTGCCTGGCCGCCGGCATGACCGACCACATCGGCAAGCCCATCAACATTGAAGAACTCATCGCCAAGATGAAGCAGTACCTCGTGCTCCGGGTGTAGCACCCGAGGAGAATTTCATGTTCGCCGGCGTCCTTGCCATCCCCGCCGCGACGGCTTATATTTTTTGTTTCCGGATGCGTCCGCGTTCTCGAAATCGACGGCAGGCTCCGAGGCGGGGTTTGCAACGGCGCGTCCGCCCCTGATTTCTTTCAAAGGTGACTTCCCCATGCCCCACAAAGGCCCGCATATTTCGATTTCGCCCGATTTCGTCGTCAACCGCATTCTGCGCGTCAACAAACAGGATTTTGAAGACTGGCCCGAATCCGTGCGCCGGCTGGCCATCGCCATCGCGGAAGAACTTTTCCTGGTGGCCTACAATCCCTTTATCGACGCGGCCACGGTCAAGGCCAGCGTCAAGGCCCGCTTTGACGGCGAATCCTTTGCCCTGGCGCACCATTACGCCAACTCCATCGGCGAAGGCATCACCATGTTCTGGTCCGCGCACGAGGCCGAGATGGAGTTCCGCGCCGAGCTCATCAAGCGCCTCAGGGAATTTTTGCCCGACGAGTGCGTGATCACGCGGCCCGGCGCGCTGGTGGAAAACGCCACCGATGCCACCGACCTGCGCATGGAACTGCCGCTTCTGGTGGTGGAGCCCGACTCCACCGAGCAGGTCGCGGATCTGGTAAAGCTGGCCAACGAAATGAAGTTCGCGCTCATCCCGCGCGGCGGCGGTTCCGGCATGACGGGCGGCGCGGTGCCGGCGCGCAAGCGCACGGTCATCGTCAGCACCACGCGGCTGACGCGCATCGATCCCGTGGACGCCGAAGCCGGGCGGCCCAGCCTGATCTGCCAGGCAGGGGTGATCACCCAGAACGCCGTGCAGGCCGCGGGCAAAGCGGGCTATCTGCTGACCGTGGATCCGGCCTCCAAGTCGGCCTCCACCATCGGCGGCAATATTTCGGAAAACGCGGGCGGCCCCTGCGCTTTCGAATACGGCACCACGCTCGACAATCTGCTCTGGTGGCGCATGGTCACGCCCACGGGCGAAATCGTCACCGTGGAGCGCGAGGACCATCCCGGCCATAAAATCCTGCCGGAAGAAACCGCCGTGTTCGTGGTTAAGGACGTGAGCGGCGGCGTGCGCAATGTGGTGCAGCTCAAGGGGGACGAAATCCGCCTGCCGGGCCTCGGCAAGGACGTGACAAACAAGGCCCTGGGCGGCCTGCCCGGCATGCAGAAGGAAGGCACGGACGGCATCATTACCGAGGCCTCTTTTCTGCTGCACAAAAAACCCCTGCATTCGCGGGTGCTGGTGCTGGAATTTTTCGGCCGCTCCATGCATCCGGCGGCCGTGGTGGTGCGCGATCTGGTGGATCTGCGCGCCCGCATACGGGAGCGCGGCGACTACGCCCGCCTTTCCGCCCTGGAGGAATTCAATGCCAAGTACGTGCAGGCCATTGAATACAAACGCAAATCCACACGTTATGAAGGCTCGCCCATTTCCGTGATCCTGCTCCAGGTGGACGGGGACGATCCCTACCTGCTCAACCTCTGCGTGCAGGAGATTGTCGAACTGGCGCAAAGCCGCGAAAACGTGGACATCATCGCGGCCAAGGACGAAAAGGAAGCCGAGCTGTTCTGGGAGGACCGCCACAAACTTTCGGCCATCGCGCGGCGCACCTCGGGCTTCAAGATCAACGAGGACGTGGTCATTCCCATGGACCGCATCCCGGATTTCGCGCTCTTTCTCGAACAGCTCAACCTGGAATGCGCGGCCGTGGCCTTTCGCAGCGCGCTCCAGGCCGTGGGCTGCCTGGCGGGTTTTCCGATGGAGGACAAGGAGTTCAACCGCGAATTCTCCTTTGTCTCCAAGGCCGCGCTGGGCGAAGTGCCGGCCGCCGAGGTCTCGGACGAGGAAATGCAGGATCGGGCCGTGGCCTTTCTGGACAGTCTGGCCCTCAAATATCCGCACCTGAAGCGCAAAATCGAGAAAATACGCGACCACATGTCGGCAAGCCGCGTGATCGTGGCCAGCCACATGCACGCGGGCGACGGCAACTGCCACGTCAACATTCCCGTGAATTCCAACGACCCTGTCATGCTGGAGCAGGCCGAGGAAACGGCTGCCCGCGTTATGGCCGAAAGCCAGGAAATGGGCGGCGAGGTCTCGGGCGAGCACGGCATAGGCATCACCAAACTGCGTTTTCTCAACAAGGAGAAAATGGACGCGCTGCGCGCCTTCAAGGAGCGCGTCGATCCCCGCGACGTGTGCAACCCCGGCAAGCTCGTGCAGCGTGAACTGCCGGTGCAGCCCTTCACCTTTTCCTTCAACCGCCTGATCGGCGACATCCGCGAAAGCGGCCTGCCCGGCAAGGAGCGGCTGATCAAGCTGCTTACGGACGTGCAGATCTGTACCCGTTGCGGCAAGTGCAAGCAGCACTGCTCCATGTGCTATCCCGAACGTTCCATGCAGTGGCACCCGCGCAACAAGAACATGGTGCTGGGCATGCTGCTGGAGGCGGTGTATTATTCCCAGGTCAACACCGGATCCATAGAGCCCCGCCTGCTGGCCGAACTGCGCCGCATGGTGGAGCACTGCACGGGCTGCGGCAAATGCACGGCCATCTGCCCGGTGAAAATTCCCTTTGCCGAGGTGGCGCTCTCCCTGCACACCGTGCTGGAAGATGAAGGCGCGGGCGGGCACCCGCTCAAAAGCCGCGCCCTGAGCTGGCTGGCCGAGGAACCCGCGCTGCGCGTGCCCAAGGCCGCCAAATACGCCTCTCTGGGCCAGAAAATGCAGAACAAGGCGCTCGGCATGGTGCCGGAGGCCTGGCGCAGACGTATCCAGAATCCGATGTTTTCGTCCAAGGGCCCCAAACTCGGCTATACCAATCTCTATGAATCGCTCAAGATCCGTAAAGGTTCGATCTTCGTGCCCGGCGATCCCACGCCCGACATGCCGGCGGCCTTCTATTTCCCGGGCTGCGGCGGCGCGCTCTTTTACGACCGCATCGCCCAGGCCGGCATAGCCCTGCTGCTCAAGGCGGGCGTGGCCGTGCTGCTGCCCCCGCGCCATCTCTGTTGCGGCTATCCCCTGCTTGCGGCCGGAACGGAAGGCCTGTACCGGCGCAACCGGGAAACCAACCTCGCGGCTTTTCGGGAAGTGCGGGAAGAAGCGGACAAGGCGGGACTTACGCCCGGCTTTCTGCTCACGGCCTGCGGCTCCTGCCGCGACAGCCTGGAACGCTGTGACATGGAAGACATTTTTCCCGGCATTGAGCGGCAGGACACGGTGCAGCTGGCCTTGAGCCGGCTGGGCGCGTCCGCCGCGCCGGGCGCTCTCGCCGGGCGGAAGTTTGTCTACCACACCGCCTGCCACATGGAATGGCCGGGCCTGCACAAAATCAAGGGGCACGCGCAGATCGCCGCCGCGCTGGAAAGCGCGACCGGGGCGAAAATTGTGCTTTCCACGGGCTGCTGCGGCGAATCCGGCATGGGCGCCTTCACCAGCCCGGAAATCTACAACATTCTGCGCGACCGCAAGCGGCGGGATCTGGAAGCGCGCAGCGCGAACTACCAGGGGCCGATCCTCGTGGGCTGCCCCTCCTGCAAGGTGGGCATAGGGCGCATTCTGCTGTCCATGAACGACAAGCGGCCCGTGCTGCACCTTGCGGAATGGCTGGCCGAAACCCTGATCGGCGAGGACTGGCGGCAGCAGTTGCGCCGGAAAATCAGCGACGCGAAAGGCCCGGTGCGACGCGTGGAATTGTAGGCGGCCCTTGACCCTCAGGCGGACTTGTCCTAGACATGAAGAGTTTGTTGCCTGCAGCGGCAGCGGCTCCGGCGGTTCGCGCCGGCGGATCATTTTACACTTTTTCAAAGTGAAAATGCTCTTATGGATCTGTTCGTCATCGCCTTATGCGCCCTGGCGGCTTCGGCCTTTCTGTCCGCATGCAGCGGTGAAAGGCCCTGGGCCAACGGCCTGGGCGCCGGCGGCGCCTGCCTGGGCTGCGTGCTCGGCTTGATCTCCCTCTGCCTGGAACCCTGGGATTCCGCCGTGCTGCTGCATTTTCCCTGGGGCCTGCCGCTGGGCGGCCTGGCCCTCGGCCTGGATCCCGTCACCCGTCTCTTTCTGCTGCCCTGTTTCGGTCTGGGCGCGGTCTGCGCCCTGTCGGGCATGGCGCACCTTTCCCATTCCCCGCCGCACGAACACAATCTGGGCGCGCACTGGGCCTTCTATACCCTGCTCATTCTCGGTCTGGCCCTGGTGCTGTCCGCGCGCGACGCCGTGCTCTTCCTGCTCGCCTGGGAAATAATGTCCCTTGCGCCGTTCTTCCTCATCGACTTTTACGACAACGACGCCCACGTGCGCGAAGCCTCCTGGATCTACCTTGTGGCCGCGCACCTCGGCGCGGTCTGCCTTATCGGCATGTTCGGCCTGCTCTGGGCGGAGACGGGCAGCACCGCCTTTGACGCCTACACGGCGACGCGCTTCGCACCCCTGACGGCCTCGGCGCTCTTCATGCTGTCCTTTATCGGCTTCGGGGCCAAGGCGGGCTTTGTGCCCTTCCACGTCTGGCTGCCCGAGGCGCATCCGGCCGCGCCCAGCCATATCTCGGCCCTGCTTTCCGGGGCCATGATCAACGCCGGCGTTTACGGTCTGGCGCGCAGCCTGCAAATCCTTGCCCCGGTGCAGGAATGGTGGGGATGGCTGCTGCTTGCGGCCGGGGTGATCACCGGCCTCACCGGCATCCTGAAAGCTCTGGTGCAAAGCCAGTTGAAACGTCTGCTGGCCTATTCCAGCGTGGAGAATATGGGCATCGTGCTCATGGGGCTCGGCGCGGGCTGTATCGGCACGCACGCGGGCAGGGCGGAGCTTGCCGTGCTGGGCTACGGCGCGGCCTTTTTCCACATGCTCAACCATTCGGCCATGAAGGGCCTGCTCTTTTTGTGCGCCGGCGAAGTGCTGCACGGCGCGCACACCGTGCAGCTGCAATTTCTGGGCGGATTGCAGAAACGCATGCCGTATGTGGGCGCGGCCTTTGCCCTGGGGGCCTGCGCCATCGCCTGCCTGCCCCCCCTGAACGGCTTTGCCGGGGAATTCACACTGCTGCTCGCCCTGCTCAAGGGCAATTCCCTGCCGGAGGTCGGCAACCGGGCCGCGCTCTTCGCGGCCCTGGCCTGCCTGGTCTTCATGGGCGGGCTGGCGGCCGCGGCCTTTGCCAAGGCCTACGGCACGGCCTTTCTGGGAGAGCCGCGCTCCGGCGCGGCAGCCAACGCCGGAGCGCCCGGACGCCTCAGCCACGCCTGCCTGGCCGTGCTCGCCCTGACCTGCGCGGGACTCGGCCTGGCCGCGCCGGCGGTTTTTTCCCTGCCGGTGCAGGCGGCCTTCAGCCTGCTGCCGGATCAGACGGGCAGCCTGCCGGCCCTGGCCCGGACCAGCGATCTGCTGGCCCACTGCCGGACGATCTTTCTCTGTCTTCTCGCCGGAATCGCGCTGCTGTTCCTTGTGCGCCGGCTGCTGCTCAAACGTTCCGGCGTGCGCGTTTCGCGCACCTGGGCCTGCGGCTTTCAACCCTCAAGCCCCCGCATCCAGTACGGTTCGCTGTCCTTTGTGGAGCCTTTGACCGCGCTGTTCTCCGCCGTCATGGGCGTGGCGCGCCGCCACGTGCAGTGGGGGACGTTCTTTCCTTCCAAGGCCTCCTTTGACGTGCGCCTGTCCGACCGCCTGCTCGGCAGCGTGTTCACGCCGCTGTTCGAAAACGTGCTCCGCTTCTGCAACGCGCTGAAGATCGTGCAGCACGGCCGCATCCACCTCTACATCCTCTACATCCTGATCACGGCGGCGGGATTGCTGGTCTGGGGGCTGCGCGCATGAGCGACTCCTGGGCTGTTCTGCTGCTCGGCCTGATCTGCGCCCCGCTGCTCAGCGGCATCATCAACCGCGTCAAGGCGATTTTCGGCGGGCGCAAAGGCAGGCCCCTGCTTCAGCTGTATTTCGACATCTTCAAACTGCTGCGCAAGGGCGAGGTTATCAGCCCCACCACCACGCAGGCCTTTGCCCTGGGCCCTTCGATCTATCTTGCCGCGACGGTCTGCGCCCTGCTCTTCGTGCCCTTCGGCTCGGTGCGCGCGCCCGTGGGTTTTGAGGGCGATTTCATCCTCATGGCCTACCTGCTGGGCTTTGGGCGTTTCGCCCTGGTGCTGGCCGCTCTGGACACGGGTTCGAGCTTTGAGGGCATGGGCGCGAGCCGCGAGGCGGCCTTTTCCGCCCTGGCCGAGCCGGTGCTCTTTCTCTGCTTCCTGGCCCTGAGCACGAACGCCCCGCCGGAGCTGTTCACGCTCTTTTACGACGCGAGCATGCGCATCTGGACGCTGGCGCGGCCGGAACTGCTGCTCATCCCCGTGGTGCTCTTCCTCCTCCTGCTGGTGGAGAACTGCCGCATTCCGGTGGACGATCCCAACACCCATCTGGAACTGACCATGATCCACGAAGTGATCATTCTCGATCACTCCGGCCCGAACCTGGCCTTTATCCTCTACGCCTCCTCGCTCAAGCTCTGGCTGTTCGCTCTTCTTCTCGTCGACATTCTGGTGCCGGGCTTTCCGGACAACGACGTGCTGGAGTTCGCGCTGATAGGCGCGGGCATTTTCGGCACGGCCGTGGCAACGGGCATTGTGGAATCCTGCGCGGCGCGCCTGCGCCTTTTGCTGGTGCCCCAACTGCTGGGCGCGGCCGGCGTGCCGGCGGGCATAGTGCTCGTTTTGACCCTGTTTCGCTGAGAGGGAAACGGCATGCACACTCTGTTTCAAATCACCGTCATCCTTCTGCTGCTGAACAACTTCGGCCTGCTGGCCGTGAACGGGATGAAGTCGCTTATCCGCATGGTGGCCGTGCAGGGCGTGCTGCTGGCGTTTTTGCTTTTCTCCCTGCCCGTGAGCGCTGACCTCGTCAGCTGCCTGATCTTTTCCGGCGCGGTGCTGGCCATCAAGGGCGTGGCCTTTCCGCTGCTGCTGCGCCGCACCGCGCGCCGCGTCGCGCACGAATCGCGCCTGGTGCCGTATTTGAGCTACAACCTCTCCATTCTGACGGGCGTGGGCGCCCTGCTCTTCGCCTTCTGGCTGGAGAACCGCCTGGATCTGGGCGCGGATTTCTTTCCCTTCCTGCTTTTCCCGGCGGCCTTCACCACCATCTGCACCGGTTTCATCCTGCTTGTCGGGCGGATGAAGGCGCTTACCCAGGTGATCGGCTATCTGGCGGCGGAAAACGGCATCTTCCTCCTCGGCCTGCCCCTGGTGGCCGCCGAAGGCGGAAGCTGGTTCGAACTGCTGATTCTGCTCGACGTGCTGGTGGCCGTGTTTGTGATGGGCATAGCCATCAACCACATCAGCAACACCTTTGAATCCATAGACGTGGGGCGTTTCTGCTCCCTGCGCGACTGACGGAGGCGTGAAGGTGTCGATTACGGCAAAGCACGGCTATCGACGGGCGGGAGCCCGGCGCGCCGCCGAAGGGCGGCGGAGCAAGCCGGAAACCGCGTTTTCCGGCGCGGCGATATTCCCGAAAATCGTCGGCCGCTTTTGTTCGTTGAGAGATTGACGGAGACACGAACACACAATGCTCGCCCTGCTGATCCTCATCCCGGCCGCCGCGGGCCTCGTCATGCCGGCGCTCTTTTCCGCAACGCTCAGGCGCGGCCTGCTGGCGGCAACGGCAACGGCGCACCTTACGCTGGTGGGCCTGTGCTTCGTTTTCCCGCCCGAACCCAGGTGGAACGGCCTGCTCAATCCCGACGCGCCGGGGCTCTTCTTCATGGCCCTTTCCAGCCTGCTCTTCTTCATGGCCTCCATCTACGCCGTGGGATACCTGCGCGAAGAGGACGACGGCCCCCGGCACGACCTGCGCGACAACGAAAGCTTCACCAACCTGCCGGAACAGCGCTTCTGCGCCTGCCTCTGCTTTTTTCTCGCCGCCATGACCCTGGTGACCTCCACCCGCCACCTCGGCCTGCTCTGGGTGGGCATAGAATGCACCACCCTGGCCTCGGCCCCGCTGATCTATTTCCACCGCCACCGCCGTTCGCTGGAAGCCACCTGGAAATACCTGATCATCTGTTCCGTGGGCATCGCCATGGCCCTGCTGGGCAACATCCTTCTGGCCTTCGCCTTCCACGGGGCGGGCGGCGAGACCGCGCAGTCCATGAACCTGCCCGGGCTTCTTGCCTCGGCCGCCAAGGCGAACCCGGTCTGGCTCAAGGCGGCTTTTGTCTTCATGCTCGTGGGCTACGGCACCAAGATGGGCCTTTCGCCTCTGCACAACTGGCTGCCCGACGCGCACAGCGAGGCCCCTTCCCTCGTCTCCGCCCTGCTTTCCGGGGCCCTGCTCAACTGCGCCTTTCTGGGCATACTGCGCGGGCATCAGATCCTGCTCCCGGCCGGCTTGGGCGAATTCAGCAGCGGGCTGCTCGTTTTCTTCGGCCTGCTGTCCATGGGCACGGCGGCCGTGTTCATCGTGGGCATGGGGCATTTCAAACGCCTGCTGGCCTATTCCAGCGTGGAGCACATGGGCATTCTGGCCCTGGGCGTGGGCATGGGCGGCGGCGCGGTCTTCGGGGCCATGCTCCACGCCGTCAACCATTCACTGGCCAAGGCCATGCTCTTTATGCTGGCCGGGAACATCCTCAAGCACTACCGCACCACCTCCAGCCACGACGTGCGCGGCATGCGCTGGACCATGCCGCTAACCGCCACGCTTTGGACGGCCGGCTTCCTGGCCATAGTGGGCTCGCCGCCCTTCGGCCTGTTCGTGAGCGAATTTTCCATACTCACGGCCATGCTGGGCAAGGGGCAGATCGTGCCGGCGGGCATCTATCTCGCGTTGCTGGCGGTGATCTTCGTGGGCATGTCGGTGCCGGTGCTGCACATGGTGCAGTCGTCCCGCCCGCCTTCGGTCACGGCCGTGTACCGCGAGGGCTTTTTCAACACCGGGCCGCCGCTGGTGCTCTGCGCGCTGGTGCTCATGCTGGGGCTCTACGTTCCCCCGTGGATGACGGACTTTTTGCGCCGGACGGCCGCGGCGCTGGGAGCCTGAAATGGAATTCAGCTACCTGCATGCCGTGGATTTTCGGGACATCCCCCGCTTCGGCGCCGAAAATTTCGTTGCCGAACTGGAGGCCGGCCTGGAAGGCGGATTCCGCCTGCACGCCCTGTTCGGCCTGCCGGAAGGCCCGGAAGGCACGGGCACGGGCCTGCTTGCCCTGCTCGCCCGCGAGAAGGACGGCACGGTGCGCGCCCTGCGCTCCCACGTCCTGACACGTTATCCTTCCCTCACGCCCGCCTTTCCCCAGGCCCACTGGTTTGAACGGGAAATCCGCGAACAATGGGACATCACGCCCGAGGGGCACCCCTGGCTCAAGCCCATACGCTTCCATCCCCCGTATACCGACCCCGCCCGGCTCCGCCCCCTGCCCGGCGACACGAGCTATTTCCGTGTGGAAGGCGCGGAAGTGCATGAGGTGGCCGTGGGGCCGGTGCATGCCGGCGTGATCGAGCCGGGGCACTTTCGCTTCCAGTGTTCCGGCGAGGAAGTGCTGCACCTTGAAATCAGCCTGGGCTTCCAGCATCGGGGCATAGAGCGCGCGCTCATAGGCGGGCCGGACGGCCGCACCCCGCACTTTATGGAATGCGCGGCCGGCGACACCAGCATAGGCCACGCCCTGGCCCACTGCCTGCTGCTCGAAAGCCTGCACGGCATCGAGGCCGCCCCGCGCGGCCGGCAACTGCGCCGCATCGCGCTGGAACTCGAACGCCTGGCCAACCACTGCGGCGATCTGGGCGCGCTGGCGGGCGACGTGGGTTATCTGCCCACGCTCAATTATTGCGGCCGCATACGCGGCGATTTTCTCAACATGACCGCCCTGCTCTGCGGCAAGCGCTTCGGCCGGGAGCTGGTCTGCCCCGGCGGCGCGCGGATCGATGTGGACACAGCCATGATCGACGAACTGCGCTCCCGCCTTGCCGCCGCCCATCGCGACGCGCGCGGAGCCGTGGATCTGAGCCTGAACTCTGAAGGCGTGCGCGCCCGCTATGAAGGCTGCGGCGTTGTTTCTGGCGCGGCCGCCCGCGCCGTGGGGCTGGTGGGCCCGGCCGCCAGGGCCTGCGGCCTGCTGCGGGATGCGCGCCGTGACTTTCCCGCGCCGGGCTCTCCGGCGGACGAAATTCCCCTCTGCCGGCACGAGGGCGGCGACGTGTATGCCCGCGCCCTGGTGCGCAGCCGCGAGCTGGACGCCTCCGCCGCCTTTATCGAGCGGGCGCTGGAAACCCTGCCTGAGGGGGGCATCCGCACTCCCGCGCCGTCCGCTCTGCCGCCCCACCGTCTGGCTCTCGGCATCAGCGAGGGCTGGCGCGGCGAAGTGCGCCACGTCGCCGTAACCGACGCCCAAGGGCGCTTCGCGGCCTATAAAATCGTGGATCCCTCCTTCCACAACTGGTTCGGTCTGGCCCTGGCCCTGCGCGGCGAGCAGATTTCCGACTTCCCGCTCTGCAACAAGAGCTTTAATTTGTCGTACTGCGGACACGACTTGTAGGCCGGGAGCGCATATCGGGAAAAATTTCGGATTTACCGCAAGGATTACACTCCCCATAAAGGGGTCAAGGGGGTTCGCCCCCTTGCGGGGGAGTTTGAGGGGGCGGCGCCCCCTCAAGAACACCAGAGGTCACCATGTTCGATGTCGTGAGAGAAAGGCTGCGCCAGGGATACCGGAGCTTCCCCTATCCCGAAAGCGTGCCCGCGCTGCCCGAGCGTTTTCTGGGCAGGCCGCGCATAGCCGCCGGGCCGTGCCCGGAAGGCTGCGCGCAGTGCCTTGCCGTGTGCCCGACCGTTGCGCTGGCGCTGCAGGCCGGGGGGCCGGCGCTCGATATGGGACGCTGCGTGTTCTGCGGGGAATGCGCGCGGCGCTGCCCCCAGGGCAGAATCGCGTTCAGCCGGGAGCACCGGCTGGCCTCCCGCACCCGTGAAGGGCTGGTAATTACCTGTGACGATCCCGGCCCCGTGCCGGGCGAAAGTTTTAGGCTGTTCCGACGTTCGCTGCGGCTGCGCCAGGTGAGCGCGGGCGGCTGCAACGCCTGCGAGGCGGACTGCAACGTGCTGGGAACGCCGGTCTTCGATCTGGGGCGTTATGGGCTGGACTTCACGGCTTCGCCCCGCCATGCGGACGGCGTGGCCGTAACCGGGCCGGTAACGAAAAACATGCGCATGGCGACCCTGGACAGCTTTGACGCCGTGCCCGACCCGCGCCTGGTGATCGCGATCGGCGCGTGCGCGATTTCGGGCGGCATTTTTCAGGATCCGGTGGAAAGCCACAAGGGCGTGACCGAACTGCCCGTGGATCTGTACATTCCCGGCTGCCCGCCCCATCCCTGGACGATATTGGACGGCCTGCTGAGCCTGATGGGCCGGTCGCAGCGCTGAGACGCCGGCCAAGCGGGATTCAAAAAGGCGCGTTGAATCTTTCGCGGCAATGGACTATGCCTAGTGCGCGCGGCTGACGCACCTTGTGATGTTTTTGCTTTGAAACTGCCCCAATGCGGAGGGATGGCTGAGCGGTCGATAGCGGCAGTCTTGAAAACTGTTGAGGGTGCAAGCCCTCCGGGGGTTCAAATCCCTCTCCCTCCGCCAAGTATCAAAATCGATGAAACCCGGATTGACCAATAATCCAAGAAATACTAAGGTTTTCTTGGCTGGTTACTCCGGGTTTCTCTTCGTGTAACCAGCGACATCTGAACTATTCCGGGGGCAACTTTTGGGGCAACAATTGCCCCCAAGTGATACCCCGAAGGAGTTGCCCCCATGTCGCTTACTGACCGTGAAATCCGTAACATTACGCCTACTTCCAAACGACAACGCTACTTTGACGAACGCGGCCTGTATCTGGAAGTTGCCCCCAGCGGAGGTAAATGGTGGCGCTTCAAGTACCGTTTCGCCGGGAAGGAAAAGCGCCTCTCCCTCGGCGTCTATCCTGAAGTCGGCTTGAAAGAGGCCCGCATAAAGTGCGGGGAAGCGCGCGCTATCCTCCATGAGGGCATCGACCCCGGCGAAGAGCGCAGACAACAAAAAGCTGCGCTCGGCCGGCCATCCAAAGGCGACAGCTTTGAAAGTGTGGCGCGGGAATGGTTCGCCAAATTCTCGCAGAAATGGGCTGAAGGCCACGCCGAAACGGTAATTACCCGTCTGGAAAAGCTTGTGTTCCCGCACATCGGAAAACAGGCTGTAGGCTCGGTATCCGCCCCGGACGTACTGGCTCTCCTGCGCCGCATGGAAGTGCGCGGCACGCTTGAAACCGCACGGCGCGTTCGCGGGATTTGCAGTCAGGTTTTTCGCTACGCTATCGCCACAGGGAGAGCCGAGCGCGACCCCGCCGCCGATTTGGTGGGCGCCTTGGCTCCGGTCAAAAAGAAACACCACGCCACCATTACCGACCCCAAGGGCATAGGGGGGCTTCTCCGGGCCATAGACGGCTACGAAGGC
>JAVBNZ010000013.1:0-11859 GCA_031551145.1 Desulfovibrionaceae bacterium | reverse complement strand
CTCCCGCACGCCGGGCGTATCGTTGAGGCTCAGGATAAACCTCCCCCGGATGCCGGCGAGCTGCCCGGCCAGGGCCGCGAAATCCTCCCGGCTGAAGATGCCCTCGCCGTAATAGGTCTCGCAGTCCCAATAGGGCGGGTCGACGTAGAAAAACGTCTCCGGCCCGTCGTAGCGGCGAATCACCTCCGCGTAGGGCAGGCACTCGACGTACACCCTGGCCAGCCTGAGGTGCGCGGCCGAAAGATACTCCTCGATGCGCAGCAGGTTGAGTTTGGGCGGCCTGGTCGACGCGTAGCCGAACGTGGGCCGGAAGACGCGCCCGCCGAAGCAGCCTTGCTGAAGGTAGTAGAAGCGCGCGGCGCGCTGAATGTCGGTCAGCGTGTCCGGATTGGCCGCCTTCAGGCGCTCGAACTCGTCCCTGGCCACGAGCGCCCACTTGAACCAGCGGACAAACTCCTCCAGGTGGTGCTGCACGCATCTATATAAGGTTACGACCTCGCGGTTGATGTCGTTGATGACCTCCACCCGGCTCTCCGGCTTGGAGAACAGCACCCAGGCCGCGCCGGCGAACGGCTCGACGTAGCACGTGTGTGGCGGAATGCGGGAGACGATGGTCTTGGCCAGGAGGGATTTGCCGCCCATCCACCCGGCGAGCGGCGGACGGCTGTTGAGGTGTACGGGATTATCTGCGGTGTCCATCGGTAAACGTCCTCTTGTGTCATGCCCCATGCCGCTGTAAACAGATCGTGTCCGGTGGCCACTGGACAGAAAAGGGCAGCGGATCGAACCATGCGTTTAGAGTTGAGCGCATGGGGGCCGTGGGCCGCGCGGGTGCGCGGTTCGGTGGGGCGTTGTCGCGCCCCGCCTGCCTGCTCAAAATATGCTCTATGTCGTTGTCAATTTTTCGGCAAAAAGCGCCGAAATCGTCAATTATCGCCGAAATAAGGTCTCCCGGACGGCGTCCGGCCCGGCCCCGTCCATTATCCGCCGCGTCATGAGCGTGGCCAGCATACCCAGACCGCAGAACGCGTGGTAGACATGCGGCAGCCCGCTCTCCGAATCAAGCTCCTCGCCCTCGCGCCAGGCCAGCAGGTGACGCTGCACGGCCGCATACAGGCGCTCAGGAGCGATGCCCTGTTCCCAGTTGCGGTCGCCGTATTTCCGCGCGCCCATCGTGAGGACTTCGCCCAGGGCGCGGTGCATCTCCGGCGGGATGAGATCGAGCCGCAGTTTGCCGGCGTCGTGCTTTACCCCGCTCACGCCCGCCCCCAATGTCCAGCGCCGAAAACCCTCACGGCCGCCCACATAACCCAGGCCAACAGCGGAAATCCGGCATCCGCCACGCACTCCCGCATACGCTGATCCGCGCGGCGGCGGTCGGCCGGCCCGCCGCCCTCGTAATAGGCCACGTCGTGCTCGTCGCAGCAGTACACGCAGGCGACGTCCCGGCCGAACAGGCGTTTATGGAGCCATGACACGCCGCCGGAGCAGCCGTCGACGATCTCCTGAAGCGCCTCTTCGGAGTAATTATTCACCGGCGCTGTCCGTCGGCCGCGCGTAGAACACGCGGTAGGCCGTCACCTCGGCCACGGTTTTGAGGCGCGCGACCTCGGCGTACATCTTCTGCTGCTGCCCGGTGTACCAGGCGTAAAAACCGCGCCAGGCCACCGCGTTTTCCAGCACCTTTTCGGCCAGTTCGGCCGGCGTTTCCCCCCGGGCGCGTATCTGCACCAGGGCGGAGAGCACAGGCGCGGCCGCCTCGGGATCGGCCATGAGCGCCGTGGCCTCGGCCTCCTGCAGCGCCCAGCCCTCGCGCTCGCACTGGGGATACATCTGCTCCACGTCGGCGAAAACGGCCTTGTAACCGTCCATAATCTCCCGCTGCTTGGCGGTTATGGCTTTTTCGAGCGTGTAGCCTTCCTGTTCCTCCACAAACGCGCCGGCATCCTTGTCCCAGGTGTAGGTGCTGTCGATATACGGCGCGAGTTCCTCCGGCACCGGCACCCATAAAATATCCGCGTGAAAGCGCCCGGCCGGGTCTTCGGTCAGAATTTCCACCGGCTTGCCGTCCATGATGCGCGCCCATTTTTTCGCCTGCATATATGCCTCCTATGCCGCGCTTACGTATTTGATCCTGCACCAGCCGGGGTTGCCGGAGCCGCCGTTCTGCACATTGCTGGTGCCGCCGGCCGAACCGCCGCCGGTGACGTTTTCCAGGTTGCCGCCCACGCCCACGCCGGGAGCACCGTCGGTGCAGCCGCCGCAGGCGCAGCCGGGCTGCCCGCCCGTGCCCGTAACATAGCCGCCCACGGACGAGCTGCCGCCCGCCCAGCCGCAGTCGCAGCCGTAGTTCCAGTGCCCGCCCCCGCCGGAGCCGACGGAAACTGTGATTTTGTCGCCCCTGGTCAAGCGCTGCTTGCCGGCGGAACGCCCGCCGTACCCGCCGCTGGGGAAGCACCAGTTCATTACCTGCGCGTAGGTGCCGCCGCCGGCCCCTGCCGCCGTCAGCTGATAATCGCCGGTTTCCGGCACAATAAACTCGTAGCTGCCCGGCGAGTAATACGACCACTCGTCCCCGGGGGCCACGGCCGTGGTGGTGAACGGCACGATCGCGCCCCAGCCCGTCCAGCCCGTCTTGCTGCCGTAAAGCCGGGCGCGCACGTAATAGCGCGTGGCCTTGGCCAGGCTGACGCCCACCAGACTTGCCGGCGCGTAGGCCACGGAATTGCTGTCCCACACGGAGGACGAAAAATCCGACTTGGTGGATATCTGTATCTGCTTGTTGACGATATCCTGGCCGGAAACCACCGCCTCCTGGATGACGATGGTGGGGGTGAGCGGCACGCCCGTTTCGTCCAGCGCGGGGGAAATGACGGTGGGCGCGGAAAGCTCGCCGTCCCCCGTGCCGCCCGAGCCGGGATGTTCGCTGATGTAGATGGTGAGCAGGCTGGTGATGGCGTGCACCAGCCCTTCTTCCACCTTGTCCAGGTTGGCGTCGTCCGTCACGCCCGGCGGGTAGCGGTTGGCGATGAACTGGGCCAGGCCGGCGGCCATGTGCGTGGCCTGCCGGTTGGCGCGGTTTTCGACCTCGCGCAGGGCCATGCCGGCGGCATGCCCGCGCCGGCGCAGGGGGTGGGTCGCGTACTCCAACAGCCCCAGCAGGTCGCCGGCTTCCACCAGCCCCTCCGGCGCAAAGGGCAGAATCTCGTTGATAGCGCCTTCTTTCAGCGGCATTGTCATGCTCCTCGGTAATAGTCCATGTTCAGGGGCACCAGTTTGCGCGGCCAGGCCGCCTCGTTAAAGCCGCCCAAAGCCTCGGAATCGCAGTCCCACGCGAACAGCCGGCCCTTGCCGTCCCCGCTCTCGTCCATCCATCCGGCCGGCGGCAGGGCGAACCAAGCTATGCGCACGCCCTCGGGCTTCAGGGGAACGTAGCCCTGGAGCAGGAGCTGCTCGAACAGCGTTTCCAGATTTTTGCCGGAAACGCCGACAATCATCGACATATCCTGATTGTCCTGGATCAGGATGATGCTGTTTTCCGTGCCGAAGGCGATTTCCCAGGCCGCATACGCTCCGGGCACCGTGCCGTCCCAGTGGTTGGCCGCGACCTTGGCGTAGAGCAATTGCCGATAGAGGGCATCCGGCATGCGGTGCATATAGCTTTCGGGGTCGTATTTGCCCCGCCAGGGCGCTTCGTTCCAGCCGAGGCCCTCTATGTTCCAGGAGAAATAATTTTCGAGCGGCAGGCTCACATGCCGGCTGCGGCCGATGCGCACGCCGGTGGCGTCGAGCTGCTCGCCCACGGCCGTGTCCAGGTCAAAGGCCGTGCGCAGCGCGTGCAGCAGATCCTCCTGCGCGCAGGGCTGTTTGAGCAGCGCCTCCACCGTGGCCGTGTAGCGTTCCCGCTGCCGGTGCTGGGAGGAAATGAGCTTGAGATATTCGCCAATCCGCATATCAATACTCCAGCAGAGAAATATCCGCCGCCTCGATAAACACGGCGGCATTGAAGGGCACGGCGAAATTCGCCGGCAGGGTCGCGCCGCCCTTCAGGCCGATCAGCACCTCGACCACGTCGAAACTGCGCTGCTCCGCATCCGGGTCGGCCGCGTTCAGCGGCGTATAGAGCTTGGAAAGCAGCACGTCGTCGCCTATGCGGTGGCTGTTGAGATAGGCATAGGCGTTGTTGATGATTTGCGCGCCGGTGGCGGCCAGGTAGCCGGGCAGCGGACGGATGCGGATAACCAGGGCCAGGGGCATGAGCACGGGCCGGAAAAAACGTATGCCGCCGGGCACGGGAATGCCCTTGACGTCGTAGACCTGCACGGCCGTGTCGCCGTGCGTGCCGCAGCCCGGCCCCTTTTTGATGGCGATGATCTGCCCGATCTCCTGGGTGTCGCCGCCTTCCACCACAAAACTGATGCTGTGCGGGGGAATGCCGTTGGCGTCGTACACGCTGGTATCATTCTCATACCCGCGCGAACGGGAGACGCCCGCTATCTGCGCCACGGCCCCGCAGGTGCCGTCAAAGATGGAACTGGAGGGCAGCATGGTGGAAATGGCCTGCCGCCTGCGCAGGGCCGCATCCGTCTCCACGGGCGCGCCGGGCCGGGCGGCCCCCGGGTTGTTGACCGCGTGCCAGCCCCGCACGGGCGTGGCGATGTTTTTGACCTCGCCGGGCGCGGCGCGGATTTCGCCCTCGAATTCAGCCCAGGCTGTCACCTCGATTTCGCCTTCCAGGGGAAGGATTACCTCTTCCGGCAAAAACCAGCGCTGCCCGGCTTCGTCCGTCGCGATGCCGTTCGTGATGGTCAGGCCCGCCTGGCCGATGACGCGCAGAATAACATGGCTGTATGAGGCGCTCTGCCGGCGGATGCCGTTGACCCTGACCACGGAAGACAGGCCCACGCCCTGGGCCGTGTGCGGGGAATAGGCGTTGTAGACCGAGGCGGCCAGCGTCCAGCAATCGTATATGCGCAGGGAGAACACAGCGCAAAGTTCGCCCTCCTGCGAATCCGGCTCCAGATAGATGTCCGGCCCGTAGATCGCGCGGAACTCGTTGCGGATGTCCTCCAGCACTTCGGGGTAGCTGGGGATATGGATGCCGTCCTCGTCAATAAACGCCGTAACCGCCATTACATCACCTCTTGCAGTCTGATCGGGCCATAAACAGTGTCGATATAAATGTTTACGGTGAGCGTGCGCGTTTCGCCGTCGAAAATGCTTTCGTAGTCCAGAATTTCCGTCACGCCCTCGGTATCCAGCACCCGCTCGCGCAGGGCAAAATCGTAGCTGGTCGCCGTGTGCTTGCCGAGCACGGCCGGGTTGTAGGGCGTGCCCTCGGTGAGATCCAGAAACCACTCGCCGGTCAAAAGACGCAGGCGCGTCACCACGGCCTGGGCGACCGCTTCCGGCACATCCTGCAAATAATCGGCGTCCCCGTGGCCCATGACCATGTCGCCGGCTTCGTCCAATCTGCGATATTTCACGCCTTACCCCTTGTTGGGCACGCCCGTGTTGCCGCCGCCGGGCTCGACATCCCTGTGCGTGTGCCTGATCTGGCTCACGTCGCCGGCGATCTGGTCGCCCGTGCTCGTGTGCGAGCCGTCCTGGGTGTAGTTGCCGATCTGATCGTATTCGCCCCGGTGGAGGATATCGGCTTCAATTTCCGCCCTGGGCCTGCCCTGGCCCCGGCCGGTCATAATCCATTGCCCGATGCGGAACTCCAGCAGCGGCGTATCCAGGATGATGCGCTGCTCGCCGACGACGTGCGCCACGCCCGCGGGCGTGAGCGTAACGGAAGCTTCGTTGTTCTCGGCCAGGATTTCGCCTTCCGGGCTTATCTTGACCCGCGCCTCGGGGTTCTGGAGCCGGATCGTGTAATCCGGCATCATGGTGATGTGCGCCTCGCCGTCGTCCGTGCGCAGCTGCACGTTGTCCTTGTCGACCTCGGGATCGAGCACGCGAGGCTGCGAGTGGGGCCCCACGATGGCGAAGCCGTCCGAGAGATCGTGCATGCGCTCATCCGGCCGGCCGCCGATGTCGCCGTTCTGCCACCAGCCGTCTATGCAGCGGGAGCCGAAGACAACGAGAGCCTCGTCGCCCTCCTTGATCGGATGGGTGAGGGTGAAGCCGCCCCCGCAGGGGAAGCAGACCGGCACGTCCTGAAGCAGCGGCAGATCCACGGCCTTGGCCTTGCCGCGCTCGTCCAGAAATTCGCCCTTGACCGCCGGTTGCACTGTGACCGTCATGGCCTTGGGATCAAAGCTCTGCACAATGCCGGGCATCGCCGTCCACATTTCGGCCTGGCGGCCGTCCATCGCCGCCCGCAGGGTTTCGACCGGATCGTTGACCCTTTCCCTTCTGTCCATTTTCCCTCTACTCCTTTCCGGCGCGGGCGGCTTTTCGTGTCAGGCGAGGAGGGCGAGCTTTTTACGGAGGCGAGCGTACTCTTATCGTACGTGACCGGAGTAAAAAGCGAAGCCTGACGAAGCATCACGCGAAAAGCCGCTCGCGCCCCTACACCATATCCAGGGGCAGATTCACGGTATCGTCCAGTCCGATGCAGACCATGTCGGCGTACCAGTCCTGGCCGCGCGTATCGCCGTTGAACTCGACCTTGATGATCCTGTAGATCCCGTCCCTGTCCATAGCGGGCGGGCGCTTGGCCGCCATTTTCAACTCCGTCTTGGCCCGCTGGATGCTCGCGTTGTTGAGCTTGATGCGGCCGTTGACCTTGAGCCGGGGATTGATCAGGCAGCGCACCTTAATGCCCTCGTTGGTCTGCTCCGCTGTGCCCACCAGGCCCGTTTCGTGCGTCAGCACCACGGCCTCGCCGGGCAGATAGCCGTCGCGCTTGACCATCGTCAGGCCGCCGTCCTGGATAGACCAGGAGCAGCCGGTGCCGTTGGCCTCGTCCCGCATGTACTTCTTGGCCGGGCCGTACATCACCTTGGCCCTGGGCAGCGGGTTGCCGCCCAAATCCGGCAGGCTGCCCGCGCCCACGCCCTTGGCCTGGAACTCGGTCAGGCAGGCCGTAACGCGGTCGCCGGGCTTGGAGCCGGCGGCCAGCGTGGTGTTGACCATCGCAAAGTTGTAGGCCTGGTCGCCGTCGGCCGCGATGATCTCCATATAGCTGTCCACGCCGTTTTCCCGGCCCTTGCGGAACTGCCGGATGTTGCCGTCGAAGATCACGCCCAGGTTGCCCTGATAGCCGGCCTGGAGCACCACCCGCGTAAACTCGCGCTGCATGCGGCTCGCCGTGGCGTCGGAGAGGTTGTACACCCGGATTTCCGCGCTGTTGGGGGTCTCCGTGTCCCCTTTGCGCGTGGCGAAGGTGAGGCGCAACGCGGCCAAATCCAGGCCCGCGCCGCTGCCCCCCACCACGGCCAGGGAACAGTCGCGCAGCCACTGCCGGCCCTGCTCGTGGATGTTTTGCCCGCTGATCATGTTACGTCCTTACCGTGCAGAGCAGATCCTGGCCGGTGACCAGATTGCCGGCATGCGTGCCGAGCTGGCCCCAGCCGTTGTATCCGCAAGAAAGCAAACGCCCGTCGCTCGCCAGGGCCAGCACGTGATGACTGTTGCTGTAGCCGGCGATAAAGACGTCGCTGAAGCGCAGATCCGCCCGCAGGCCGTGCACCATCTTGGCAAAACGGTTGTTGATCGCCGCCTTGGCGTTGTCTCCGCGCGCAAGCTGCCCCAGGGTGTTGCGGCCCGCGCTCCACAGTGCGCCGGCGGTGTCGAGGATGATCACGGCCGGCGCGTCGTTGTCCGTGCACAGGCAACGAATTTTGGCGATCTTGCCCTGCCAGGGCTCGTCCAGGCTCACGCGGGCGAACGAACTGAGATTTGCCGTGTTGCCCAGGCCGAGCTGGCCGGCCGTGTTGCTGCCGCAGACCCAGAGCTGATTTTCCTCATCCACTATATAGGCGGTGGCCCCGCCGGACGAATTGCCGCAGAGGTAGATGCGGTCAGCCGGCAGGGTTACGTTGGCCGGCGTCCATACATTAACCGCTGTCGTGCCGCCGATGCCCAGCTGGCCGTAGTTGTTGGTGCCCGCGCCGTACACGCGGCCCGCGCTTGTGCGGCAGAGTGCGAAATCGCCGCAGGCCGCCACCCAGGCCACATCCTGCACGCTGGTGACGAGCGTGGCTTTGAGACGGTTGGCGGCATCGCCCAGGCCGAGCTGGCCGGAGGTGTTGCAGCCCCATACGTAGAGCCTGCCCTCGCCCGTGCGCGCATACACCGCGCCGCTGGAAGTCGTTGCCACCACGAGCTGCTCGACGTTTGACACGCCGGTAACGACCACGGGCAGGGTTTTGACTGTGATATCGTTCTGGCCGAGCTGTCCTTCGGCGTTATAACCGCAGACGTAGACCAGGCCGTTTTCGCCCAGAAAATAACTGCTGACGTACAGGCTGTGGGCGCTGTGAGTGTCCGTGCCGGTATAGTACCAGTGGGCCGGGGTTACGACCTCGCGGATGCGGATGCTGTGCTGGGCGAAATATTCCACCCTGGTCAGACAGGGGCGGCTGACGGTGTCGCCGTGGCCGAGTTGCCCGTTGTTGTTGCGGCCGGCCGTCCACACGTTGCCGTCCTTATCGAGCGCGTAGAGCACGTCCATGCCCATGTAGAGCTTGGTAAAACCGCCGTTGGGCTGCGCGCCGCTTACACCCACGGGCATGGGCGTGTAGGTGTGGGAGGCGGAAAGCGAGCCGTTGCCGTAGTACGTGCCCCAGCCCCAGGCCAGCACCTCGCCCTGCTCGTTGAGGCAGGCGCTCGCCTTGCCGGGCACGCTGCCGCCCCTGTTTTTGGGCAGCGCGGCCACGCCCGTGCCGGGCCGCGCGGAGGCCGCGCCCCATTCCGGCATGCCGGCAAGGCCCGCGCGCAGGTTCTGGCCGGGCAGGCCGAGGGGCAGGCGCACGTATTTCTCGCCGTCGAACAACGCCAGGTCGCCCTTGTGCTCCAGGGGCGGCAGGCCCTTGAGCAGTTCGTCCCACCCGCTGCCCTCCGCGCCGGGAGCAATGCCCTTTTTGGGCTCCAGGCCCAGCCATATCGAGCCGGCATGGCGGACGACGTCCCAAAACGCGTAATCCTCAACAGTTGTGTTCCAGTCGCCGCGCCAGTTGGGGCGTATTTTGCCCAAATCAAGTATTGCCATATCAATCCTCGCCGAGGGTTATGATGAGATGCCCGCGCGCATCTATCGCAAAGCGCGCGCCGGCCGGAAGCGTAACCACCGCGTCGCACCCCGTTGCGTCGAGCGGGCCGGGGGTGCCGGTTTCGATGAGCAGGCGGCCGTCCGCCGTGCGCCGGAAGCCGTAAAAATCAAAAGCGGCCCCGGCCCGCGCAATGGCCGCGCGCGTCTCTTCCAGGGCTTCGCCGGCCAATTCCGCCGCCGCGCCCGCTTCCGTGGCCGAATCGGCCGCGCCCATGCGCGCCGCGACCAGGTCGCCGATTTCCGCATCCACCCGCGCGTCTATGCGCGCCCCGGCCTCGGCCAGGCATTTGCGCAGGCTGGGGGTGGCCACGCCGTCGAGGTCGACCTCGGTGGCCTCGTCGCCCTGAGTGAAGGCGCGCAGTTTCGCGCCGTCCTCCCGCATGTCGCGCAGGGCATTGGCTATCTGTAAAATGTCGTCCATGACCACTCCTGCGGGCGCTTCCATGTTTGCCGAAGTAAATCCGGCAAACGCGCCCTTGTCGCTCAAAGCGGCTACAGCCGCAGACTCCGTCGGCCTGTATCTCCTACTGGATGCAGGTAACCCCGGCCAAATCGGCCAATATCAGGCGCAGCTCGCAACAGGCCGCGATCATGGCCGCGTCGCGCCGCTCCTGCTCCTCGCGCAGCCGGGTGTTGTAGTCTTCGGCATTCCGCACACCCTCGGCCGAGCGCGCCTTGTATGCCTCCGCCAATTCCGCGTCCCGCGCGGCCCTGGCCTTGGCCAGCGCGGCCATAACCGGGGCGTACAATTCCTCGTTAATGTCCCCCAGCCCGAAGAGCAGGCGGACTTTCTCCCCCAGCTCGTCCGGCCCGGCCGCCAATTCGGAACTGAGCCACAGCCCGCCGTTGTACTCTTGGTAAGCGTAGGGCTTGAGCAGATCGCAGCCGGCCGCCAGATGCATGCCGAGCAGAATGGGCGCGGCGGCTTCCGGTTCCTGGATGTCGATATGCCAACCCGCTTCCGGCACATCGAACCAGCGTAACGTCAGGCGGTATTCGCAGCCCGCCAGCACGATGCCGAAACTCTGCGCCTGGGGCGTGAGGGGAATAAGCCAGTGTTCGTTGATCATCCGAGCCCCGACTTGAGCATGCTTTTACGGGCCTGTTTCTGTCCCTTGTCCTCAGTGGCCCCGGTTTTGGCCGGGTTGGCGTGCCTGGCCCTGGGGGGCACGGCCGTCACCTGGGTGGAGACGATGATCACCTCCTGACATTCGGCCGTGAACATCAGGCAGTTTTCCGTATCCGCGCCGGTGAGCACGGAGAGCGACTTGACCAGCATGTTGCTGTACTTGCGTTTGCCGGTGATGATGTCGAAAGGTTCGCGCTTGGCCTGCAACTCCAGCAGCTTGTCGTAAAATTCCACGCTGGGCTTTTCGCCGCCGCCCGCCTTGGCGTCCGTAACCCCGGCCCGTATGCTGACGGTCATGGGTTTTTTGTAGGCATGATCGTGGATGGCCGCGCCCTGCTCCACGGGGTGCTCGGTAATCTCCAGCTCGTCCGTGTGCTGCTCCTCGACAACGACATCGGGATAGAGCCCGCCTATGCTGCGCTCCGGCCGCACCAGCACCGGCGTTGCGTTTTGCGACATCAACTTTTGCTGTGCCGCGTCCGCCCGCCCGCCGAGACGGGAGGAGGCGTATGCGGAAACGCGCTGGGATGCGCGGGAGATTGTCTGGCTCATTTTGCCACCAACCTGGTGTTGCGCACCTGTTCCGCTGTGGCGTCGGCGAGGCGGCTTGCGGCCTGGTTGCCGGCCCGCACCGCATCGTCGGTGTATATCTGCATGTCCGCCTTGACGTTGATGTTGTTGGTCTGCGTGTTGTTTTGCGCGGACAGAGCGGCGGCCTGCGCCGGGCCGGGCGTGAGCGCCGGGGCGGGATCAGTAACCCGGTTGGAGTTGAGCGCGGCCGTGGACAGATCCGGCGTTGCGGGCGCGGGAGCGGAGGCGGACTTGCCGCCGGAGTCCTTGGAGATGCCGAGCTTGGAGGCCAACCAGTCGGGCAGCAGATCCGCCAGCAGTTCCTTGACGTAGGCGACTGCCCGCGTGAAAGATTCCTTGAGCGCGGCGGCTCCGCGTTCGGCCATCGCGGCGAAGTTCGGAAATGCCTCGCTTATCCTTCCCCAAAGCCCCGCGAAATCGTCGCCGATTAAGCCGCAGACGTTAAAAAACGTATCCCTGATCGCGTTGCTGAGGCCGAGAAGCAGCGAATACAGCGTATCGAGAGCGCCGGCGATATCGCCGGTGAAAACCTGCAAAAAGATTTTGGCGACTCCCATGACGGCATCATTCAGCCATTTGAGCAGGGGGAAAATCGCTTGAAACGCGGGAGTCAGTCCGGTTATCAGCGCGCTGCCCAGGGCGAAGATCGTGCCGAGCAAGGTTTTGAGCATCCCCACGCAGGCTTCTATGGTGCCGGCCCAGGGGCCCCAGTCGAAATAGCTCTCGCCGCCCTCCATATAGGTCTGGTAGTCGTCGATGAGCGCGATGATCGCCGTAAGCCCCATGATGATCATGCCCAGCGGCGTGGCCAGGAATCCGGCGTTGAGCAGCCGCCAGGCCGCCAACAGCAACCCCAGACCCACCACCAGCTTTTTCTGGCCGACGTCGAGCTTGTCGTACCATTGCACCAGGGCGCTGA
>JAVBNZ010000037.1:0-3894 GCA_031551145.1 Desulfovibrionaceae bacterium | reverse complement strand
CAATGCCGCTGCGCAGTTCCAGTGATTTCAGTTCCAGAGGGGTTTCGCCCCCGCCCTCAAAAGAAGCGCGCAACGCAAGATCCGGGCCTATCAGCCCCTCGGCCTGGGGAAGATGCAGCTTTTCGCCCGACAGGGCCAGCGTGCCTTCCACGGCCGGCAGGGGCGGGGCGGCGGGCCAACCGGGCAGACCCGAAACACGGGCGTCCAGATCAAGCTTGAGAGAACCGCCGATCTTCTGTTCCGGCGCAAGTCCGGCCAGGGCCGTCAGAAAGCGTTGCCGGGCGGCGTTGTCTTCGGCCGCGGCGGCCAGATGAATATCGACGCTGCCGGCGTCGAGCTTCAGCGCGGCGTCCGTATTCAGGTTCAGGCCCGGACCGTTCAATTCCAGCTTTGCAAGGCGCAGCAGATTCTTTTCCAGGTCGGCTTCCAGGGCGTAGCGCAGGGCGATTGCCTCCGCGCCCTGCAACGGCAGGGAAAGCGCGCCGGAAAGCGTACACCCGGCGCGGCCGCCGACCATATTCGCCCGCAGGCGCGCGTCCAGGCTTTGCCCGGCGTCGGTCGTGAGGCGCA
Organism: Desulfovibrionaceae bacterium; assembly: GCA_031551145.1. Lineage (GTDB taxonomy): Bacteria > Desulfobacterota > Desulfovibrionia > Desulfovibrionales > Desulfovibrionaceae > WRKB01. Next base: position 3,324 of record JAVBNZ010000037.1, on the reverse strand, counting down.
GATCGAGCCCGGCGTTGAGCGCGCTGCCCGTCAGGGCGGCCGTGGCTTCGCCGTCCAGCGTGACATATTGGGGCAGGGGGCCGAGGGCCGGGGGCAAGGCAGGCGGCGCGGCCCCGAAAAATAGGGCTGTGGGCGCGCGCAGTTTTTCCAGGCGCAGACTTTTCAACCTGACGGTCAGGGGCAGGTGCGGCAGCTCGGGCAGGCGCAGGTCGGCGGGATTGAAAGGCGGCGAAGGCTCCGCGGGTGGGCCTGACGGCGGCAGGCGCAGCAGTTCCGCATTGCGCAGCAGCAGTTCGGCCTCGGCGCTTCCGGCGAGCAGCGAGCCGAGGCTGATGCCCACTTCCAGTTCGGCCACGCGCGCCAGGGGGCCGCCCTTGTCGCCGATCACCAGATCGCGCAGGGCCAGACGCCCCGGCAGCGGGCCTTCCAGTGCGCCGAGCTTCAGGGAAAAGCCCTGTTCCGCCGGAATCTGGACAAGCAGTTCCGCAAGCTTTTGTTCCGCGTACGGTGTGCGCAGGAGCAGCAGCGCCGCGATGATGACCAGCGCGCAGAAACCGACCAGCCCGCCCCCGGCGAAGAGGGCGATACGGGCCGCCCGGCGCGGCATCGATTTCGCGAACGCGGCCATCAGAAACTCTGCCCTATGCTTATATAGAATTGCAGGGGGGCGTCATCCGACCTGGGCGTGAGCGGGGTGGCCACGTCCAGGCGCAGCGGGCCTATGGCCGTGTAATAGCGCAGGCCCACGCCCGCCCCCAGGCGCACCTCGTCGGCGAAATCCGCCGGGCCGCCCTCAAAGGCAGTGCCGCCGTCCAGAAAGGCGACAATGCCGAATTCCTTCAAGAATTTTAGGCGCGCCTCCCCGCTGAATTCAATGAGCGAGGTGCCGCCCAGCGGATCCTTGCCGGAACTGCGCGGCCCCAGCGACTGGTAGGCGTAGCCGCGCACCGAACCGCCGCCCCCGCTGTAAAAGCGCACCGTGGGCGGCACGTCCCGGGCATTGGCCCCGACAAGCGCGCCGTAGGTGCCGCGCAGGGCCAGCACCAGCGTGTCTTCCCCGACCAGGGGCGCGAAGGCGTAAGCGTCCAGCCGGCCGCGCAGCGTGGTGAAGGATTCGTTGTAGGTGCCGGCGTAGGGGCCGACGGCGGCGGTGACGCGCACGCCCTTTACGGCGTCCAGAAGGCTGCCGGTGTTGTCGAAAGTCAGGCTTACGGGCAGGCTGAGCAGGGCATAGCCCCGGCGCGGCCGGCCGGGATCCTTCACTTCCCCGCCTTCGGCGCCGAGTTGGAACGCGCCGGCCCAATGCGGACTGAAGCGCCGCTCCATGCCGGCCGCCCCGGCGGCGGAGCGCAGCTCGTAGGCGTCCAGGTTCTGGTTCAGCAGGCCCGCCTGCGCGGTAAAGGTTTGATCTTCACGGAAAAAGAAGGGCAGGCGGTATTTGGCCGTGAATTCCTGCATGTCCATCCACAGGGGCAGGGACAGGCTCAGGCGGTCGCCCCGGCCGGTGAGGTTGCGGTGTTCCCAGTTGCCCTGCACGCCGAGGCCGAAGTCGGAATCGTATTTCAGCGCGCCGCTCAAGGTGCGCTCCGGCGCGGAAGCCAGGGTGACAAGCACCTCGCGCCGGCCCTCGCCGTCCTCTGCGGCAGCCGGGGCGATTTCTATGCTGCGGAACAGGCCGCTCTGGCGCAGCTTGTCGCGGTAGGCTTCAATATCCTTCTGATTCCAGGGTGCGCCGGGTTTCCAGGGGCGCTGTATGTCCAGCCAGTATTGGGTGACGGACACGTCGCCCTCTGCGCGCACTTCGCCCATGCGCACGAAGGCGCCGGGCTTGATGCGCACGTCCGCCTCCAGCCTGCGCGCGCCGTGATCCAGCGTATAGCGGGCGGAGGCAAGCTCCGCGAAGGGATGGCCTTTTTCCTGAAAGGCGTCGCGCACCCGGTCCACGGCGGATGTGACCGCCCCGGCCTCGGCCGGGGAGCCTTCGGCCAGTTCCACGTCGGCCAGGCTATGCGGCAGGCGCAACGGAGGCTCCCGTTCGGGCACGGGTTCCTCCCTGCCGTTCTCAGTAACGATTGTCACCCGCGTGCGGCCGAGCGTGTAGCGGGGGCCGGGCTCGAACGTGACGCGCACCACGGCCTTGGCCGCCTCGTGCGGAGCTTTCTCCTCAGGCGGAGGGGCAAGAGACTCCCCGTTTCCCGACAGGGCGGGCGGCAATTCGATGCCGCCCGTGACGTTGCCGGCATAATAGCCGTATGAATGCAGAATGTCGCGCCCTTCGTTCAGGGATACCGCAAGGCGTTGTTCGAGGGCGGCCCGGCCGTTGGGCGGGGTATCGATCAATCTATTTAATATGCTGTTTTTGCTGAAAGAATTCGCAAGTTCCGGCACTGTGGGCGTGGCGCATTCCACGGTGTAGGGCAGAGGTTGGTCGGCCGGTATGGCTTGAGCGGGTGCGGCCTTGGCGGCGGCCTCCAGGCGCGGGGGCAGCCTGGGCGCGGCAATGGGCGTTTTGGGAGCCGCCGGGGCGGCGAAGCGCGCGGACGGATCCTCGCCGGGGTCAAGCGGCTCCCCCGCGGGCAGTTTTGCCGCGCAGCCCGTGAGCAGCAGGCAGAGGAGGACGAAACAACAACGGCGCGGATTCATTATCGGCAGATAGCGCTTTTTGTGTCGGATGACCAGAGAAATAACGTGTTTTCTATGCAACGGGAGCAGAAATTGTTTGACAATTTTCGCTCCTGTCGCTGCGCGCAAAACGTCGTTTGCGCTTGCTCCGACGGCTGCAGCCGTCGCGCCGGTCTCGCGGCCGGCGTGTCGTCATCTCAAAAAGTTGTGCGCCCTTTCAAGCATGCCCGCATGATCCTCCGCATCCATCCATATGCAGTCGGCCTGGCCGCGAAACCAGGTGAGCTGGCGCTTGGCATAGGATCGCGTGTTGCGCAGCCAGAGAAGGCGCGCTTGTTCCAGGCTCAGTTCGCCCGTGAGGTGCCGGTACAGCTCCGCGCAGCCTATGCCCGTCCAGCCGGGCGCGACGGGATCGGCGCAGCGCGCCAGGGCGCTGCGGGCTTCATCCAGGGCGCCGGCTTCCAGCATGGCCGTGATGCGTTGTTCCAGGCGGGGTGTCAGGCCGGCGAGATCCGCGCGCAGGGTCAGGCAGAGCACGCGGCAAAAAGGCTGTTGCCCGGCTTCGGCATGCCAGGCGGAAAAGCTTTTTCCCGTGCCCTCCCATACGGCCAGGGCGCGCAGCAGGCGTTGCCGGTTGCGGGCCGGGGTGCGGGCCGCATAGTCCGGGTCGGCTTCGCGCAGGCGGGCGTGGAGCGCCTCGGC
>JAVBNZ010000018.1:0-4902 GCA_031551145.1 Desulfovibrionaceae bacterium | reverse complement strand
TGGCAGTTCACGGTGCGCCTGACGCGCGAAGGAGTGTTTTGATGCCCGGCCTGCCGCAATCCGCTCTTTCGCAATTTTTTCGGGACGACGCCGGGGAATTTTCCTGCATGCGCCTTGTTACCGCGCTGATCACGCTCACCGTGCTCGGCATGTGGATCTGGGGCTGTTTGAAGGCCGGGCATTATATCCCGCTGGGATATGCCGAGGCCGGCATTATCGGCGCGGCCCAGGGGGCCAAGGCGGCCCAGGCCCGCTTTGAATACGGCGGGGCTCCGCCCTCGCCCCGCGAGTTGGAGGACAACCGTGGATAGGCTCGCCTGGATACTGTGCGCCCTTCTGCTCTGCGCCGCAGTTGTGCAGAGTTTCCGCCTGCAGGTGGAGGAGGACGAACACGCGCTTACCCGCGCGGAACTTGCCGCAGCGCAGAAAAAAATTGCCGACTGTAAGGCCGAGGCCGAATACCGGCACATCCAGACCGGCGCGCAGGCCGCTCTGGGCGCGGCCTGTCTGGCCCGCGAACGGGCGGGCCTGGACGACGCCGCCCTGCGCGACGACATCATGCACAAATCCGCTCCCGCGCCCATCACGCCGGAGCAGGCACAACAGGGAGTGGGCCATGAAACGCGCCGCGCTGCTGCTGAGTATCTCAATCGCCCTCTGTAGCGCCTGTGCGGCCCGGCCGGAAGTCGCGCCCGCGCGCGTGCTCGGCCCCGTGCCCTGCGCGGCCCCGGTCGCGCCGGTACTGCCGCGCATTGACGGCGATATCCCGCTGGATCATCCCGGCAATGTCAACGCGACGCTGGAGCGCGACAGCCGCCTGCGCCGCTACATCAGCGGCCTGCGGGCGGCTCTGAACTGCTACGATGCCCAGGTGGTGCAATAATGGATGAGCTGCAACGCGCTTCCGAAATCATTTCCCTGATCCAGCCCCTGTTCTGGGGCTTGGCTCTCTGGGGCTTCTGGTCACTGAAAAAAATTTTCGTGACGATCAAAGACTGTGCGGAAAAGCGCGCCTCCTGCGCGGAGCGCTGGGACGGCCTGGATCGGGAGCAGCACAAGCTGGAACGCAGGGATACCGCCCTGGAAGCCCGGCTCGACGCCTATCCGCCCGGTGAGGAAATACGCGGCCTGCGCGTGGAAATGGCCCGCATGGGCGGGGACATCAAAACCCTGGGCGCGGAACTGCGCGGCCAGGGTCAGGCGGTCGAGCGCATAGAAACCAACGTCAAAATGCTCATGGAGCATCACCTGAAATGAGTCGCAGGCCGACGGAGTCAGGCCCGGCAGGGCCTTTGAACAACAAGGGCGCGTTTGTCGAACCTGCTTCGGCAAATGTGATTGCGCCCGCAGGAGTGGAAGAATGACGCAGCACAACGAGGAATTCATCCGCAAGGTCACGGAGCGCCGCCGGCTGGTCATCCTGCTGCTGCTTCTGGAAGAGCCGGACAGGCGCATGAGCGAAAGCCTGCTTCTTCTCGGCCTGGAAACCACGCTGTTTGCCGTGAACCGGGACGTGCTCACCGAGGATGCGGAATTCTTGCGCCGTGCCGGACTGGTCACGCGCGGGCACCTGGGGCATATGCCGGCGCTCACGCTTACCGATACGGGCGGGGAAGCCGCGCGCGGCCTGCGCGTTGTGTCCGGCGTGCAGAAGCCGCCTCTGGACTGAGCCGTGGCTTCCCGAAGCGCGGCGCGCCCCAAAGCCGCCGGATCTCCGAAAGAGGACCCCCCCGGCGGGCGGGAGCTTTCACGAACCGTCATCCGCATGAGCCGGAACAGGGAAACAGGGCGCGCCCTGGCGCGGGAACTTGAACCGCACCAGCAGGAAAACGAACAGAGCCGCATTCTTCAGGAGAACGTGCGCATCCTCCTTTTCAGGATCGGGCGCGCCCTGGAGGAGGCTGACAGGCCTCTCACGGCTGCGGAGGCGGCTTCCCTGGCCCGTTCGTTGGGCGAACTTTCCCGGATCGCGCGCGCGGATCAGGAGCAGCTCGAAAAACTGCGCGGGCAGATCCGCCGCGAAATGCGGGAAGAAGCCCGCGCCCGGCTTGATGTCGCCCTTAACGCCGCTTTGGGCGCGGAAAAACTGAAAGAGCTTTCCGATGAAGAACTTGCGCAACGCATCGCCGTTCTCGAAGCGGCAAACGGAGCTTGAAGCCGCCCTGCGGGAGCGCGAACTGCGTCTGCTCACGGCGGAACGGGCCCGGCGCGGCATGGCGGATTTCGTCGCCTACACCCGGCCGGACTATTGCCGCAGCGCGTTTTCCGCAGCCGTGTGCGGGGCGCTCGACGCCTTTCTGCGCGAGGTAACGGCCGGGCTGCGCCCGTTGCTCATCCTCCAGGCTCCGCCGCAGCACGGCAAGAGCGAGCTGGTCAGCCGCCGTTTTCCGGCCTTCGTGTTCGGCCGCCTGCCGGACGCGCGCATCGCGGCCTGCTCCTACTCCGCCGATCTGTCGCGGGACATGAACCGCGACGTGCGGCGCATCATGATGGAAGAAAGCTATCAGCGCCTTTTCCCGGAAATCGCCCTGGGCAAGCGGCGGGAAGACAAGGGCGCGGCCGCCCGGCTGAACGCCGATCGCTTTGAAATCGCCGGGCGCAAGGGTTCCTATGTCTGCGCCGGCGTGGGCGGGCCGCTTACGGGCAGGAGCGTGGACATCGGCATCATCGACGACCCGATCAAAAACGAGGCCGAGGCGCGCAGCGCAACGGTCAAGCGCACCATACAGGGCTGGTACAACACGGTGTTTCTCACGCGGCTGTCCAGGCGCTCCGGCCACATCATCATGGCCACTTCCTGGGCCGTGGACGATCTGGCCGCCACTGTGGCCAAGACAAACCCGCGCGCGAAAATGCTGAAATTTCCGGCAATCACCTATTGCGGCAGGCCGACGGAGTCCGCGGCCGCGGCCGCTTTGAGCGACAAGGACGCGTCAGCCGCAGGCGAGGCTTCGAGTCGTACGGATGACGACAGCAGGGATGCGCCCGCCGGAGCGGAAATGGTCGCGCTCGCGCCCGAACTGCATCCGCTTGAAAAGCTGCTGGAGATCAAGGCCGGTCTTTCCCCGGCGCAGTGGAGCGCGCTGTATCAGCAAAGCCCGGTGGCCGAGGGCGGCAACATCTTTCAGGAAAGCGGCATCCGGCGGTGGAGCGCGGGAGATCTGCCCGAGTTCTGGGACGAAGTCGTCCTTTCCTGGGACATGGCCTTTAAAGACACGAGCGGCGGCGATTTTGCGGTCGGCCAGGTCTGGGGCCGGCGCGGGCCGAATTTTTACCTGCTCGATCAGGTGCGGGCGCGCATGGGCTTTACGGCCTGCCGGGAGGCGGTGCGGGGCATGAGCGCCCGACATCCCCAGGCCGCGGTCGTGCTGATCGAAGACAAAGCCAACGGCCCGGCGGTTATCGACGCGCTGAAGGATGAAATTCCGGGGCTTGTTCCGGTGCAACCGGACGGATCAAAGATTGCCCGCGCCCATGCCGTGACCGCTCTTTGGGCCGGAGGCAACGTGCACATCCCGGCGGACGGGCACGCGCCCTGGGTGCGGGATTTTGTGGAAGAGCTGATCGCGTTTCCGGCGGGCGGGCATGACGACCAGGTGGACGCCATGACGCAGGCGCTCAGGTATTTGAAAGCACACGGCTTATCCGTATGGGAGGTTTTGGCGGATGCATAGACGGCGGAACCCGGCGCGCGCCCCGCGCCCGCAGACGAAAACACAGAAGCAGATTCAAACGAACGACGGCTTTGATAATATCAGCGCCCGCCTGGGCCTGGGGCAGGACAATCTCCTGGCCCGCTCCGGCTACGTGCCGGGCGGCAGGCTTTCCCAACAGACGCTCGACGACATGTACCGCACCTCCTGGGTCGTGGCCCGCATGGTCGAAGTGGTGGCCGAGGACATGCTGCGCGGCGGCGTGGACATCCGCGCCCGCATGCCGCCGGAGGACGTGGACGCATTGCTCGCGGCCTTCCGCTCCGCGGGCGTTCCCGGCCGGCTGACCGATGCCGTCAAATGGGGCCGGCTGTACGGCGGCGCGATCGCCGTGCTGCTCATCGACGGGCACGATCCCGCAAGTCCGCTGGAAACGGACGCCGTGCCCAAAGGCGCGTTCAAGGGCCTGCACGTGCTGGATCGCCACAGCGTCAATCCGTCAGCCGAGACGATTTCCGAACTCGGCCCCATGCTCGGCTATCCCGAATATTACGAGGTGCAGAGCGCGGACGGAATGAAAAAACAGCGCATCCACCACAGCCGCGCTTTGCGCTTTATCGGCGCGGATCTGCCTTTGAGCCGCCGGCGGGAGGAGCAGCACTGGGGCGCGTCCGTGGTCGAACGCGCCTACGACCGCATCTTGGCTCTCGATTCCGCCACGCACGGCGCTGCCAATCTCGTGTTCAAAAGCTTTCTGCGCGTTATCGGCATTGAGAACTACCGCTCCATCCTGGCCTCCGGGGGCCGGGCCGAGGCCGCCCTGCACAAGATGCTGGCCGTGATCCGGCAGATGCAGAGCAACGAGGGCCTCACCATCCTGGACAAGAACGACCATTTTTACAGCAGCGGCTGCTCCTTCACCGGCATTTACGAGTCCGTGCAGGCTTTTTGCGAGCAGATCGCCGGAGCTTCCGGCATTCCGCTCGTGCGCCTGCTGGGCCAGAGCCCCAAGGGTTTTTCGTCGGGCGAGGCCGATCTGCGCGTCTATTACGACACCATCGCCACGGCCTGCGAGGACGATCTGCGCGGGCCCTACGCCACGCTGTTCGCCGTGCTGGCGCGGCATTTGTGGGGCAGGGATCTGCCGCCGGACTTCACCTTTGCATTCCGCAGCCTGCACATGCCCACGGAAATGGAAAAAAGCCGCATCGCCGCGTCCGAGGCAAAATCCCTGGCCGAACTGCACAAG
>JAVBNZ010000085.1:0-16195 GCA_031551145.1 Desulfovibrionaceae bacterium | reverse complement strand
GACAACACCGATTTTTCGAATTTACGCGTTAATGAAGTCCTCTTGCTTGACATGTGGTGCGGCATGGGTTAATGTTTTTTCTATTGTTTCCCGTTCCCGACATGGTTGCCTTTGTTTTTCGGACACGGTTTTGGTCCCTGTCGCCGGGAGATCAATTCAGCTTTTTTTCGCCATGCCCTTTGTCAGGGCGTGTATAATGGGATTGGAAGCCTTTCCTTCCAGTCGATGCGAGATTGGTTCTCGCAAGAAGGAAAATGCTCCCCGAGTGGTCCGGCATTTTTTGTGACAGTTTTGATGAATTGCCGGGGTATTTCGTTCCGGCGACCACCCCCGAACAAAACGTTCTAGCTGGAAATCCCCGATGCGCCTGCGCCCGCCGACGTGTCGTGAAGCGGTTCGACTTTTTGACAGGAGACAGACTATGGATCTGAAAGATTCGAAAACGGCCAGGAACCTCATGAACGCCTTTGCCGGCGAGTCCCAGGCCCGCAACCGCTACACCTATTTCGCGTCCAAGGCCAGGTCCGATGGATTTGTCCAGATAGCAGATATTTTTGAAGAAACCGCCAATCAGGAAAAGGAGCACGCCAAACGCCTCTTCAAATTCCTTGAAGGCGGCGAAGTAACGATCTCCGCCGCCTTCCCGGCGGGCATCATAGCCGCCACCCGCGACAACCTCATCGCCGCCGCTGCCGGCGAGCATTATGAATACACCGAAATGTATCCCTCCTTCGCTGAAACGGCCGCGAAGGAAGATTTTGCCGAAATTGCCGCCGCCATGCGCGCCATCGCCGAGGCCGAGGCCTGGCATGAAAAACGTTTTCTCGCTTTTGCCGCAAATATCAAGGAAGGCCGCGTCTTCTTCCGCGAAAACAGCGTGAAATGGCGCTGTCGCAACTGCGGCTACATCCACGAGGGATTCGGCGCTCCCGATCTCTGCCCCGCCTGCGCCCATCCTCAGGCCCATTTCGAACTGCTGTTTGTCAGTTGGTGATGCACGAAGGGGGAAACTTCCGTGAAAGTTTCCCCCTCGAACCGTCGTCCGTTTTGGTATTTGACGCTCGAAACAGCCGCCTGCCGACCGGCGAAAGCCGGCCCCGCTGCCGTTTCACTCTATGCGCGACCGCAACCGGCGTTGCGTTCGATGAGCGTCACGGTATTGGAGAACTGGCGGCCCAGCGGGGTTTCGCGCCGCATTTCAAATTCCACGGCGCTGATGCCCTTGATGACGCTGGAGTGTCGGCGATTGAAATGCTCGCCTATCTCCTGAAGCGAGAGGTCGGTATGCTTGCGGGCCAGATAATAAATGGTGTTGCGGGCCTGCACGTATTCGCTCTTGCGGCTGCGCGAGGCGAGTTGGGGCAGGGTGAGCCTGCAGGAAGCGCAGACCAGGCCGATGATGCCGGCCATGTCCAGCGCGCTCTGCTCCTGGGCATACTGCTGCACCATTTCAACGGCCATCTCCAGGCTGATCCGGCTGTTGAGCAGGCCGGCCTTGAAAATGAGGTTGTTGAGGCAGCTTTCCAGCCGGCGTATGTCGGTGGTGATGCGCGCGGCCAAAAGTTCCGAAACGGCGTCGGGCAGGAAGACCTGGTGCAGCCGGGCTTTTTCACTCAGAATCCTGCGGCGGGTTTCAAGATTGGGACCGGCCATATGGGCGAGCAGCCCGGAGCAGAACAGGGAAACAAGCCGGCTGTCCATGCGGTCGAGTTCGCGCGGCGCGAAGGAACTGGTGAGCACGAGCCTGCTGCCTCTGGACTGAAGGCTCTTCATCAGGGTGAGGATTTCCTCCTGCATCTTTTCCTTGTTGCGGAGAAAATGGACGTCTTCAAGCAGAAGGACGTCGCACTGCCGCAGGCGTTCCTTAAAACCTTCGACGTCGCGCGCTTTGAGTGCCGCAACAAAGCCGGAGGCGAATTCTTCGGCGGTAAGATAGATGACCCTGCTCGCCGTCGCGGTTTCACTCAGGTATTTGCCCATGGCGTGCGCCAGATGGGTTTTGCCGAGGCCGGGGGAGGAACTGACGAAAAGCGTGTCCGCGTTCGCCGCTTCGGCGCACAGGCCTTTGGCGGCGGCATAAGCCATTTCGTTGCTGGGACCGACGACGAAATCTTCGAAGGAGAAACGCCACCTGGGCCTGGGCGCATAGTCCGGCGCAAGCAGCAGGCCCTGTTCGGCGCGCGGGCGTTCGCAGGCTTCGTGGGGCGAGAGAACGCGCCGCGCGGGCGGCCTGTCCTCCGCGTTTACAGACAGGTTCAGAGCGGCCGCGTCCACGCCCAAGGCAGCGGCGGCCGCTTCAAGAATGGTGGAGCCGAAGCGCTCGCGCACCCAGCCGGCCGCGAACTCGCTCTGGGCCGTCAGGCTCACGGTATGATCGCGGATTTCTCCTTCCAGAGGGGCGATCCATACCTTAAAAACACCCGGTTCCAGCGTTTTTCGCAGATTTTCGAATATTACGGGCCAGTCGGCTTTCATGGCCCTTTGTATAGAGCCTCTTCGAGTCGAGGACCAAGACGGATTTTTCCAGTTCAGCACAGGGAATCTTTTTGAGCTTTCCCCAAGGCTAAAATTCTATATCAATTTGAAATTATAAATTTTTTTTAATCATAGGCAACTTCGTACCGCTTTCGCAGCCCCTTGTCGAAACAGAACTTCCATCTACATTCCGCAAGTTATCCACAGAACTCTTATAAAGTTTTCCACAGTGCATAGTAGAAAAAACGCTAAAAATCGCATTATTTCTTCACCTGACAACTTCTTTTTGTGAAAAATTTTTCCTGCTCTTGTCAATAGTTACCAAGCCGCTATGACGCCTCCCGCGAAGAGGGCGGTTTTGTTACTTTTTGTAATAAATATTATATTTCACATCATTACATCGCATATTCGTGTGCGCCACCCGCTTGACCGCGCGCCCGGCCTGAAGTAGCAGACGAGAAAACATTCCCAAGGAGATACAATGACGCCGACCTGCGACCTCGTGCTCCATGCTTCCCGCATCCTGTGCGGCAACGGAAAAGAGCTGTCCGACGCCTCCATTGCCGTCAGGGACGGACTGATCGTCGCCCTCGGTCCTCGTGAAAACCCGGCCGTTCTCAAGGCCGAACGGGAAATTGACCTCGGCGAGACCCTGCTCCTGCCCGGACTTATCAATGCCCATACCCACGCCTCCATGACCATTTTCCGGGGCATAGCGGACGATCTTCCCCTCATGGACTGGCTGAACAAACATATTTTTCCTCTGGAGCAGCGCCTTACCGACCGCCTGGTCTATCTGGGCGCCCTGCTCGGCTGCGCCGAGATGATCCGCACGGGCGCCACCGCGTTCCAGGATATGTATCTGCTGGAGGACGCGGTCTGCCGGGCTGCCGACACGGCCGGGCTGCGCTGCCTGGCCGGAGAGGTGATCTTCGGCTTCCCCTCCCTTTCCGCGCCGGACGCGGATTCCGCCTTGCGTCTGGTGCGGGAGCAGGCCGCGCGCTGGAAGGATCACCCCCGGATCGACATCGCGGTCATGCCGCACGCGGTTTACACCACCACGCCGGAACTGCTGCGCCGCTGCCTGGATCTGGCCGAGGAACTCGACCTGCCCCTGCACATGCATCTGGCGGAAAGCGCGGCGGAAACCCAAAACTGCCTGAAACTGCACGGTAAGCGCCCCGTTCCCTTCTGTCGGGATCTGGGCCTGCTGAATCCGCGCACCGGCCTGGCCCATGTTGTGGACGTGGAGGAAAAAGAACTGGACGTACTGGCCGAGAGCGGAGCCTGCGTGATCCACAATGCCTCTTCCAACATGAAACTGGCCTCCGGCGCGGCGAAAATCCCGGCAATGCTGGAACGCGGCATGCCTCTGGCCCTGGGTACGGACGGCGCGGCCTCCAACAACCGCCTGAACATGTTCACCGAAATGGGCAGGGCCGCCCTGCTGCACAAACTGAACGGGCTCGATCCCTCGTTGTGCCCGGCCGGCAAAATTTTCGAAGCCGCCACCGCCGGCGGCGCGCGCGCCCTGAACAAGCCCCGGCTCGGCGCATTGAGCGTGGGCGCGCCGGCGGACATCATCGCCCTGGATCTCACCGCGCCCAACATGCAGCCGCTCTATGCGCCGATTTCCCACGTGGTCTATGCAGCCACGGGCATGGAGGTGCGCATGAACATGGTGGGCGGGGAAATTCTGTATCTGGACGGCACATTTGCCCGCTTCGATTACGGGGATTTGATGGCCGAGCTGCGTGAAATCCAGAAGGAAGTCAGCCGGACGCACGCCGCGTTGACTATCGCTTGACATCCGCGCATTTTAGGATAAGTGTTTGCGGCTGCGGTGCGTCCCGAACAGCCGCACAAGCGCGATATTCAACGAACGCCCGCGCGTTCAGGAGGATTGTTATGAGTGCTCTGCAAAATGCCGTGCGTACCCCCGAAGGCGTTGCCGTGAACGGCTTTGTTCTGACGCCGATCATCGACAAGTGCGAAGGCTGCGACCGGGTGCGCGAGTTTGAGGAAGAAAAATTCTGCTCCAGCTACCCCGTGCCTGAAAGCAAATGGGCCACCGGCCGCTGCAATTTCGCCACCCATGTGAAGGCGCAGACCCAGACGGCCGCCAAGGTCAACCCGCTCAAGGCGTCCAAACGCGCCGCCAAGGGCCGCAAATAAGGCTTGAGATTGCAGCGGGATTTTTTCGACTGCATCATTGCGGGCGGGGGCCATGCCGGCTGTGAGGCCGCCGTGGCCCTCGCCCGTTTGGGTCACGCCGTCCTGCTGGTGACAGGATCCATTGAGCGCCTGGGCCATCTTTCCTGCAACCCTGCCGTGGGGGGGCTTGCCAAGGGGCACATGGTGCGTGAAATCGACGCGCTCGGCGGCATGATGGGGCTGTGGGCCGACGCCGCCGGCATCCAGTTCCGCACTCTCAATACCGGCAAGGGCCCGGCCGTGCGCGCCACCCGCGCCCAGTGCGACCGCGAAGCCTATGCCCGCGCGGTCAAGGCGACTGTTCTTGCTCAGCCCGGCCTTGAAATCCGGCAGGACGACGTTCTTGCCCTGCGCGCCCGAGACGGACGCGTGGAAGGCGTGCATTGCGCGCGCGGCGGCCATGTCCGCGCCCGGCATGTGCTGCTCACCACCGGCACTTTTCTGGAAGGAGTGCTCCACATCGGCCTGACCAGCATGTCCGGCGGCCGGCTGGGCGACCCGCCGGCGCACGGACTTTCCGCCTCCCTGCGCGAACTCGGCCTGGAACTCGGGCGCCTCAAAACCGGCACCCCACCCCGCCTGCTCAAAAGCAGCGTGGATTTCGCCGCCATGGAAGAGCAACCCGGAGAAAATCCCCCTCCGGCCTTCAGTTTTCACGGGCTCCGGCCCCCGTTGCCGCAGATTTCCTGCCATATCACCCGTACCACCCCGGCCGCGCACGAGATCATCCGCACGGCCTTCGACCGTTCGCCCCTGTTCACCGGGCGCATCCACGGCACGGGCGCGCGCTACTGTCCCTCCATAGAGGACAAGGTGGCCCGTTTTCCCGAGCGCGATCACCATCAGGTATTTGTGGAACCCGAAGGTCTCGATCATCCCGAAGTCTATCCCAACGGCATTTCCACCAGCCTGCCGCTCGATGTGCAGCGTGCGATGATCGCGGCCATCCCCGGCCTGGAGCGGGCCGTGATCGCCCGGCCCGGTTACGCCGTGGAGTATGATTACATCAATCCCGTGCAGCTTGCGCCCACGCTGGAAACGAAAAAAATCGCCGGGCTCTGGACGGCCGGACAGATCAACGGCACCTCCGGCTATGAGGAGGCCGCGGCCCAGGGACTTTGGGCCGCGCTGAACATAGACCGCCGCCTGAAGGATCTGCCCCCCTTCCTGCCGGGACGGGATGCGGCCTATATGGCCGTGCTGGTGGACGATCTTGTCACGCGCGGCACCTTGGAACCCTACCGCATGTTCACCTCCCGCGCCGAATACCGCCTGCTGCTGCGCGAGGACAACGCCGACGCGCGCCTCACTCCCTCGGGCCGGGAAATTGGTCTGGTGGGCGATGAACAATGGGAAAAATTTCAAAAAAAGAACGCGGCTTCGGAAGAACTTGAGCGCCTGCTCGAAAGCGTGCGTCTTCCCGTGGAAACGGCCGCGCCCCTGCTGGAGCCCGCCGAACAGCCGACGATGCGCTCGCTCTCTCTTGCGGAACTGCTGCGCAGACCGCGCGTGGATATGGAGGCCCTTCTCCCGCTTTGCCCGGATCTTGGGGTGTTTGCTTCCCAGGTGCGACGCCGCGTGGAAACCACGGTCAAGTACGCCGGCTACCTGACACGACAACGGGAGCTTGTCGAACAGGCCCGACGCGACGAAGAACGCCCCCTGCCGCCCGACCTCGATTATGCCGAAGTTGCCGGCCTTTCACGAGAGATTCAGGAAAAGCTCAGTCTCGTGCGGCCCATAAGCTTCGGACAGGCCGGACGCATCTCCGGCGTTACCCCGGCCGCTCTGGGCTGTTTGGCGATTCATCTGCGCAGACGCGCCGAAAGTTAAAGTTTCGGATTAAGTTTTTTATCCCCGCCTGCCGAAACATCAGCCTAATATTTGAAAATCACGGTGATGCCGCTCCCGGCTCTTGTCGGCGCAGAGGAAATGCCCTATAGGAAAGCTATGTTGTCATATGCGGATTCTTGCCGTGGATAACACCCACTTACTTAATCAGGTGCAGGACAGACTTTCCGCCCTGTTGGGGGTTACTGTCGGCCTGGAGGCTTTGCTGTTCGGCATTGCCCTGATCGCCGCCTGCGCCTTTCTGATCGCTCTGCGCCGAAAACGCCTGCTGGAACGCGATTTCGCCCTCCGGCAGCGTCGCGTTGTCCTTGAACTGCTCAATGCCGCCGTGGATCAGCGCAGTGTCATGGAGCTTGAATTCCATGCCGAGGACATGCACGGCCGTCTCCTTTCCGGCCCCTGTTCACAGGTGGGGGAAAACTTCCTGACGGTGGACGTGGGTCTGGAATACAGCGTTCATTCCTGGACGGGCGAGACAGTGGAAGTTTCCTTCAAGCTCGCCTACAAAGGCTCGCCCGCCTTCTACCGCTTCACTTCCCGCGTGATCACCATGCAGCCGGGCCCCAGGGCCGTTTCCATCAAGCTGGAGCTGCCGCTCTTCATCCAGCCCATGCAGAAGCGCAATTATGTGCGCGTCATTCCCCTGCCCAGCCATCTGCTCGGCATGGGGCTCTGGTCGCTCGATCCCGCAAAGCCCCTGCCGCTGGATTCCACCGGCCTGGGCCGCGCCGCCGTGAGCTACCGCCCCGGCAAGCTCACCCAGTGCTCCCTGCTCAACCTCTCGGCCGGCGGCATGCGTGTGGCCGTGCCCCAGGCCTTTCTCCAACAGTTCCCCAGCGAACTCAAGCTTCAGTCACACATTCTCTGTCTGCTTCTTCTGCGCGCGCCGGACAGCGAACAACCCCTGCCCTTCTGGCTGGCCTGCACCGTACTCAGCCTCGTCGAGGATCAGTCGGACACCTCCGTCATCATCGTCGGTCTGAAATTCAGAGCATGGGCGCTTTCGGAAACGGGCAGCAGCGGCATTTTTTGGTTCCCGACGGGAAAAGCCGGCGAAGTGTCGCCCCTCGCCTCCTGGGTGCTGCGGCACCAGTTGGAGCAGAGCAAACTCAGAGGATAAAGGAGAACAACTTGGTTCAGGATTCGTCAAGAAGCCTGTGGTCGCGTCTGGCCTGCTTTTTCGGCCGGCATGACGAGGAAAGTCTGGAAAAAGCCATCCTCGAAGCGCGCGACGAAGGCGAAGTGGCGGCCGAAGAAAGCTCCATGCTCCTGCGCGTTCTGCGCCTGGACGACATCCAGGTGAAGGAAATCATGACTCCGCGCACCGACTGCCACTGCGTCCCCGCCGGCACCCCTCTTATGGAAGCCACCCATCTTATCATCGCCTCCGGCCATTCGCGTATCCCCGTCTTCCGCGACACCCGCGACAACATCGTCGGTGTCGTCTATGCCAAAGACCTGCTGCGCAGCCTCATCGCCCCGGAAAACCAGCAAATCATTGATGAAATTATGCGCTCCCCCTTCTTTGTGCCGGAAACGAAGATGGTGCGCGATCTGCTTCAGGAATTCCGCAGCCGCAAACAGCACATCGCCGTGGTGCTTGACGAGTACGGCGGCACTTCCGGCCTTGTCACCATCGAGGATGTTCTGGAGGAAATCGTCGGCGATATCGAGGACGAGCACGACATGCCTCAGGAAGAGCACATCAGGGAGATCGGCGACAAGCGCTTCGAACTCTCCGGCCGCGCCTACCTGGAAGACCTGGCCGAACACGGCATAGATCTCGAATCCGACGAGGTGGACACCATCGGCGGCTACCTCAGCCTGACCGCCGGGCACGTGCCCGTCACCGGGGAAATTTTCACCCTCCGGGGCTGGAAATTCACTGTGCTCGACGCCGGCGCCAAATCCATACGCCGCATCGCCGTTGAACCGGCCGGAGAGGAATAGGATTTTCATGAATCCTTCCCTCTGTCTCGGTCTCGGCGGCGCGCTGGGGCTTGTTCTGGGTTTTCCCAATCCCGTCATGCACCTGCCGGCGGCGGCCCTGCTGTACCCGGCCGCGCTGGCCCTGCTGGGCCTGCGGGCGCAAAACGCATCCGCGGCCCTGCGGGCGGGCTGGCTTGCGGGCCTGTCCGGATCTTCCGCGGCTCTGTACTGGCTGACCGTGCCCGTGCGCGAAGTGGGTGGCCTGCCCTGGGCCCTGGCCGTGCCCTGCGCCCTGGCCGTGGGCGCATATGTGGGGCTGTTCGGCGGATTTTTTTCCCTGTGCGCCCGGCTGCTGCGGCACCATTCCGTCCTGTCGCGCTGCGTCGCTCTCGCGCTCTGCTGGTTTTTTCTGGAAGAACTGCGCGGCTTTCTATTCACCGGCTTTCCCTGGTTGACGCTTTCCTCGGCCTTTGTGCCCTGGACGCCCGTTATCCAGGCCGCCGCGTATGTGGGCAGCTACGGCTTGAGCGGCCTGCTGGCCGGCGCGGCCTGCCTCTTCGCCGAGGCGGCCCGGGCGGAAACGTGGCGGCGCGCGCTCTGCTGCGCCTGCGGCCTGTTCATCGCGGCCGGCTTGTACGGCGGAGGCCTGATGCGCCTGCGGAGCATTCCTCCGGGCGGATATGCGTCTTCCGCCGGAGAAGTCCGGGTGGCCATGGTTCAGGGGAATATCGATCAAAACCAAAAATGGGAGCCCGCGTACCAGAAGGCCACAGTCGAGCTGTATCTGCGCATGAGTGAGGAAGCCGCGCAAACGCGTCCCGATCTGCTGATCTGGCCGGAAACGGCCATGCCCTTTTATTTTCAGGGCCGTTCGCTGTTTTCGGAACGCATCCGGGCGTTCGCGCGCGGGCATGAACTGCCCCTGCTGCTGGGCGCGCCGGGATACGAGGGCGCGCCGGCCGCCCGCCGGGTTTTCAACCGGGCCTTTCTGCTCAATGCCGAAGGCGGGGACGCCGGGTTCTACGACAAGCGCCATCTCGTGCCTTTCGGCGAATATCTGCCGTCATGGCTGGATCTGCCGGCTCTGGAATTTCTGTTTCAGGGCGTGGGGGCCTTTGCGGCCGGGACATCCGCCGAACCGTTGCGTTTGGGCCGTCTTGCGCTCGGCATGCTCATCTGCTATGAAACAATCTTTCCCGAGGAAGCGCAGGATCGCGTGTCCGCCGGGGCAACCCTGCTCCTGAACATGAGCAACGACGCCTGGTTCGGCGTTACTTCCGCGCCGGAGCAGCACTTGCAGCTTTCCGTACTGCGGGCCGTGGAGCAGGGCCGCACGCTGGTGCGCGCCACCAACACGGGATTTTCGGCCCTGATTGACCCGGCCGGCCGTATCTCGGCAAAAAGCGGGCTGATGCGCGCGGAGCTGCCGGCAGGCATTGTCCGGCTCCAAGAGGAGTTGACGCCCTTTCACCGGCTTTTCCCCTATCTGAACTACGCCGCCTTCGGCCTGCTGGTGATTGCGGCATTGATCCGACCCAAAAAACATTGAGATTTTTTCATGCTGCAACTTGCCGATCTGCGCGCGCGCTGCACCCAGCTTTCCGAACGTTTTGCCTCCCTTTGGAGGAGGCTTTGACTTTGCCGGAGCCAAAACCCGCCTTGCGGAAATAGAACGCCAACTTTCCGCGCCCGGCGCCTGGGACGATCCCGCGCGCCTTACTCCCCTGCTGCGCGAAAAAAGCAAACTGGAAACCGAGGCCGAACGCCTGCGCCGGCTTGAAACATCCCACGCCGATCTGGACGAATGGCTGCTGTTGGCCGAGGAGGACGAAGAAGCGCTCGCCTCCCTGGCCGAACAGGCCGACGCCCTGCACAGTCTGCTGGAAGAAACGGAAATGGGGCTGCTTTTGGCCGCGGAAGAAGACGGACGCGACGCCATTCTCGAAATCCACCCCGGCGCGGGCGGCACCGAGGCCCAGGACTGGGCGGAAATGCTGCTGCGCATGTATTCGCGCTGGGCCGCCGGCCACAAGCTTGAGGTGGAGGAACTGGACTACCTGCCCGGCGACGAGGCCGGGATCAAAAGCGTCACCCTGCGCGTACGCGGTCCCAATGCCTACGGATTTCTGAAAAGCGAACGGGGCATACACCGGCTCATCCGCATTTCTCCCTTCGATTCCTCGGGCAGGCGTCACACTTCTTTCGCTTCCGTGGACGTTGTGCCCGACGCCGGACAGGATATCGTCATCGACATCAAGGAAGCGGATCTGCGTATCGACACTTTCCGTTCCAGCGGCCCCGGCGGGCAGAGCGTCAATAAAACCAGTTCCGCCGTGCGCATCACCCATCTGCCCACGGGCATAACCGCGCAGTGCCAGAACGAAAAATCCCAGCACAGCAACAAGGAGACGGCCATGCAGATTCTGCGCGCCCGCCTCTACGACCTTGAAAACCGCAAGCGCGACGCCGCGCGCCAGGCCAGCTATGAAGGCAAGGACAGCATCGCTTTCGGCAGCCAGATACGCACCTATACTCTGCAGCCCTACCGGCTGGTGAAGGATCATCGGACGAACTCCGAAATGGGGGATGTGGATGCCGTACTTTCAGGACGTATTGATCAATTCCAACGCGACTACCTCCTGCACCAACATGCCGGCCTGCGATAACCTTTCCGCCCGTCTCCTTTCGGATCCGGCCCTGCAGCGGGAACTGGAAACGGAAAGCCTGCGCGCCAGAAGGGGACGATGCGCCCTTTCGCTCGCGCTGTTCGCGTCCGTGGACCGTTGCGCCGACGAGAACGCCGCGGCCCTGTTGAGTCGCATACGCGAAACAGCAAGCCCCTGCGATTCGCTCGGCCGCCTGTCGGACGGCACCTATGCCCTTGTTCTGCCCGGCGCGGGCATTTTTAAAGCCCAGTCCATGGTGGATGACATCCTGCGCCCGCTTGAAGACACAGACGCCGCCTGGGCCGCCGGCATCGCCGGCGCCGAAGCGGGCGAGAACGCCGATGCGGAAAAACTGCTGCGCGAAGCCCGCAACGCTTTGAAGGCGGGCATAGACCGTCCGGGCAGGGCCGTTGTTTACAGAGAAACGGAGGAAGCTTTGTCCATACGCAGAACTCTGGTCCATTCACACGAAAAACGTTTCCTGTTCTCCGGAGGAATATAGATGGACGGCGGAAACACCCTGAGCATAGCCGTACTCAGCGGCAAGGGCGGCGTGGGCAAAACCAATATCGCCCTCAACCTCGGCTGCGCGCTGCGCGAAAAAAACCACAACGTGCTGCTCATGGACTGCGACCTCGGCCTGGCCAGCCTGGACGTGCTGCTCGGCATCGCGCCGGAAGGCAACATGCAGGACGTGCTGTTCGGCACCTCCTCCATGCGCAGCGTCATCCACGAGGTGCGGCCCGGCTTCGATCTGCTGCCCGCCGCCTCCGGAGTGCCGGAGCTTGTGGAAATGACCGAGGACATGCAGCATCTGCTCCTCGAGCGCCTGACTCCGGAACTGCACCGCTATAACTACGTGATCATGGACACCGGCGCAGGCATCAACGAAACCGTGCAGGCCACGGCGGTCATGGCGGCCCTGCGCATCGTGATCATCACGCCGGAACCCACTTCCCTCACCGACAGCTACGCGCTCATCAAGGTGCTGCTCACCCGTTGGGGCCTGCGCGACTTTCTGATCCTGGTCAATCAGGCGGAAAACGAGAAAGAAACCCGGCAGGCCTTTTCGCGCCTTTCCATGGCCTGCAAAAAATTTCTCGGCCTTGAGCCCGTGTTTCTCACCTCGGTGTGCAACGACAAGGAAGTGCTTGAGGCTGTGCGCCGCCAGGAACCCCTTATGGCCTACAAACCGCAGAGCCGCGCGGCGCAGGACATTCGCGGAGCGGCGGAAAAAATTGAAAAAATCCGCCACGGCATGCGTGACTGGATGAAGGAAAACCCGGTATTGCGTTCATTGCCAAAAATTGAAAAATGATGTACGGTGGTTAAGGAATAACGTTGTTTTTTTTCAGAATATTGCCTCCACTTTCAGGAACGGAGCTTTTTCATGAACAAAAGTGAACTTATTAAAACCCTTGCCGACGAGACTGCCTTGCCTCTCGAAGAAGCCACTCTTGTGGTCAACACCTTCGTGGACTGTATGAAGGAATCCCTGCTTGCCGATGAACGCGTGGAAATCCGCGGCTTCGGCAGCTTCAAGGTCAAACAGTACGAAGGCTACGCCGGCCGCAATCCCAAAACCGGCGAAAGCGTCGAGGTACGTCCCAAACGCCTGCCCTTCTTCAGGGCCGGCAAGGAACTCAAGGAATTTCTCAACAGCTGACGCGGCCGCGCGCCCGCCGCACGCGTTGCGCGCGCTGATGCGCAACATTTTCGCGGGCGCTCGTGCGCGCCGGATATCTTGGTCCGCGCGCCGTTTCCCGGTCCGCGCGGGAGATTTGCATGCCATCCGATCGCATTCCTTTTCACAAGCTGCACGGCTGCGGCAATGATTTCGTCTTTATAGACAACCGCGAGTTGCGTCTGCCCCCGGCTCTTATGCCCGACTGGGCGCGCCTTGTCTGCCGGCGCGCGCAGGGAGTCGGCGCGGACGGACTGGTCTTTCTCGACGCCGCTCCGGAAGACCGCAACGCCGATTACATCTGGCACTTCTACAACGCCGACGGCTCCCGCGCGGAAATGTGCGGCAACGCCTCGCGTTGCTCCGCCCTGCTGGCCGTGGAACTGGGCCTTGCCGGCCCAAGCCACGTCATCGGCACGGATGCGGGCGCCGTCCGCGCTCTGGCCGATCCGCAAAATTCCACCGCCAAGGTGGAACTGACCAAGCCCCGCGACCTCACCCTCGATCTCTCCCTGAATATCGAGCAGGCCCCCCTCATGCTCCACTTCGTCAACACCGGCGTACCGCACGCCGTGGTGCTGGTGCACGACATCTCCAAGGCCAATGTGCGTGCCATGGGCGCCGCCCTGCGCTACCATCAGCACTTCGCCCCGGCGGGCACGAACGTCAACTTCGTTTCCGTCACGGACACGCACAGGCTTTCCGTGCGCACCTACGAACGCGGCGTGGAGGATGAAACTCTGGCCTGCGGCACGGGCGCCGCGGCCTCGGTGGTGGTGGCCCACGCTCTGGGCCTTGTGGAGACGCGGGTTGAGGTGAAAACCTCCGGAGGCGAAGTGCTCGTCATCAGCCTTGAGGATGGTTCCGTCTTCCTTTCCGGCAGTGCCGAATACACGTTTTCCGGCCTGCTGCACGCGGACGGTCTGCACCTTCCCCTGCCCTGATTCACCGCGACGCGGCCGCCCTGTGCGGCCGCAGACGAAACGCGGCGCCGCGTCAAACGACGCCGAGGAGGCCTTTATGCAGTTTTCCGGAGCTTATACCGCCCTGGTTACGCCCTTCAAAAACGGGCAGGTGGACGAAACACGCTACCGCCGCCACATAGAATGGCAGATCGAACAGGGCATCAACGGGCTCGTGCCCTGCGGCACGACCGGAGAATCCGCCACGCTCTCGCATGAGGAGCATATGCGGGTTATCCGCATCTGCGTCGAACAGGCCAAGGGTCGCGTGCCCGTGCTGGCCGGCGCCGGTTCCAACAACACGGCCGAGGCCGTTGAACTCACCCGCTTTGCCAAAGAAGCCGGTGCCGACGGCGCGCTGCTCATCAGCCCCTATTACAACAAACCCACCCAGGAAGGCCTGTACCGCCACTTCGCGGCCATCGCCAAGGCGGTGGATTTTCCGCTCGTGCCCTACAACGTGCCGGGGCGCACCGGCTCCAACATGCTGCCGGCCACCATCGGCCGCCTGGCCAGGGAATTTCCCTCCATTGTCGTCGGCATCAAGGAAGCCACGGGCGATCTGACGCAGATTACCGAAGTCGTGGAGCAGTGCGGGCTCGACTTTTCCCTGCTCTCCGGCGACGATTTCACCGTGCTGCCCTTGCTGGCCGTGGGCGGCCGCGGCGTGATTTCCGTAACCTCCAACATCGTGCCCGCCAAAATGGCCAAACTCTGCGCCCTGTTCCACGAAGGCAAGCTGGAGGCGGCCCGCGCCCTGCATCTTGAACTCATGCCCCTGCACCGGGCCATGTTTCTGGAAACCAACCCCATTCCCGTCAAGACGGCACTCTACATGATGGGCAATATGGACGTGGAATTCCGCCTGCCCCTCTGCCCCATGAGCGAAGCCAATTCCGTCAAACTGCGCGACGCCCTACGCAACGCCAAGCTTATTTAACCGCAACACCACATCGTCCGAACGCGAAAACGGCCCGGAAATCTTCGGGCCGTTTTCGCGTTCGGTTGGAGCGGATGAACTTTGTGAAAAAGCGCGCCGGCTTTACCCCATCAGGCCAAGAACCATGCGCGGCATGCTGTTGGCCTGGGCAAGCATGGCTACGGCGGCCTGGCTGAGAATCTGGTTACGCACGAACTCGGTCATTTCCTCGGCCACGTCCACGTCAGAAATGCGGGATTCGGCGGCCTGCAGGTTTTCCGCCTGAATTTGGAGGTTGGATACGGTATTTTCCAGCCTGTTCTGCATGGCCCCAAGATGCGCCCTGATTTTATCCTTGGCGATAATGGCGTCGTCAATTCTCTCCAGTGCTTTTTGGGCTGAATCCTGTGTCTTAATAGAAATGGCTCTCACAGCGCCGCCCCCTTCGGCACCTTCGCCCGGCATTTCGTCCCATGTTGCGTTAACAAGATATTCCCCTCCTCCCGGCAGGAGAAGAATCAAATCTTCCGTCACCACGTCAATGGTCAGCCATTCCTCATCGTTGATGTCATTCTGTACGCCTGGAGTTCCGTGGCCGGAATAGCCTATACTCATTCCGTTATAGTTGACCGTGTTGCCCGCCACGCCGGGAGTGAAGGGGCGATCAAGCCCGTTAGGCAAAAAGCTATAGGTAGCGCCCGCGTCAAAGCCGTTTTGTGTGGTTAGAACCCCAGCGACATCACTCCCGGTCAATATTCCTGCTTCATCCCAACCAGGGCCGCCTGTTATCTGTGTGCCGACAATATGCATACCCGACTTAGTGAACAATTGCAGGGCGTCATCGATTCCCCCATCATCAAGATGGATGCGAAAATTTGTCGTGCCAGCGGGAATAATTCCAAAAAAAATCAGGCCGGAATTACCCGTTATATCTACTCCATTGGGAAGGGTTTTCCATAACGCATCATTGGGGCCGGCCGCTCCGGGAGAAATAAGACCGCCCGCCAAACCCAAGCCTTGCAAAGTGGCGTCGCCAATTTCCAGATAGTAGTAATCCTCGGCGCTGGCATTGCCGGTGCCGAAATGCACTTTTAACGCGCCGGTGGAGTTCAGCCCGGAACCGTCGTGTTGCCCGGCGCGGGAGCCGTCCAACAGTTTTACGCCGTTGAAATCCGTTGCTGTCGCTATGCGCTGAATTTCAGCGGCCATGGCCTGAAATTCACTGTCGATCATCAAACGCTGGGTCGAGTCGTAGGTGCCGGTGGCGGCCTGCTCGGCAAGCTCTTTCATACGGATGAGCTTTTCGTCGATAACGCCGAGAGCGCCGTCTGCGGTCTGGATAAGGGAGATGGCGTCGTTGGCGTTGCGGGCGCCCTGGTGCAATCCGGCTATGTCCGCCCGCATCAATTCGCGTATGGCAAGCCCGGCGGCATCATCAGCCGCGGTTCCCACGCGCAGTCCCGATGACAGTCTGCGAACGGATGCATGCAGATTG
>JAVBNZ010000087.1:0-39710 GCA_031551145.1 Desulfovibrionaceae bacterium | reverse complement strand
TCAGGATCCGCACGAGCGAAACGGACTGACAAAACCCAACCCGAGGCGGCGTTTTTCGTTATACGCCGCCCGGTTCGGAGCGCCGCGTCGAGAAAAACGCGGCGCTCTTGTTTTTTCTCCGCACGGCTTTATATTTGAGACGTCATATTCGCACTCAGACCTACGGAAAAAATATGAGCTCTCCCCATATATACCCCCGCGGCGAACCGGAAATCCTGCTGGACGAGGAGCTGCGCGAGCCGCCGCTTTTCCGCGTGCTGCTGCACAACGATGATTACACCACCATGGAGTTCGTCATCGCCGTGCTGATGGAGGTTTTTCACAAAAGCGCGGAGGCGGCCGCCCAGATCATGCTTTCCGTGCATGAAAAGGGCATGGGCGTCTGCGGAGTTTATCCGCACGAAGTGGCGGAAACCAAGGTCGCTCTGGTGCGCGCCAGGGCCGAACGGGCGGGCTTTCCCCTCAAATGCACACTGGAAAAGGTGGAATAAGCCATGATCGGCAAACATCTGCAATGGGCCGTTTCCCATGCCGTAAGCGAAGCCGGAAGACGCCGGCACGAATATCTGACTCTGGAGCATCTGCTTTATTCCATAGCCTACGAACCCCAGGGGCGTAAAATCATTGAAAACTGCGGTGCAAGCGCCGCCGTGCTGCGCGATAATCTGGAACATTTTTTCCAAACCCATCTGGAACAGGTGGCCGAGGAGGAAACACGCGAAGTCGTGCAGACCCTGGGTGTGCAGCGCGTGCTGCGCAACGCCGTGCAGCACATACGTTCCGCCGGGCGCGAGGTGGTGGAGATAGGCGACGTGCTCGCCGCCATCATGGAGGAAGAGGATTCCTACGCCTGCTATTACCTGCGCCGGCAGGGCATCACCCGTCTGGAACTTCTGACCTGTATCTCCCACAACATGGAGGACGCTCCCGGCAGCACGGGGGTGGAGGAAAGGCAGGAAGAGCAGGGCGGCGACGACGCGTTGGAAAAATATGCGACGGACCTTACGGAACGGGCGCGCGCCGGGCGCATCGATCCTCTGGTGGGGCGCGAGGTGGAACTGGAACGCTGCATAGAAGTGCTTTCCCGCCGGCGCAAGAACAATCCGCTGCTGGTGGGCGATCCGGGCGTGGGCAAAACGGCCGTGGCCGAGGGCCTGGCCCTGCGCATAGCCTGCGGTGAAGTGCCCGAAGCGTTCAAGAACGTGCGGATTTTTTCTCTGGATATCGGGTCCATGCTGGCCGGAGCGCGTTATCGCGGCGATTTCGAAGGCCGGCTCAAGTCTGTGGTCGCGGCCATACGCCGCATTCCCGACGCCGTGATGTTCATAGATGAAATCCATACCATTGTGGGCGCCGGCGCGACTTCCGGCGGCTCCATGGACGCCTCCAACCTGCTCAAACCCGTGCTCGCGGCCGGCGAACTGCGCTGCATAGGATCCACAACCTACGAGGAATACCGCAACCATCTGGAAAAAGATCGCGCGCTGTCCCGCCGTTTTCAGCGCATAGACATACGCGAACCTTCCTCCGAAGAATGCCTGGAAATACTCAAAGGCCTGAAAAGCGCCTATGAGGCGCACCATAACGTGCGTTACAGCCCTGCGGTGCTGAAGGCCATTGTCGAGCTTTCCGCCCGCCACGTGCCGGACCGTCTTCTGCCGGACAAGGCCATCGACGTGCTTGACGAAGCCGGCGCGGCTGTGCGCCTGCGTCCGTCAAGCAAAGAAGGCGCGGCCGTCAGCCTGCGGGATATTGAACGTATAGTGGCCCGCATGGGCGGGGTGCCCGAGCGTTCGGTTTCTTCCGGGGAAAAGGACAGGCTGCGCACCCTGGAAGAAGACATGCGCGCCGTGCTTTTCGGCCAGGACGATGCCATTTCCATCACCGTCAGCGCCATTTTGCGGGCCAGGGCGGGTCTGGGACGGGAAAAGCGCCCGGCCGGATCCTTCCTCTTCTACGGCCCCACGGGTGTGGGCAAAACGGAATTCGCGCGCAGGCTGGCCGAACTGCTGGGCGTGACCTTTCTGCGCTACGATATGAGCGAATACATGGAAAAACACGCGGTCTCCCGCCTGATTGGCGCGCCTCCCGGCTATGTGGGCTTCGATCAGGGCGGCCTGCTCACCGAGGCCCTGCGCAAGACGCCCTATGCTCTGGTGCTGCTTGATGAAATGGAAAAAGCGCATCCGGACATCTTCAACGTGCTCCTCCAGGTCATGGATTACGCCACGCTGACGGACAATACCGGCCGCAAGGCGGATTTCCGCAACGTGATCCTGATCATGACCTCCAACGCCGGCGTGCGGGAAATGACCTCCTCAAGCCTGGGCTTTGTTGAAAGCAAGCCGGAAGACGTGACCCGGCGCGGACTCAGGGCCGTGGAGCAGACCTTCAGCCCGGAATTCCGCAACCGCCTGGATGCCCTGGTGCCGTTCCAGGGCCTTTCGCCGGAGCTTATGGGCCGCATTGTGGACAAATTCCTGCTCCAGATGGAAAAGGGCCTCAAGGAAAAAAAGCTGCGCCTGCGCCTTACCCCGGCCGCCAGGGATTGGCTGGCGGAAAACGGGTACGATCCCAAACTGGGCGCCCGGCCCCTGCAACGCCTGATGCGCACGGAAATCGAAGACGTGCTGGCGCGCGAGCTGCTTTTCGGCAAACTGGCGCGCGGCGGCGAGGCGCTGGTGGACGTGAAGGACGACAAGCCGGTGTTCAGCTTTGAACCCCGCGTACCTGTTCTGGTTTGAGCACGCTCAAACGACGTTTTCGGCGCAGCGATTTTAAATAGAAAACGCCCGCCGGGGATTCCCCGGCGGGCGTCGTCATTCGGGAGGAGCGGAATTTATTCCGCCGGAGCGGAGCAGCAGTCCGCCTCCCAGGCTTCCACATAATACAGGCTTGTGCCGGGGTTTTTCGCCCAGGCGCTGCTGCCGTTGAAGCGCTTTTCTATGGGCCAGGGCGTTTTCGCGCGCAGCACGTCTTCGAGAGAAGCGCCCTGCATGTACTGCAGCTGTTCCTGCTTCAACGTGGTCTGATAGCCCGAGATGTAGCGCAATTTGTACCAGTTCACGTCCATCCTCCGCATCAGCCGTGCGCGCCGGGGAAGAGCCAGTCGCTGATGAAATAAAAGACCACCAGCATCACCACGCCAATGGCAATGGAGTTGCGCACCAGGGCGATCTCCACGGCATTCAGCGGTTCATACTCCATTTTCTGGATTTCGTCCTTAAAGGTGACCTCTTCCATCTTGGGCACGCTTTGCGCGTTCCGCGCCGTTTGTGTGTTCTGCATGATATCTCCTTCTATATGCGGCGGCCGAAGGGCCACGTTCGTTATTCTGACTAGGCGCCGACAATCGGGGGCTTCACGCCGTGGAAGAAGAGCCACGAAATGAAAAGGCCCACCCAGATGATGAAGCCGAACAGGCACACGCAGTACACTGCCGCCAGGCGGCCTATGCCTTCGGCCCAGAGCTTGCGGAAGTTCGAAACCAGACCGATGGTGAAGAAGGTGAGCACGAAGAAGATCATGCGCAGCGAGTTGATGGAGCCGGTCATGGCCTTGCCCATTTCCTTGCCGCCGCCCACCTGCGTGCAGATGAAGAGCAGGATCAGGAAGGTGGCGATGTAGCCGAGCACGAAGCGCGGGAAACGCGCCCACACGTCGGACAGGCCCATGCGGCGGCCGCAGGAATCGCCGGTGTTTTCAAACTTCGTGCACCAGATGTAGGCCAGCACGAAGGACCAGATGCCGATGAAGATATCGATGAAGATCTTGACTGTGGTCGTGACCATCACGATCCAGCCGGGCTGGTAGTTTATCCCGTCAGCGGAGAGCGCCTTGGCGCGGATCAGCGCATCCACGATGGCGCCGCTGGCAATGGCGCCGCCGTCGGACTTGACCGCCAGCCCCATCCAGCCGCCGGCCACCATGGGTTCGGTGTACAGCCAGTGCTGCGCCACAAAGGGAAGAATGAGCATTTCAACGCAGGTAAAAACCACGACCAGCGAAGAGACCATGATCGGCACCACGGGCCGGGCGCGGATGGCGCCGCCGGTGGCAATGGCGGCGGACACGCCGCAGATTGATATGCCGGAAGCGAGGGGGGCGGCCCATTCGCGGCTGAACTTGAAGTATTTGCGGGAAACATAATACACGACGGCCCAATAGATCAGGTAAGCTTCAACGATGGCGCACAGGCCGCGGAAGATGATCGAGGAGGCGAGGTTTATGGCTTCCGCCGCCTTGACGCCGAGTTCCGCGCCCATGATGACGATGGCGATTTTCACGAACATTTCGGGGCGGCAGGCTTCCTTCATCTTGTCGGTCAGGCCCGGCATGAAGTTGCCCACGAAAACCCCGGCCAGCAGTGCGAGAATGTAGCCCGCTTCACCGGTCAGCCCCATTGCCCAGGGAATATTGAAATTCTTGATCTTGTCGGGGGTCACGGCGATGTAGGCGAAGTTGCCGGCCGCGTAGCAGATGTAGGCAATAAAGAAAATCAGGGTGAAACCGCCCACGAATTTGGCCACGTTGTCGCCCAGCGCGCGTATCCCCACCGCAAGCAGGGCCGTGATGAGCGCATAGGTGACGAACAGCGAGCCGAAGCCGCCCAGAAAGCCGTATTGTTTCGCGGTGGGCCTGAATACCTTGGTGACGTCCAGCCAGGTCTGGGCCTTCACCACCCAGCCGAGCATGTCGACTCCGGCCACGTTCAGCATCGCTATGCAGAACAGGAAGGTGCCTGTTGCCAGCGCTACTTTGTCCTCAGTCCACTTTACGTTCATCAAGCAACTCCTTGCGTTGAGGATTGCGCCCCCCCCGCCGGGGGCTCGTGAATTTTCACACTCCTCAGCAAAAAATGTTCCCTGCGGCGTATACTGTAAATTCACTAAGTTATCTAAGCAGCCAGAGGTCAGCCTGCTGCCTTGCGTTGGCAGGGCGAAGCCTGAGGTACGCATTTGCAATTTGCGTGAATGCGGCTTACAGCAGGGGCGAACGGATCAAATCATGCGTTTCACTCCCTACACGCTGCAGGGCCGTTTTCTGGCCGGCCTGGTGGTCACCATGCTCGTCATGGGGGCCTTTTTTGCCTTTGTGCTGCGCACCCACATGAAGGAACTGCTGCTTTCGGAGGCCAGGGCCAAGGCAAGCCTTATGGTGGCTCATACCGAGGCCATCCAAGCTTACGTGCGCGACGTGCTGCGCCCGGCCGTCTCCAACATTATCGCGCCTGACGGCTTCATCATCGAGGCCATGTCCACTTCTTTCGTCACTCGGCATATCCTCAATGATCTCAACCTGGAAGATAAAGATTTCACCTATCGCCGCGTGGCGAAAAACGCGCGCAATCCGGAATCGGAGATCAACGAGTCCGAGCATGTTTTGCTGGAACGCTTTCTGAAGGATCCAACGCTGCGGCGCAATGAATCCTTTGTACGGGTCAAGGGGGTGGAACGGCTGGTTATCGCGCGTCCGGTATATTTCACACCCGACTGCATGCGCTGCCACGGCGATCCCAAGGACGCGCCTGCCGTGCTGCTTTCCATGTACGGTTCCGAACGCGGTTTTGCGCGCGATTCCGGCGAACTCGCCGGATTGGACATCATTACCGTGCCGCAGGAAAGCGTTACCGGCGCGGTAGGGCATTCCGTAACCATGTTCGCGCTCTGGTTTTTCGCGGGCATGGTGTTGTTGCTGCTTACCGTGCAGGTTTTCTTCAACCGCCTGGTCGTGCACAACCTGCGCCGGGTGGGGGATATTCTGCAGCGCAATTTCTTTCAGGAAACGGACGGCGAGCAGTTGCTCGCCCCGTTGCGCAGGGAAGAAGAAATCGAGGGCATGGTGCGTTCCATAGAAAACGTGGCCGAACACCTGAGCCTGGCGCGCCGCCGGCTCAGCGACTATGCGGAAAATCTCGAAGGCATGGTGCGGGAGCGCACGGCAGATCTGGAAAGCGCGGCCGCCGAACGCAGCGCCGACGTACGGCTGTTCGTGCGCCTGCTGAGCGATCTGAACCGCAACAGAGAAAAACAGTCGCTGCTGCGGGCCTCCATGGGGCTTATCGCCCGCCGCTTCAACGCCGAGCGGGCTGTGTACGTCTGCGGGCTGGCGGGATCGGATTTTCTGGTGCATCCTCAGGGCGCCCAGGCGGAAGTGGCGGCGGATACCGCGCTGCAGGCGGAATTCGCCCGCAGGCTGCGTAAAGGCAGCCCTTCGCTGCTGCCGGATGTCTGGTACATTCCCGTGCAGACTTCCGGGCAGAACCGGGGACTGCTCGTTCTGTTCTTCGATCCGGCGGACGCGCGGGGATCCGAAAGCCTCCCCGCGCTGCCGGAAAACGGCGCGGGAGAACGGTCGCGCGGCGATCAGTTTCCCCTGGCTCAGGCCCTGGGCAGACAACTCGGCATCGCACTCGACAATCTGGAGGCCTTTGACGCGCTGCTGCGCCAGAACTCCCTGCTGGATTCCATTGTTGAAGGCATCGCCGATCCGCTTATTCTCATCGAGCAGGGCAGCACGCCGGTGCTCGCCAATTCCGGCGCGCGGGAACTGATGCGTCGCCTCGCTCCTCCTTCGGAACGCGACGAGAGCGAAGAGAAGAGCAGCGGCCACGGCGCCAGGGCTGCCGGCAACGTCAAGGAGGCGGCGCGCCTGCTCGCGCTGGCCGGCATTCCCGCCGGGCGGCCTCTGCCCGCGCGGACGGAGAGGCGCGAGTTGCTGCTGGGAGACGGCTGCTCCTTTGTGCTGAGCATTCATCCCGTTTGGGCCACTGCCGCCGGCAGGGCACGGGCCGTCGTGCACCTGCGGGAAACCACCGAGGAAAAGCGCATGCTCCGCCACCTGCACCGCAGTGAAAAACTGGCCGCGGTCGGGCAGCTCGCGGCCGGGCTCGCGCATGAAATCAACAATCCTCTCGGCGTGATCCGCTGCTACGCCGAACTGCTCGGCACGTCCTGCGGCACGGAAAACAAGGCGGATCTCGACGTGATCGTGCGCCATGTGGAGCAGGCCCAGTCCGTGCTGCGTGATCTGCTGGATTTCGCACGGCCGCATGAACCCTGCCCCGGCCCCTGCGCGGTGGATGACCTGCTTGAGGGGCTGGTTGAAATTTTCCGGCCCAAGTTGCGCGCCGCGGATGTGGAGATGCTGTTGGAAGTCGAACCCCACCTTCCGGAACTGCATCTGGATCGGGGCATGCTGGAGCAGGTGCTGGTCAACCTGCTGCTCAACGCTTTGGACGCAGTAAGCGCGGGCAACGGGTCAAAAGATCGGAAGAACGGCGGCGTCATCGGCATCAAGGCATACAGCGACGCGGACGCGCCCGGAGTGGGCATCGACATCTTCGATAACGGCCACGGCATAGCCGAGGCGGATTTTCCCAAACTTTTCGATCCCTTCTTCACGACCAAGGAACCGGGTTCGGGCACCGGGCTCGGGCTTACCGTGGCCTTCAGTCTGGTGCGGGAACTCGGCGGCAGTCTGGAGGCTCATTCCGGAAACGGCAGCGGAAGCACGGGCGCTCTGTTCCGTGTGCTCCTTCCGCCCACTGCCGTCGAAGGAGACCGCCCGCAGTGAAGCGCGCCGAACGCATCGTGATTGTGGACGACGAAGTCGACTTCGCCAAAGGGCTCGCCCGCCTGGTCGCTTCCTCCGTGCCCGAGCCGGAAATCAGCCTCTGCTTCTGCGGCCGCGAGGCGCTTGAAGCCCTGGAGGCGCCCGAAGCCGCGCCCGCCGCCGTCATGCTTCTCGATCTCAACATGCCCGGCATGCACGGCATGGAAGTGCTGGAAAAAGCCCTGAAAATGGAGCCCAACCTCTCCATCATCGTGCTCACGGCGTATGCTTCGGTGGAAAACGCCGTTACCGCCCTGCAGAACGGGGCCTGTGACTTCCTTACCAAGCCGGTGCGGCGCGAGGACCTGATCCGCTCCCTGCTCAAGGGGCTCGAACGCAATCGTCTGCTTACGGAAAACCGCAGGCTGCACGCGCTGATGGACCGCGAACAGTCCGGCCGCATGATCATCGGCGACAGCGCCGTGTTGCGCCGGCTGCGCGACAAACTCTGCGCCGTAGCCGCTTCGTCGTACACCGTGCTTATCCGGGGAGAATCCGGTACCGGCAAGGAAGCGGCCGCCGCCACCATTCATCGTCTCAGCAAGCGCAACGGGCAGCCTTTTGTGACGGTGAACTGCCCGGCCATTCCCGAATCGCTTCTTGAAAGCGAACTGTTCGGTCACGCAAGGGGAGCCTTTACCGGCGCGGTATCCGCGCACAAGGGACTGTTCGCGCAGGCGGCGGGCGGCACTCTGGTGCTTGACGAAATCGGCGACATCCCCCCGGGCATCCAGACCAAGCTGCTGCGCGTGCTCCAGGAAGGCGAAGTGCGCCCTGTGGGGTCGAACAAGTCCATGCGGGTGGATACGCGCATCATTGCCGTGACCAACCAGGATCTGGAAGCCAAGATCAGGGAGGGGAGTTTTCGCGAGGATCTTTTTTACCGCCTGAACGTGCTCAGCATCCGCATGCCTCCCCTGCGCGAGCATGCGGAGGACATTCCCCTGCTGGCAGCGCATTTTTTGTCGGCTTCCTGCGCGGAAATGGGCACGGAGTCCAAAACCCTCTCACCGGCCGCGGCAACCGCGCTGTGCGGCCGTGAATGGCCGGGCAACGTGCGCGAACTGCAGAATTTCATCCGCAGAGTGACGGTTTTCAGCGGCGGGCCGGTGGTGGAGGCGGCGCATCTGCGTTTCGGCGAGGAAACGGAGAACCTGCCGGCTCAAACCGGGGAATCCGGCACGTACAAAGAAGCCAAGGCCGCCCTGCTTGACGCCTTTACCCGCCGCTACACGGCGGATATACTGCGGCGCACCGGGGGCAATATTTCGGAAAGCGCGCGTATTTCGGGCATAGAACGGGTTTCGCTTCAGAAGATTATGCGCCGGTTGGGCATGGACGCGGAACAGTTCAAAAAATGACGGCGCGGCCATGCCCGCATAGGGAAGAAACGGCATGCCCGTCTATCGCATTCCTGCAGATACATTGTGGTTTCCCTCGGTGGAAAAAGCCGAACCCGACGGGCTCCTCGGCGTGGGTGGGGATTTATCCCCCTCCCGCCTGCTGGCGGCCTATGCCGGGGGTATTTTCCCCTGGTATGCGGAAAACGCGCCCATTTTGTGGTGGGCGCCCGACCCGCGCTGCATTCTGCCTCTGGATGCGGTTCATGTTCCGCGCAGCCTGAAAAAACGCCTGCGGCACGCGCCGTTCCGCTATACCGTCAACGGGGATTTCAGGACGGTTATACGCAACTGCGCGGCAAGCCCCAGACCGGGGCAGAGCGGCACCTGGCTGGGACCGGAGATGATAGCGGCCTATGAAACTCTGCATGCGCTCGGCCATGCGCATTCGGTGGAAGCCAGGCAGGGGGAGGAACTGGTCGGCGGCATCTACGGCGTTGCGCTCGGTCGCGCTTTTTTCGGAGAATCCATGTTTTACACGGCACCGGACGCCTCCAAGGGGGCGCTGCTGCATCTGGTGGAGCTGTTGCGCGAGGCGGATTGCACGCTGTTCGACTGCCAGCAGTACACGGCGCACCTGCGGCGTTTCGGCGCCGTGCTTGTTCCCCGCGCGGAATTCATGCAACGATTGCACGAGGCCCTGATATGAAAGCGGAAGATCCTCTCCATTGCCCTGTCTGCTGGAACACGCTGCCGCCGGATGCTTTACGCTGTCCGCACTGCGGGAAAGTCTTGAGTTCCGACGAACTGGCCCGTCAGCGTGAACTGGAAGATGAGATAGACATAGAACGCCGCAGAAAGGGCGGCTGCCTGGGCGTGCTGGTTGTGGCGGCCCTGCTGGCCGGTTTTTTCGGCCTGATCAGGATGTTTTTCATGCCCCGGTATTTTTGAGTTTCAAAGTCTTCACCCGTCTGCTGTGACTCGGCATTTTCCGGTCGGCGCCGTCGCAGGGAAAGACGGCCGCTACTTTTTTCTCAGCCAAAGGCTGCCGCCGATATTTTTGCAGCAGATCGGCGTGTGCTTTTGGAGCATTTGATAATGGTTGCGCCCAAGAAAATGGCCGAAAAGGAGGATTTCAAAGGCATTATTATATTGCAGAAAAGCTCTTAAAAAATAATCTTCATTCCATGCCCATCCCTTGTCGAGCCATTCAGCTGGATATTCAAATGGATAGAAGATATCGTGAAAATGCACCAGCACTCCGGATTGCAGACGCGGAAGCACTTCGAACAAGCAGTGCAGGACGTCGCTGCCGATCTTGCCAACATGCGAGTTGTCTATAAAAAGAACGTCTCCTTCTTCAAGTTCGTCAAAAATGTCGAGCTGCACATCCTGAACGATTTTTTCAATAAGTGTAATATTTTTTTTGTCGCCTACGTCTTCCATAAGTTGAAGTAACCGCTCAGGGTGCGGTTCAATGAATGTCAGATTCGGCGGTCCGGTCAGAAATTTTTCCCATGTGTCCAGGGTCACACAGGAGCTGAACCCCGAGCCTATTTCTATAAGGCGCTTTGGTTGAAAATGACGCAGCAGGGCATAAAGCCAAAAAGCATCTGCATGGCAAAAAAAGTTGTTGTTCAGATAATACCGCAGGTTCGGCGTCTGTTCTTCCTGGAAGGGAAAATCAGAATAGTATTTGACCAGTTGAGCATAAAGCTTTAACTGTTCCCGCTCTCGTAAATCCACTCCGGGAACGGAGTTTGGCGAAATGTCTGCGGCACGTTTGCGCACACGCTCCAATTCTGCGCGATCCGGCAGAGGCGAGAGGAAGTGGCCGGGAGGGTAATGCAAAAACGTCCTGTCAATGTTGCGCAGCGGGTCTTTCAGAGAATTGAGAACAAAATATTCGGTCGCCATATCCAAGGCCTGCTCCAATGGGAGACCGGATTTTTTGAGTTTGGCCAAGAAGTCGATCATGTCGCTGCATTCTCCTGCCGAACGGTATGGCCTACTTTTCTATCGGTTGAATACAATACTCTGCCGAGGCGTATGTGTTATTCCGCCTCGCCCACCAGGGGTTCGGCCGCGTCCAGATCGTAAAAACCGCGCAGCCTGAAGGGCAGGGGGTAGTCGCGCACCGCGTCGAAGCGTATAAAGCCCATGGTCTTGCCTTCCGGCACGGCCGAAAGCGGCAGCACCCCGAGGGGCACGGGCAGTTCGAGCGGGCAGACGGTGACTCGCAGAATCAGATCGGCATAGCGTTCTTTCAGATAGGCCAGCACCTGGTTGCCTTCCTCGGCCGTAAAGGCTTCCAGCACGCATTGCAGGGCGTCGGTTTCGGCGCTTTCCGGCAGGGGGCCGTCGCTCGCGTCCGCGCAGGGGGCGCCGATCAGCCCGCGCCCGCGCAGGTTTTCAAGTTCGGATAAGTCGGGATCGGCCCGGAAAAGATGGGCTTCCACGTTGCGGCGGCCCTTGAAAGTATGCATGGTCAGGGTGATGATGTAGATGCGTTCGATGGGGGCGTCCGGCGGTGCCGGGATGATGACGTGTTCCATATGCTGCCTCCGTGATATAAGAATATATACGAATTTACGTTCATAGTGAACAGCGTATGCCGGAAAAACATTTTGAACTCCACAGCGATTACGTGCCCCAAGGCGATCAGCCCGAGGCCATTGCGCAGATCGTCGCCAACATAGAGGCCGGCGTGCGCGATCAGGTGCTGCTGGGCGTGACGGGTTCGGGCAAAACCTTCACCATGGCCCAGGTCATTGCGGCCTGCGGGCGTCCGGCCCTGGTGCTCGCGCCCAACAAGACCCTCGCCGCCCAGCTCTATGCGGAATTCCGCGGGCTGTTCCCCCACAATGCGGTGGAATATTTCGTCAGCTATTACGATTATTACCAGCCCGAAGCCTATGTGCCGTCCTCCGACACCTACATCGAAAAAGATTCCGCGATCAACGACAACATCGACAAGTTGCGCCACGCCGCGACCCACGCGCTGCTCACCCGGCGCGACGTGCTCATTGTGGCTTCGGTTTCCTGTATCTACGGCCTGGGTTCGCCGGAATATTACGCCAAGCTGGTCATTCCCGTGGAGATCGGCGCGCGCATGACCATGGACGAACTTATGACCAAACTGGTGGACGTGCAGTACGAGCGCAATGATTACGACTTCCACCGCGGCACCTTCCGGGTGCGGGGCGACGTGCTGGAGATCATCCCGGCCTATCAGCACGAACGCGCGTTGCGCCTGGAATTTTTCGGAGACGAGATCGAAACGATGCACGAAATCGATCCACTTACCGGCACGGTGCTCGGCAAGACCGCGAAAACCGTGATCTATCCCGCGAGCCACTATGTTTCCGACCAGGATAACCTCACGCGCGCCATGCACGATATACGCGAGGAACTGCGCGAATGCCTCCAGGCCTTTCAGGCGGACAACCGCCTGCTGGAGGCCCAGCGTCTGGAGCAGCGTACCCAGCTCGATCTGGAGATGATGCAGGAACTCGGCTATTGCAACGGTATTGAAAACTATTCGCGCCATCTCGACAACCGCAAGGCCGGAGAGGCCCCGGCCACGCTGCTGGATTATTTTCCCGAGGATTTCCTGCTTTTTGTGGATGAATCCCACATCAGCATCCCTCAGGTCGGCGGCATGTACAAGGGCGACCGATCGCGCAAACAGACTCTTGTGAATTACGGCTTCCGCCTGCCGTCCGCCCTGGACAACAGGCCGCTGAATTTCGAGGAGTTTTTGGAGCGCGTGCGTCAATCCGTCTACGTGTCGGCCACGCCCGGCCCCTGGGAGCTGGAACGTTCGCAGGGCATAGTGACGGAGCAGATCATCCGGCCTACGGGCTTGGTTGATCCTCTTGTGGAAGTTCGTCCCGCCAAGGGGCAGATGGACGACCTGTTCATCGAATGCCGCAAACGCGCCGAAGCGGACGAGCGGGTGCTCGTCACCACCCTGACCAAGCGCATGGCCGAGGAACTGACGGAATATTTCAACGCCGGCGGGCTCAAGGCCCGCTATCTGCATTCGGACATCGACACCCTGGAGCGCATGGCCATCATCAAAGATCTGCGTTCCGGCGCATTCGACGTGCTGGTGGGCATCAATCTGCTGCGGGAAGGTCTGGATCTGCCGGAAGTTTCGCTGGTCGCCATTTTGGACGCCGACAAGGAGGGTTTTCTGCGCTCCACCGGTTCGCTCATCCAGACCTTCGGCCGCGCCGCCCGCAACGTGCACGGGCGGGTGCTGCTCTATGCCGACACCGTTACCCGCTCCATGCGGGCCGCTATGGATGAAACGCAACGCCGGCGCGACATGCAGCGCGCCTTCAACGAAGAGCACGGCATAGAGCCGCAGAGCGTGCGCAAGACGCTCGACAGCCCTCTGCTGGCTCTGTATGACAAGACGGATGCGCCGCGCGCCGCTGCCGGCCTTGCTTCAGGCGGCGGCCCGGACTATGGGGATGTGCCGCAAAGCAGGGAAAAACTGGAAGAAATGGTCAAGGGCCTGGAAAAAGATATGCGCGCGGCCGCACGGGATCTGGAGTTCGAGCAGGCCGCGGCCCTGCGCGACCGCATACGGGATTTGCAATCACGTTTTTTGACGTAGCCGCGCCGCGACGTGCCTCAGTCTGTCAACAAAGATACAAATTCCGCCGGCGAGACGATGCGTACTCCGGCGATGCCTTTCAATTCAAGCAGGTGCGCGTCGCCCGAAACCAACAGATCGGCTTCGGCCTGTAGGGCAAGATGCAGGAATACGGCGTCCGCAGGATCGCGCAACTCGGCAATTTCACTTTGGGTTCCCGCGAGTGTGACGGTTTCCGCAAAGGGCAGTATTTCCGCAAGCAGGGTGTGGATTTCTTCCTTTTCCAAACGAAATTTCGGATAGGCCAGTACGCGGATGAGTTCCGCCACGCTCTGTGTGCAGAGCAGGGGAATGCAGCGCCCGGCCTGCCATGCCTGACGCAGAACCGCAAGCCTGCCCCCGGAAAACAGCAGGGCGGAAACAAGGCAGTTGGTGTCCAGAACAACGCGCGGCGGCTTCATGCTCCGGCCTGCCGCGCCCAGACAATCGCCTCTGCCACATCCGCCTCGGAAAGGTCGAGTGCGGCCAGCTTTTCCCGTATCTGTTCGGCCTGCCGGATACGCACGGGCGTGAGCACGATGCGGCCGTCTTCCGCACTGACTTCAAAATAGTCCACCTGCCCGAACTGCTGCACTACAGCCTTGGGCAGGGTGAGCTGGTTTTTGCTCGTCATTTTTGCCAGCATAGAACCTCCAATATAAAGGAAAAAAGGAATCCTTACTTTTGATGTATCAATTTTTCCAAATCCGTCAAGCTGCAAAAGTATGCTTGAGAAAATTCATATATTTTATCAGCATGTTACAATGTAATCAGATTTCTTTTCGGAAAAAAGCAAACATGCTATGGTGCGACCCGTTGTCGCTGTAACCCGGACAAAGCATGACGCAGCCCCTCTTTTCCATCATCATGGCCACATGGAACGCAGAACGCCGCCTGAGCGGCGCGCTGGATTCCGTGCTTGGTCAAACGTTCGTCGATTTGGAGCTTGTCGTGCAGGACAAGGAATCCACGGACGGCACGCGCGCGCTTGTTGAGGCCCGCGCCTCGGAAAAGATATATTTCGAATCCGGCCCCGACAGAGGCGTGTACGACGCCTGGAACAAGGCGCTCGACCGGGCGCGGGGGGAGTGGTTGATCTTTCTCGGTGCGGACGATCGTCTTTTCAGTCCGCATGTCTTGGCCCGTACCGCCCGCAGCCTGCGGGAGAGTGATGCGTTTTTCGCCCAGGGAGCTTTGGCGCTGGGCAGGATGGGAAAGATCCAAAACTGCATCAATCGCAGCAGGTGTGAGATTTTCCGGCATTTTATTTCCGGCATGCCGTTGCTCACACCGGCCGTTTTTTTCCGACGCTCTCTTTTTGACGGGAGGGGCTTCGATCCAAACTACGCCATTGCCGGCGATTTCGCCTTTGTGGCCGAGCGCCTGAGCCCGGAGAACATGACTTTGCTGCCCTTTGTCGTCTCCTACATGGAGAGCGGGGGGCTCAGCTCCGCTCCCAAACACCGTCCTCGGCTGTTGGAAGAGCGCCGGCGCGTGCTGGAGGACATTGTCCGCCCGCGCGCGGCCCAACTGGTGGATTATTGCATCGCAACCCTGAACGATCAGGCCGCGCCGCTTGAAGACACAGATCCTTTCGCCACGGAATATGCGCTATGACGAAGCAGGCCTCCCTTCTCTTCAATCCCGCCGAGCGCGCCGCCGAACTGCGCGAACAATTGGGCAGGCACAATTATCTCTATCATACGCTGGACAAGCCGGAGATCAGCGACGCGCAGTACGATGCGCTGTTCAAGGAACTGCTGGAACTGGAAGAACGGCATCCGGAGCTCGCCGATCCCGATTCTCCCACGCGCAAAATAGGCGGCGAAGTCCTGAACGGGCTGATCACGCGTCCGCACAGACAACGCATGTACGGACTGGACAACGTGTTCAGCGTGGAAGAATGGCGGGACTATCTGAACAAAGTCCGCCGCCTCGCCCCGGAGGCCGCGCTCAGTTTTTGGTGCGATCCCAAGATGGACGGTCTGGCCCTGGAGCTTATTTATGAACAGGGCCGTTTGACTGCGGCGATCACGCGGGGCGACGGAGAAAGCGGCGAAGACGTCATCCACACCGTGCGCACCCTGCGCAATCTGCCTCTGCGCCTGCGCGGGGCCGGGCCTTTTCCCTCTCTGCTCGAAGTGCGGGGAGAAGTGATTATGCGCCGCAAAGATTTTGAGGCGCTCAACAAACGGCAGAAGGCTGCAGGGCAAAAGGTATTTGCCAACGCCCGCAACGCGGCGGCCGGTTCCGTGCGCCAACTCGACAGTTCCATGGCGGCCGGTCGGCCT
Source organism: Desulfovibrionaceae bacterium (assembly GCA_031551145.1). Lineage (GTDB taxonomy): Bacteria > Desulfobacterota > Desulfovibrionia > Desulfovibrionales > Desulfovibrionaceae > WRKB01. The sequence goes on along the minus strand of JAVBNZ010000087.1, from coordinate 23,820 downwards.
CTGCGCTTTCTGGCTTACGGCTTGGGCGAAGTGGAGTGGGGGAACTGTGCCCCCCGACGTCTGCACAGCGAGGCCATGACCGCGTTGATCGGCTTCGGTTTCGAAACTCCGCCCGGCGGACGGATTTGCCGCGACGCGGCCGAGGCGGAAACGTACATGGAGGAAATTGAAGCCGAGCGTTCTGCCTTTCCCTATGAAATAGACGGAATTGTCATCAAAATCGACGATCTGGGCCTCCAACAGGAGCTCGGCTTTACCGCCAGAGCGCCCCGTTTTGCCGTGGCGCGGAAATTTTCCGCTGAAGAAGCGCGCACCGTTTTGAAGGAAATAGAAATTCAGGTCGGCCGCACGGGCGCACTCACGCCGGTGGCCGTGCTGGAACCGGTGGCTGTGGGGGGGGTAACGGTTTCGCGCGCCACTCTGCACAACGAGGATGAAATCCGCGCCAAGGATCTGCGCGTGGGCGACACGGTGCTGGTGCGCCGCGCCGGCGACGTCATCCCCGAAGTGATCGCCTCGGTGCTTGACGAACGCCCGATCGGAACCGAGCCCTATGTTTTTCCCGAACTCTGCCCCCGCTGCGGCAGCCCCGCGCGGCGCGCGCCCGGAGAGGCGGCCCGCCGTTGCCTCAACCCCGCCTGTGCGGCCGTGACCGTGCGTTCGCTCGTCCACTTCGTGTCCAAGGCCGGTTTGGACGTGCAGGGCATAGGCGCCGAGTGGGTGGAAAAACTGGCCCTGCGCGGCATGATCAACGACGCGGCGGATCTTTTTGACCTGCGGGAAGGCGATTTGCTTCCGCTGGAGGGCATGGGCGAGCTTTCCGCCAAAAAGTTCGTCGCGGCCCTGGAAGAAGCGCGGCAGGGGGCCCCGCTTGCGCGTTTTCTCTGCGCGCTCGGCATACGCCACGTCGGCGAGCAAACGGCCCGCCTGTTTGGGACGCGTTTTGCGGATCTGGACGAACTGGCCGCGTATTTCGCGGATCTCGATCCCGTATCGCCGGAGGGCAGGGAAAAACTGGCGGGTCTGCCGGATGTGGGGCCGAAGTTGGTGGAGTCCCTGCGGGCCTGGTTTGCCGAGCCCCGCAATCAGCATTTGCTCGCCCGCCTGCGGGAGCGCGGCCTGTGGCCGGTACGCGCGCAAAACGGGCAGGCGGAAGAAAAGCGGGGAGCCCTGGCCGGTAAAGTCGTGCTGTTCACGGGCACGCTTTCGCGTTCCCGCCCGGAATACGAAAAAGCGGCCGAGGCGGCGGGAGCGATAGTGGCCGGCGGCGTTTCCAAAAAGCTTGATTATCTGATAGTGGGGGAAAATCCGGGCGGCAAACTGGCAAAAGCCCGGGCGGCGGGCGTCGCCGTTCTGGATGAGGCGGCCTTTACGGCTTTGATCGATCATAAGGAGAAGATATGAATGTTCCTGTTGTTGTCATGGGAGCGGCCGGGCGCATGGGGTCGACCGTGGCCCGCCTGGTTCGGGAAGCCGCGGATCTGGAGCTTGCGGCCGTGCTGGAACGGCCGGGCATGGAAGAAAAGCTCGTTGCCTGGAACTGCCTGCACGGCAGCGACGTGGAATCCGTTTTTTCCAAATGTCCCAAGGCCGTGATCATAGATTTCACCAGCCCGGAGGCAAGCCTGGCGACCGCGCGCGTCGCGGCCAAGCTCGGCAATCCCGTGGTTATCGGCACAACGGGCTTCACGGAGTCCCAAACGGCCGAACTGGCCCGACTTGCGGAGAAAACACCGCTGTTCCATTCGCCCAACATGAGCGTGGGCGTCAACGTGCTGGTGGAGATTCTGCCGGAACTCGTCCGCCTGCTGGGCGAAGCGTATGACATGGACATCGTGGAACTGCACCACAACAAGAAAAAGGACGCGCCGAGCGGAACGGCCCTGCGTCTGGCCGAATGCCTGGCCGCGGCCAGGGGATGGAAATTGAAGGATGTGGCCTGCTGCTGCCGGGAAGGCATCATCGGCGCGCGCCCGCAGCAGGAAATAGGCGTGCAGACAGTACGAGGCGGAGACATTGTGGGAGTGCACACCGTATATTTCATGGGCCCCGGCGAACGCATCGAAGTCACGCACCAGGCGCACAGCCGGGAAAATTTCGCGCAGGGCGCACTGCGCGCCGCGCGCAGGCTGGCCGAACTGCCGCCGGGCAAGCTCTACGGCATGCGGGATGTGCTGTAATGCCCGAACTTCCTGAAGTGGAAACCATTGTGCGCACCCTCGCCCCTCAAATAGAGGGGCGAGTCGTTTGCGGCCTGCGGGTGCTGCGCGAAAGCAGTCTTGCAGCCGGCAGGGAACTGGTTCCCGCGCTTGAGGGAGCGCGCATCACAGGTGCGCGCCGACGGGCCAAGCTGGCGATCGTGGATCTGCGGGACCAAAAAGGAGAGGAACTGAGCCTGGTCTTTCATTTGAAAATGACGGGCAGACTCTTTGTTCATCCCGCCGACGTCGAACCCCACGCCCACACCCGTCTGATTTTTTCGTTGAGATCGGATACAGCGGAGGCAGGCCAAACCGTAGGTATAGGACAGGGCGTCCGCAAGGACGTCACGACGCCGCAGGCGGCGGAGCAAGCCGAAAACCGCGTTTTTCGGGGCGATACGTTGTTATTTTTTGACGATGTCAGAGCGTTCGGCTGGTGCCGCCTCATGCGTCCGAGGGACTTCGCGCGGTGGCCGTTCTGGAACGAACTCGGCCCGGAACCGTTCGAATGCTCAATCGAAGAATTCATTGCCCGCTTTCGCGGCCGGAGAGGCGGCATCAAGGCGCTTTTGCTCGACCAACGCCGCATAGCGGGTATAGGAAATATTTATGCGGACGAAGCGTTGTTCCGCGCGCGCGTGCATCCGGCAGCGCCCGTCCATGTTCTGAAAACGGCGCAATTGCGGCGGCTTTTCGCCTCCGTGCGGGAAGTGCTGGTGGAGGCCGTGGAACAGTGCGGCAGTTCCATACGCGACTATCGCGACGCCGCAGGCAACGCCGGCGCGTTTCAGAACAGCTTTCGCGTTTACGGCAGGGCAGGGCGCCCCTGCGTTGCCTGCGGCGGGCGGCTGGAGAGAATTTTGACGGCGGGGCGCGGCACGGTCTTTTGCCCGCATTGTCAGGGGCGTCGGGAAGAATGAGGTTTCTTGCCCCTGCAAAACAGTTTGAGCGTTCAATCATTTGACCGACAAATTTTCCGGAACCGTCTTGTGCTTTCCCCGCTTTTTACGTAAGGTTGGATTGCATATCTTCTGCTCTGCATTTTCTGCGATGTTAACAGCGGTGGGGGCTCATGCCCGGTTCAAGAATCCACTATCTTTTCTTCGCGTTCCTCCTGACGCTTCTTGCGCCTATGCGCGCCGACGCGGCAAGAGGAGCGCGCGAATCCGACGGCTGTGAGGCGCTTCCCGTTCCGGTAGGCGCGTTTTGCCTGCTGCCCCAGTATGGAGATGAGAGCGCCCCGCGCCCGCTTCCGCTCGGCGCGTTCTGTCTGTTGCCCAGGCATGAAGAAGAGCACGCGCCGGACGTGCAATGGAAAAGCCTTGCACCGCTCGGCGTTGCCGGCGTCCTGCAGGCGCTCGGTTCCCCCCTGCTGCCCGTTGAAAGTATTCTGCCGAATTGCGCGGAAAATCTCTTCACGCCCCGCCGCGGCATATCCGGTATGCGCGGCGGCGTGCGCTTTCCGCTTCCTCCTCCTTCTTCTTGCGCATAGTCCCGCCGACACGGGCGCGCGCCCATGCCGCGGGATTTGCCGAAACGTCGGTTGTTTTCCGCACCGCTTCGACAAGTGAGGTTTGTATGTTGGAAGTTTTTCTCTTCGGTTGCATTGTTTTCCCCTTTCTAGCGGCACTCGCCCTGTGGCTGTGCCCGGTTTCGGCTGCACGAAAACTTCTTCCGCCCGTGCTCACCGTCATCGCACTCTGCGCCGTGGCCGCGGCCCTTACGGTGCGCACGGGGGGCGGCGCCGAGCTGTATCCGGTCAACAGTCTGCTGGGCATAAACGCAGGCGGGCTCATCGGTTTTCTCGAATTCGTGCTGCTCTTCATCGTTCTGTATATCGCGTGGAACCACAAACACACGCTGGCGATCACCCTTGTGGGCGCACAGATCATAGGTCTTGCGGTTTTCGACGCGCTCATCGTTCCCGGTTCGCAAAACCTTATGGACAAGATTGTTCCGCACGCCCTGCGATGTGACGCCCTTTCTATACTGATGATCTGCGTCATTTCGCTGGTCGGCGGAATCATCTGCTGGTACGCGCTCGGCTACATGAAAGAGCATGAGGAGCATCTGCACCTGACGGTTTCGCGCCAGCCGCGTTTCTACGCCATCTGCGTGCTCTTCCTCGGAGCAATGAACGGGCTTGTGCTGGCCGACAATCTGTCATGGCTGTACTTCTTCTGGGAAATCACAACGCTGTGCTCCTTCCTGCTTATCGCCCACGACAGAACAGCCCAGTCCATTGAAAACGCCTTCCGCGCCCTGTGGATGAACATGGCGGGCGGCGTCGGCTTTCTGCTGGCGAACATGATGCTGCAGGCCAAGTTCGGCACGCTGTCCATTACGGTGCTCATCTCCCTTCCCGAAAGCGGGGTTGCGTACCTCCTGCCCCTGGCGCTTCTGTGCTTCGCCGGTTTCACCAAGTCGGCGCTCACTCCTTTCCAGAGCTGGCTGTGCGGCGCCATGATCGCGCCCACTCCGGTTTCCGCTCTGCTGCACTCGTCCACCATGGTCAAGGCCGGCGTGTACCTGCTGCTGCGCCTTTCCCCCGCCTTCGCGGATACCTCCCTCGGCACGGGCGTGGCGATTTTCGGCGCCTTCGCCTTCATCTCCACCTCGGCATTGGCCGTGGGGCAGAGCAATGCGAAAAAGGTGCTGGCCTATTCCACCATCGCCAACCTGGGATTGATTGCGGCGTGCGCCGGCATGGGCACCCAGACCGCTCTGGCCGCCGGCATGCTGTGCGTGATTTACCACGCTGTTTCCAAGGGCCTGCTCTTCCTCTGCGTGGGCAGCATAGAACAACGCATAGGTTCGCGCGATATCGAAGACATGCGCGGCCTGACCCGCGTTATGCCCACCACCGCGAACATTACCGTGCTTGCGGTCATGACCATGATGCTGCCTCCCTTCGGCATGCTGCTGTGCAAGTGGATGGCGATAGAGGCGGCCTCGGTGTCCGGCGGTACCGTGATCCTGGTAACCTTCCTCGCTCTGGGCAGCGCGCTGACCGTGCTGTTCTGGGCGCGTTTCGCCGGCGTTCTGCTCGGCTACGATACGCGCAAGGCTCCCCCGCCTCCGGAAGCTCAGGACTGCACGATCATCTCTTCTTTGAAGGTTCTGGCCCTGGCGGCGGTGGTGCTTTCGCTCGCCGCTCCCTTCCTGTATCAGGCCATTATGTCCGCTCCTCAGGATCCGATGGTGCCGGCATCTCTCAAAGCCTTCGGCTCCGGCTGGATACCGTTGACCGTGTACCCGCTCTTCGCTGTGCTGGGCGGCGGCTGGTGGCTGGCCTCGCGTGCGGCCCGCAGGCAGACGGGTGAACATATGGCGTTGCCCTATCTTTCCGGCCTGCAGCATGTGGAAAACGACAACGTGGGCTTCCTCGGCCCCATGAATCAACATGTTGAACTGAAGGCTTCGAATTACTATCTGACGAACATCTTCGGTGAGGCCAAACTGGAACCGCCGGCCAACGCCGTCGCCTTGACCCTGATTGCGCTTATACTCGGGGGGATGCTGCTGTGACGCACTTCATCATTGCACTTGTCTGCCTTGTTCCGGCCCTGCTGCTCGGCGGCCTCATCAGCGGCGTGGACCGCAGGCTGACTGCCCGCCTGCAATCCCGCATGGGGCCTCCGCTTCTGCAGCCTTTTTACGATGTGTTGAAACTTTGGGGAAAATCCGCCTGCATCAGCCATCCCTGGCTGGTATTCTCGGCGTACATGTACCTTGTCGCTTCGGCGCTGGCCGTCCTGATTCTCTTCATGGGCGGGGATCTGCTGCTGATATTCTTCGTGTTCACCGTGGGCGCCGTATTTCAGGTCGCGGGCGCGTTGTCCGTGAACTCCCCTTACAGCCAGGTGGGCGCGCAACGCGAACTGCTCCAGATGCTGGCCTATGAACCGATACTCATTCTTGTCTTCATCGGTCTCTTTTTGGGCAGCAAGAGTTTTCTTGTTTCAGATATCTTCAGCCTCAAAGAACCGCTGCTGTGCAGCATGCCGCTGCTCTATCTGGCCTTGGGCTACGCCCTGACCATCAAGCTGCGCAAATCGCCCTTTGACATCTCCGCGTCCCACCACGGGCACCAGGAGCTGGTCAAGGGCGTGCTGACCGAATACTCCGGACGCGAACTGGCCATGCTGGAACTCGCCCACTGGTTCGACGTGGTGCTCCTGCTCGGGCTGTGCGCGCTTTTCTGGCACACCAGCCCCGTGGGTATGGTGATCCTGGTTGCGCTTACCTATTTCGCGGAAATTCTGGTGGACAACATCTCCGCCCGCATGACCTGGAAATGGATGCTCAAGGATGCCTTTTATTTCAGCTTGGCCCTGTGCATAGTGAACATTCTGTGGCTGTACGCGCGCTAGGCGCCCCACCTCGACGCGAAGGAAAATTTTCCGGGAGGATCTCACGTGAAATTACTTGATAAATACATCAACATGGGACGACTGAAGTCTCCCTGGGTCGTGCACTTCGACTGCGGTTCCTGCAACGGCTGCGACATTGAAGTGCTCGCCTGCCTGACGCCGGTGTTCGACGTGGAGCGCTTCGGCATCATCAATATCGGCAACCCCAAGCATGCGGACGTGCTGCTCGTTACCGGCACGGTGAACCACCGCAATAAAGAAGTGCTGAAAAATATCTACGACCAGATGCCCGATCCCAAAGCCGTCATCGCCATAGGCGCCTGCGCCTGCTCCGGCGGCGTTTTCCGCGACTGCTACAACGTGCTGGGCGGCGTGGACAAGGTTATCCCCGTGGATGTTTATGCGCCCGGTTGCGCCTGCCGGCCGGAATCCATCATCGACGGCGTGGTTCTGGCTCTTGATGTCGTTAAAGCCAAGCTCGGCCTTGCGCCCATGCCCAAGGTCAAGATCCTCGGCATACAGACCAGCGACTTCGTTGCGGAAGCGGAAGAGGAGCAGAAGGCATGAACGTGCATATACTTGAAGCGACCCCCATCACGCCGGAAGAAATCCGCAGCACCGCACAGGCGAAACTCGACGCGGGCTTCCGCCTGGTCACCATCAGCGTGCGCGTTGTGGACGAAGGAAATGTGGAGCTCATCTATCACTACGACAAGAAAAACGAGATGAGCCATTTTCGGACAAAAATATCGAAAGACGCTGAAATACCCAGCATCTCGTCCATTTATTTCTGCGCCCTGCTGGCCGAAAACGAGGCCCGCGATCTTTTCGATGTACGCTTTGACGGACTGGTGCTCGATTTCCAACGTACGCTCTTTTTGGCCGAGGAAGCGAAAAGCATCGTCAACGCTCCTTTCTTTCACGTACCCTCGACAAAACCCGCGGGCAAGAGGACGTAATTATGGCAACTACCGTTATCCCTTTCGGCCCCCAGCATCCCGTGCTGCCGGAGCCTATCCATCTGAAATTGGTGATGGAAGATGAAAAGGTCGTGGAGGCCGTTCCGGCCCTCGGCTATGTGCACCGCGGCCTTGAAATGCTTGTGACCAAACGCGACGTCAACCAGATGGTCTACGTCGTGGAGCGCGTGTGCGGCATCTGCTCCTGCATCCACGCCATGTGCTATTGCCAGGCCATAGAAAAGCTCATGAATCTCGAAGTGCCGCACAGGGCCAAATATCTGCGCATCATCTGGTCGGAGCTGCACAGAATACACAGCCACCTGCTCTGGCTGGGGCTGTTCGCGGATTCTTTCGGCTTTGAAAGTCTGTTCATGCAGTTCTGGAAGCTGCGCGAAAAGTTCATGGACATCAACGAAGCCACAGCCGGCAACCGCGTCATCCTTTCAGTCAACGTGGTCGGCGGTGTGCGCCGCGATCTGACGGAAGACCACATCAAGTGGATACTGAAGGAACTGGACGTGTTTGAAAAGGAAATGCAGCGCCTGACCAAGACCACGCTGGACGATTACACCGTGAAGACGCGTACCGTCGGCAAGGGTGTGCTCACCGGCGAACAGGCCCTGCAACTGGGCGCCGTGGGGCCGACCCTGCGCGGCAGCGGCGTTGCTCAGGACGCCCGCCAACTGCGCTACGAAGCCTTGGGCGAGCTGAACTTTGAACCCATCACCGTGCCGGACGGCGACTGCTGGGCCAGAAGCAAGGTGCGTTTTTTGGAAACCTTGCAGGCTGTTGATATTCTCCGCCAGGCTCTTACCCGCCTGCCGGATTCCGAACTTGCGGTCAAGGTGCAGGGCAATCCCAAGGGTGAAGCCGTCTGCCGGGTGGAACAGCCGCGCGGCGAGATGTTTTACTACGTCTGCGGCAACGGCACGAAATTCCTCGACCGCTGCCGTATCCGCACGCCGACGTTCGCCAACGTTCCGCCGCTGCTGGCCATGCTGCCGGGAGCGGAACTTGCCGACGTGCCGGTCATTACCCTGTCCATAGACCCGTGCATCAGCTGCACGGAACGCTAGCGGAGGCGCCATGTTCATGCTCAACACGATCTTGCGCAACCTGGCCCGCAAGCCGGCTACGCGGAACTATCCTTTTGAAAAAGTTGAAGCCTTCGAGCGTATGCGGGGCAGATTGTTCATTCACGTGGACAAATGCATCTTCTGCCGCATGTGCCAGATGCGCTGTCCCGCACAGTGCATCTATTCCGATCCGAAAAAAGCCATCTGGTCTTACGACCCCTTTGAGTGCGTGAACTGCGGCATTTGCGTCGAAGTGTGCCCGGCCCACTGTCTGTTCCAGGACAACAAGCCGCGTATTCCCTCCCCGCAGAAGTTCTGCCGTCATGTGCAGGGCGTGCAGCGCCACAAGGCCGTGGAACGCGACAGACGCAAGGACAAACTCTTTGTCGCCGATACTGATGAGCACAAAGTTGACATCGCTGAAGAAATCCACCACGCTCCGGACGAGGAAAAGGAGTAAACCATGAGGCTGAGCTTTGAAATGACGGGTCTTAGCTGCGACCTGGCCCTGCACCCTATTTCGGAACAGACGAAGAAGGTCATTGATGATATAGGCAGAGGGATTTACGCTGAAAAGTACATGAACTGGTGGCGTAAAGGCATCACCCGCAGCTTCGGCATGCGCATCTGCGAAGGCTGCCTTGTGGAAGTGTACCTTGACGACGAACCGGTGGATTTCGAAGAAAATCTGCTGTACCGCGACGTTGTCGCCTTGCGCAGGCGTATGTATTTGGAAACAAAGGCCAAATATCTCGCTGTGTTCGGCTATGACGCTGAAACCTGTACCACGAAATGGATTTGGAACAACATTGCGGAATTCCAGCCGGAAAAATTCCAATTCCAGGTCGTGTGCTGGGATCGCGTGCTGACCAAACAGCATTTCTACGTGGTCAACGACGTGCTGTATGACGGCGCCTATGCCGATGAAGACGCCTGGGAAGATCCCAGCGGCTTCACCCTGATCGATCCCATTGTCATCAATCTGGATGACGTGCGCACCGAAATCGCCCGCGAAGAAGCGGAAGCCAAATAGCGCATCAACAATCCGGAGAACGATCCGACGGCCCCCGTGCGCAGGCGCGGGGGCCGTATCGTATGGTGTTTTCCGCCTGGAATGGTTGTTTGCGGCGCGCTCCGCGGGAGATCAGTGTTTTTGCGCTGCGTGGTGTTTCAGGATGGCCAGCGGGTCGATGTTGTGCTCCGTCGGGTCGAGGCATTGGGTTATACTGAGGGAGGCGTGCGCTTTGAGGTTCAGCAACTTGGGCGCCGGCACCCTGCCTGTTGCATCGCGCGCCGGCAGAAGCTGGGGCCTGAGCGGATTTTCCGGATCAATCTGAGCCACCACGGCCAGGTACCCGTTGCTCAGTTTAACCAGGCTGCCCGCCGGGTAAATGCCGATACATTGAATGAAGCGGTCGACCAGCTCCGGCATGAAATCTTCTCCGCGCATGCCGTAAAGCAAACCGAGCGTGGTGTGCGGAGACATGGCTTCCTTATAGACGCGCCGGCTGGAGAGCGCGTCGTACACGTCCACTACGGCGAGTATTTTGCCTGTCAGGCTGATTTCGTCGCCCTTTCTGCCGAAGGGATAGCCCGTGCCGTTGACGCGCTCGTGATGTTCCAGAGCGCCGCGCACCACAAGTTCTGAAAGATCGGGAATGTTTTTCAGATGTTCGTGCCCTATGCGAGGGTGTTCGCGCATAACGGCGAATTCTTCCGGCGTCAGGCGGCGCGGGCTGTTCAAGATCTCGAGAGGAACACCCATTTTGCCGAGATCGTGAAAAAAGCCCGCCAGTCCGACTGTACGCAGAACGGTCTCGTCATAGCCCAGGCTGCGGGTGAAGAGAACGGCCACGGTGGCTACATTGATGCAGTGGGAAAAGGTATAGTCGTCTTTGCGGCGCAGCTTGGAAAGGGCGAGCAGGGCGTTGGAATTGCGGGTTACGCTTTCCACTATGCCTTTCACGGCAAGACTGCCGGAGGCAATGTCGACCGTGCCGCTGCCGCGGAAATCCGCCATAACACGCCGGGCCGTGTCCAACGCCCGGGAATAGAGATGTTCCGCCCGGGGCAGTTCCTCCTCCAGCCCGACCGTGGGCTTGAGCGCGGCTAAATGCGGCGCGTCCGAGAGCAGTTTGGTCAGAATTTCCTCGTCCGAGCCACCGTAGACGAGTTGCCAGTGTTTGTCGCTGCGATCCAGATCGATCAGGGCTTCCGTGTAGCCGGAGTCGTGTATGCCCTCTATTGTCGCGATGCTTTCGAGCATGCCTTCGCCGCAATAGAGCAGGGGATAGTCGAGGCTGTGCGCCTGATTGTTCGTAACATACATACCCGGTTGAAGTTTTTTCACAGGTATTTTTCGCAGCATGCCCCACTCGTCAATAAAAAATTTCGGAATCCAGCATTTTGGCGATGTCCTCCAAACGGGCCGCCAGGGGCTCGTAGAAACGGACACCGAATTGCACGCCTGTTCCCCACATGACCGCGGCCTTACGGCCGTTGAGCAATTGTTCAAGCGGCGCGGCGCTGAGGAATTCGACTTCCACAGGTCGCTCGGGCAATACTTCGTTGGGCGCGATGCCCAGGCGCGCGCCGGAAATGCTGATATCCAGCAGCACGCAGGTCAGATCGAATCCGCCTGTGCGCAACGTTACATAAAGTACATTTTCAAGGGGAATACGGGGATGGGAGCGTCTTTCTTCCTGCATAAGGCTTTTCCTGCATACGTATGCGCCTAAACGGACTGCTTGGCGCCGGGAGCGCTGATAAAATCGAGAAACTGCCTGGCCACGGCCAGTTCAGGGTTGATGGCCAGGGCTCTCTCCAAACATTGCCGCGCGGAATCAATGTCTTTCATCTCATAATACGTCCGCGCGGTATTGAAAAGCAGATGATCGTCCTCTTTTACTTCCAGCGCCCGGGTATAAAAGTCGATGGCAAGCGGATAATTCTTTTGCTTACGCTGGGTAACGGCGGCAGTGGAAATACCCACCCGGAAGCTTTCAAAAAAATGCATTTCCGCGGCATGGAGCGCAAGATCGCGAAGTTTTTCAGCATCGCCCTCTTTCAGGGCCATGCCGCGTTCTCCGTGCAAAATGGATAGAAAGGCCTTGTAAAAAAGATCCACTATTTTATTCGGCCGCGCCGAAGGCAGCGGAGAGTCGGCCGGTCCCATCCAGGCAAGCAGATTCTGAATGCCGGGGCGGATATACTCATCGTAGCATTCCGGCTCGGGGATGTAGTTCTGGAAAAAGTCGGAATTTTTGACATGGGAAACGATGCCTGTGGGCGCGTTGTCGGCGTCAAGCGGTTGCACGCAGATGTCTCCGCCCGGGGTCTGCGCGGCCAGCCACAGAATGCTCTGCACGCGTTCCTGTTTGGTTCTCCCGGTGCCGACAGTGCTTTGTTTTCGTGTCGAATACGAACCCAGAATAAAGTGTTCCATGTCTGCCCCACAAGCCTCATGACCTGCGCAACGCATTCGCCCGCGTGTCCGGTAGAAAGTCGGGAACCACGCCGGAGAATCGATTCTGCCCTCCGGCACTTTCCGATATGCGTGAAAAGTTGAAAACCGCCTGCATGTCTTTCGCCCTTGCAAAGGCGGGCAAAAAACCGCATAAACTCCGTCAAAAATGGAGTGTCATCCGCATAGTTCTGTATACGGCATGATGCGCTCTCTTGTAGTATAAAAAATGCAATGTAGACGCGGAGCAGGTTCTTGTCAAATATGCTGCAAAGGGGGATTGATGCAGTTTTTTGCTATGTGGAAGCCTTTTTTCTCCCTGCGGCGAGATGATGTCGTTTCTGGGCGGAAAGTTCCGTTTTGCGCAGTCGCAGTGAAAGAGGAGTGATTTCCACCACTTCATCGTCACGCACGAAATGCAGAGCACGTTCCAACGTCATGGGTCGCACGGGAGTGAGGATAATATTTTCATCCTTGCCGGACGCGCGGAGATTGGTGAGTTTTTTTTCCTTGGTGGGGTTGACGTCTATGTCGTTGTCGCGGTTGTGTTCGCCCACGATCATGCCTTCGTACACCGGATCTCCCGGCACAACGAAAAGCTGGCCGCGCGGTTCCAGGTTGAACAGGGCATACGCCACGCCCGCTCCCGCGCGATCCGCGACAAGCGAGCCGGTGAAGCGGGTGGGAAAATCGCCCCTGTGCTCTTCATAGCCGCTCAGGTAGGAGTTCATGATGCCCGTGCCCTTGGTGTCGGTGAGAAATTCGTCCCGATACCCGATCAAACCGCGCGAAGGCACGGAAAATTCCAGGCGCACCCGTCCACTGCCGTTATTGACGCAGTTGGTCATTCTTCCTTTCCGCAGGGCCAATTTTTCCGTGACGATGCCCATGAAAAATTCGTCGCAGTCCACATGCAGATGTTCTATGGGTTCCAGTTTTTTGCCGTCCTGCTCTTTGAGGATGACTTCCGGCCGGCCCACGGAAAGCTCAAAACCTTCGCGGCGCATGGTTTCAATGAGAATGGCCATTTGGAATTCCCCCCGCCCTTTGACGAGATAGGAGTCTTTCTCCTCGCTTTCCTCCACCTGCACGGCCACGTTGACCAGGGCTTCGCGCTGCAGGCGTTCGTAAATCTTGCGGGCCTGGACGATCTTGCCCTCGCGTCCGGCCAGGGGAGAGGTGTTGCCGGAAAAGCGCATGGCCACCGTGGGTTCGTCCACCCGGATGCGCGGCAGGGTTCTGGGCTGATCCTTGGTGCAGATGGTGTCGCCGATGGTAACATCCTCCAGGCCGGCGATAACCACGATGTCGCCTGGTTCGGCGGTCTGCGCGTCCACCAGGCGCGGCCCGTCGTAGACCTGGATGCGGGTGACGCGCAGGGCTTTGGATTCGCCGTTTTCGCCGATGCGGATCAGTTTGTCGTCGGCGGAGGCCCGGCCGTGCATGACCCGGCCCACAGCCAGCCGGCCCAGATAGTCGGAATAGGCGAGATCCGCCGCCAGCATCTGGAAGGGTTCGTCCGGATCATGGCTCGGGCCGGGAATATGTTCCAGAATGGCGGAAAAAAGCGGCTCCATGTCCCGGCCTTCGTCATGTAGCTCGCGCATGGCGATGCCCTGCCGGCCGACGGCGTAAAGCACGGGAAATTCCAGTTGGGCGTCCGTGGCGTCGAGATCGATGAAGAGATCATAGACCTCACCCAGCACTTCCCGCGGCCGGGCGTCCTTGCGGTCGATTTTGTTGATCACGAGGATAACGGGCAATCGTGCTTCCAGCGCCTTGCGCAGCACAAAACGGGTTTGCGGCAGGGGGCCTTCGGAAGAGTCCACCAGCAGGATGGCGCCGTTGGCCATGGAAAGGGCGCGCTCCACCTCTCCGCCGAAGTCGGCGTGCCCGGGCGTGTCGATGATGTTGATTTTTACTCCGCCCCAGTGAACAGCGCAGTTTTTGGCCGCGATGGTAATGCCGCGTTCGCGTTCCAGATCCATGCTGTCCATGACGCGTTCACCGGCGTTCCGGTTTTCGCCGAACACGCCGCTTTGACGGAAAAGAGCGTCCACAAGCGTGGTTTTGCCGTGGTCGACATGCGCGATAATGGCCACATTGCGAAGAGAATCGTTATGAATCATACATGTGCTCTTGAATGACGATGCGCCGGTTTTCCAGCGCGGGCAGGGCTGCGCGCGCTTTTTCAATGCGCCGTCGCTCCAGGTTGCAGCAAAAAAGGCCTTCTTCCGTCGGACCGGCGTCCAGCAGCATTTCCCCCCAGGGATCGACAACCAGGCTGTGTCCGTAGCAGCGCAGCCCCGTTGTTTCGTTGACGCCGCATTGGGCAGCGGCCGCGGCAAAACACTGGTTTTCCACAGCCCTGGCCCTCAGCAGCAGATGCCAATGGGCCTTGCCCGTCTCTTCGGCAAAGGCGGCCGGCGCGAGCAGCAGATCAAAGGGAATGAGCAGGCGGTACAACTCGGGGAAACGCAAATCGTAGCAAATGGACAGGGCGAGCTTCCAGCCGGGCGCGTCCGCGCAACGGGGCTTGTCTCCATGCCCGAAAATCAGGCTTTCGTCAACAGGAGGCAGACCTTCGCGATACAGGCGGAAGAGGTGCATTTTATCGTACGCCGCCGTGAAGGAGCCGTCCGGGCCGTACATGAGGCAGGAACAGCGCAGTTCCCCGTCGCGCAGAAGGGGCACGCCGCCGAAAAGAAGGTACAGGCCGTGCCGCTCGGCCAGAGGGCCAAGCAGTGAGTGCCATTTTTCAGCGGGCAGGGCGGCCGCGCGCAGTTCCCCGGCATCGCCCAGGCAGAAGACGTATTCGGGAAAAAGCACAAGCTCGCGGTCGCCCGCCGTGCGCAGCAGATCTTTGACCTTGGCCAGGTTGTTCTCCCTCAGGGGAGAAGAGCGCATCTGCGCCAGACCCAGCCGCAAACAATCCTTGGTCACGTTTATTTTCCGAGCCGTTCGGCCACTATGCGGCCCATGTCGGCCAGACGCTCGACACAGACGATGCCCGCCGCGCGCAGGGCCGCGATTTTCTCCTCCGAAGAATCCGCCTTTCCGGATACAATGGCTCCGGCATGCCCCATGCGCCGCCCCGGAGGCGCGCTTTGCCCGGCAATGAAGGCGAAAACCGGCTTGGCGCAATGTTCCTTTATCCAGGCGGCGGCGTCCTGTTCGGCCGTGCCGCCTATTTCGCCGATCATCACTATGGCTTCTGTCTGCGGGTCGGCGGTAAAACGTTCGACAACATCGGTGAAGTTCAGCCCGATGATCGGGTCGCCCCCGATGCCCACGCAGGTGGATTGGCCGACGCCTCGGCGGGTAAGTTGATCCACCGCCTCGTAGGTCAGCGTGCCGCTGCGGGAAACCACGCCCACCGCGCCCGGTGTGTGGATATTCGCCGGCATGATGCCGAGCTTGCACGCGCCCGGAGTAATGAGGCCGGGGCAGTTCGGTCCGATGAGCGTTGTGCCGCGTTCGCGCAGGTAGAGCTTCACCAGGCTCATGTCCAGCACGGGAATGTGTTCCGTGATGCAGACAACGAGTTCAATGCCGGCGGCCGAAGCCTCCATAACCGCGTCCGCCGCCATGGCGGCCGGAACGAAGATGATCGAGGCGTTCGCTCCGGTGGCCCGGCGCGCTTCCTCAACGCTGTTGAACATGGGCAGGCCGAGCACTTCTTCGCCCCCTCTGCCCGGCGTGACGCCGCCGACAACCTTCGTGCCGTATTCCAGCATGCGTTCGGCGTGAAAGCGCCCTTCCGCGCCGCTCAAGCCCTGCACCAGGACCCCGGTCGCGCTGTTGACGAGTATGGCCATGCTCTTTCCTCTCTCTGTCGTTACGCGCGCGCGGCGTCGGCCAAGGCGCGCGCGGCCTGTTCCAGATCGTCCGCCGCCGTATAGGCGAGGCCGGAATCTTTCAACATGTCCAGGCCTTTTTCGGCATTGGTGCCCAGCATGCGCACGATCAGGGGCGGCATGCGCCTGCCCGCCGCGGCCGCTTCGCCGGCGGCCCGGATCAATCCTTCGGCCAGGATATCGCAGCGCAAAATGCCGCCGAAAATATTGACGAAAATAGACGTAACCTGCTCGTCGGACAGGATAATGCGCACGCCGGCCGCGATTTTGTCCGCCGCAGCGCCGCCGCCCACATCCAAGAAGTTCGCCGGGCTGCCGCCTGCCTGCTGGATGAGATCCATGGTCGCCATGGCGAGTCCCGCGCCGTTGACCACGGCCCCGATCTGCCCGCGCAGGCGGATGTAGTTGAGGCCATAGGCCTCAGCTTCCAATTCCAGAGGATTGGATTCGTTGGGATCGGCCAGAACGGCGCAGTCCGGGTGACGGCACAGGGCGTTGTCATCCAGTATGCATTTGGCGTCAAGGGCCATGAGCCTGCCGTCCTTCAGGCGCACGAGGGGATTGATTTCCACGAGCGAGGCGTCTTTTCCCTTATACAGCTCCCACATGGCGGCGAACAGGGCCGCTCCGGCGTGCAGGGCCTTGCCGTTCAAGCCGAGCCCGGCGGCCAATTTCCGTCCTTCAAACGCCTGCAGGCCGTAGCGGGGATCGATCGGGGCGCGGAAGATACGTTCCGGGCTGCGTTCCGCCACTTCTTCGATATCCATGCCGCCGTCCGGGCTTACGATGAAGGAGGGCAGGCCCGTGCGGCGGTCGAGCGTCAGCGCGGCATAGTATTCCGTCGCTATGTCCTGGCCTTCCTCCACCAGCACGGTCTGCACCACGCGCCCCTCGGGGCCGGTTTGGGGGGTGACGAGCGCCTTGCCCAGCAGGGCGCGCGCCGCCTCTCCGGTTTCCGCCGGGCTGCGCACGAGCTTGACGCCCCCGCCTTTGCCGCGTCCGCCGGCGTGGATTTGCGCCTTGACCACTACGAGCCCCGGCGCAAGCGAAGCTGCGGCCCGCTCCGCTTCCTCGGGGGTGCGGGCCACAACGCCCTTGGGCGTGGCTATGCCCACGCCGCGCAGCAGTTCTTTTGCCTGATATTCATGAATGTTCATACACTCGCTCCGTAAAGCGTTTTGCGCATGAAACAGCCTCCTGCCGGCGAATGAAGCCCGCTTTGCGTCTGTTTCGCGACGGGGATTTTCAACAAATCCCCTCAGGCGTTTCGTCTTTATTAAAGCCAAAATGCTCCAATCTCAACTGACCAGCGAACCGTTGGGGCTTGCTTTGTCCACGCCGAGGAGAGCGAGGCCGTTTTCGGCGGGCGCCGTAAGCACCATACCGTGCGAAACCAATCCCCGTATTTTGCGCGGCGCCAGATTGGCGACAACGCAAAGCCGCCGGCCCACCATATCCTGCGGCGCATAATGTTCCGCCAGACCGGAGATGATCTGCCTGGGCGCGTTTTCTCCCAAATCTATTTCCAATCGCAGCAGCTTGTCGGCATCCGGGTGCTTTTCCGCTTTGAGCACGGTGCCGATGCGTATTTCCACGCGCTTGAAGTCTTCAAAATTCAATGCCGGTTCAGCGGATACGGCCTGGGACGTTTTTTCGGCTTTTGCCTGTCCGGCGGCCGGTTGCTGAACTTCTGCCTTTTCCCGGCGGGGGAAGAGGTTGGAGGCGGGGGCCAGCAACGCGCCCGTAACAAGCGCGCCGCGTTTGCTCAGTTCGGCTTCCAGATCCGTGCAGAGCGGCATGCCCGGTGCGGGTTTTTGCCCCAGTTGCTCCAGCATGGAGGAGGCGGAAGCCGGCATGACGGGCCACAGGCAGAGGGCAATTTTGCGCATCCATTCCAACAACGTGCGGAGCACGGCGCCGAGGCGCGCGCTGTTCCCGGCCTTGTGCAGGGCCCAGGGAGCCTGGGCGTCCACATATTTGTTCAGGGCGCGCACAAGCTCCCACAGCCCTTCCAGCGCTTTGTCGAAGCGCGCCCGTGGGAAGAGGAGCGTGTAGTTTTGCAGCGCGTTTTCGGCAAGTTCGCGCAGGGCCGCGTCGTCTTCCGTCTCTTCTCCCTCGGGAGGACAGGCGGAGGAAAAATATTTGGCGTTCATGGACAGCACACGGCTGAAGAGATTGCCCAGATCGTTGGCCAGATCGGCGTTGATGCGGGTGATCAGACTTTCGTGTGAAAAACTTGCGTCCGAGCCGAAGTGCATTTCACGCAGCAGAAACCAGCGCAGGCTGTCCAGCCCGAATTCTTCGCTCAAGGCCACGGGATCCACAACGTTGCCCAGACTTTTCGACATCTTGGTGTCGCGCACCAGCCAGTAGCCGTGAACGTCCAAATGCTCGTACAGCGGCAGTCCGGCGGACATGAGCATGGTCGGCCAGAACACGGCGTGAGGTTTCAGGATGTCCTTGGCCACGAGGTGCCGGCCCGGCCAGAAACGGAACATTTCGCCGTCCATCGGCCCCAGCGCGCTGAGATAGTTGAGCAGGGCGTCGAACCAGACGTAGCAGACAAAATCCTTGTCGAACGGCAGTTCTATGCCCCAGGACAGGCGCGACTTGGGACGGGAAATGCACAGATCTTCCAGCGCGCCGCTTTCCAGCATGGCGAGCACTTCGTTGCGGTACCGTTCCGGCCGGATGAAGTCGGGGTGCGCGAGAATGTGTTCTTTCAAACGCGGCAGGTATTTGGACATGCGAAAGAAATAATTCTTTTCACTGATGTATTCCGGTTTGCTTTTATGTTGGGGACAGAGTCCCTCTTCCAATTCTTTTTCTGTATAAAAGCGTTCACAGCCGTAGCAATAATGCCCGCCGAACTCGCCGAAATACATGTCGCCCGCGTCGTGCACGCGCTGGAGAAAGGCCTGCACCGCGCGCTTATGGGCTTCGTCCGTGGTACGGATAAAAAGGTCGTATTCTATGCCGAGCTTGGGCCAGAGCGCGCGGAACTCCGCGCTGACGCCGTCCACAAAGCTCTGGGGATCGCGGCCCGCCTGTTCGGCGGCGCGAACAATCTTGTCGCCGTGCTCGTCCGTACCGGTAAGAAAGAGCGTGGGCACACCCCGCAGTTTGTGAAAACGGGTGAGGCTGTCCGCGACCAGAGTGGTGTAGGCATGTCCGAGATGAGGCTTGGCATTCACATAATAGATGGGAGTGGTGATGTAGAAGGACATTCGCCATCCTGAACGGTTGTGGGAAAGGATTATTTCCGAGGGCGGCGCTTCCGCCGTTTTCCGGCGTGTTCGCCGTGCTCGGCTTCGGGAGCGGCGGGCCGGGCTTGAGGGGCCGCATCGCCTGTGGGTGCTTCTTCAGTAAGATCGCTGAACAGCTCGGGATCATTGATTGATTCCGGCGTTACGGAAACCACGAAGAACGAAGCGGCGTCGCTTTTCGGCGCTTCGGCGCGTTCGGGCTGGGGCTGCTGGGGATGTTCCGGACGGCGCGGATCAAGCCCACGCCATTCTTCAAGCCCGATTTCCTGTTCATCTCCGCTTTCGCCGAGCACGTGCACGCTGTTGCGGAACATGTTGGCCCGCAGCACCTTCACCGGGCCGCGCGTGGTCTGGTATTTCTTGCCCAGGCGAGGGCATTCGCGGTGAAAGGCGTCGTAATTTTCCTGTTCATAGCTCAGGCAGCAGAGCAGCCTGCCGCAGATGCCGGAAATTTTGGCCGGGTTGAGAAAAAGATTCTGTTCCTTGGCCATGCGGATGGTAACCGGAGCGAATTTGCGCAGAAAGCGCCGGCAGCAGCAGACCATGCCGCAGTTGCCCACCGCGCCGATCATCTGGGTTTCGTGGCGCACGCCTATTTGGCGCAGTTCAATACGGGCGCGGTATTCCCGAACAAGATCCTTCAGCAGATCGCGAAAATCAATGCGCGCGGGCGCGGTGAAATAGAAGACGATTTTCGCGGCGTCAAAAAAAACTTCCACATCCACAAGTTTCATGTCCAGGTCGCGGTTGCGTATGCATTCGCGGCAGAAGCGGCGGGCGCGCTCGGCAAGCCCCTCGTTGGCTTCGGCAACGGCGATGTCTTCATCCGTGGCCGTGCGGACGATGTTGAGCTTTTCCAGGCAGACGCCGTCAGGAAGTTCTTCGTGCAGGCTGACGACCTGACCGAGCAGGCGGCCGTGCTCCGTTTCCACCAGCAGGCGATCGTTGACGGCGAGTCCGGAAGGCGCGTCGCCGCAATAGATGGTAGGGCCTGAACGGCGGAGTTGGATTCCTGCAATGGGCATAGGCACGGTGCGCGGGGCGGCTTGCGTTGTCGGTTGGGTGCGCGCGAAAGCGGCTTTGCGCGCTGAATTGTACTTATTCCTTCATATCCGCGCCACTGTCAACACTAAGAATCCTTCCGCTTCTTGTGGGAAGACCTGAAGCGCACCCGCATGGGCGCGTGCGCGATGCCGAATATGTCGCGCAGAGATTTTTCCAGGTAGCGGGCATAACTTTCCGACACCCGTTCGGCGTCGTTGACGAAGAAGACAAAGGTGGGCGGATTGGTTTCCGCCTGGGTGAGGTAAAAAAATTTCGCGCGCACCCGTTTCACCACAGGGGGCTGGTGCTTGGCGATCACGTTTTCCAGGGCCCGGTTGAGCACGCCGGTGCCGATGCGTACGCCGCATTCCTCGTGCACCCGAGCGGCCAGGGGCAGAACTTTTTCCAAACCCCGCCGTTTGAGCGCGGAAATGAACAGCAGGGGCACATGCCGGCAAAAGCCCAGTTCCTCGCGAAAGGCTTTTTTCACCTTGGCGGTGTCTTCCAGTTGATCGATTTTGTTTACCAGCACCATGAAGGGGGTTTTGCGTTCATTGAGCAGATCGAGCAGGCGTTTGTCCTGCTGGGTGACGCCTTCGACCGCATCAAGCAGGAAAAGCGTGATCTGCGCCTTGGTGGTGGATTTTATGGATGAGTTAACGGAAAAAGCCTCCACGCTCTCCGTTATGCGCGAAGGCCGGCGCACGCCCGCCGTGTCCACGAAGGTATAGAGCTTGCCGTTTTTTTCGATGCGCACGTCCACGCTGTCGCGCGTGGTGCCGGCCAGTTCGCTGACGATCATGCGCTTTTGCCCGCACAGGGCGTTGATCAACGAGGATTTACCCACATTGGGCCGGCCGAGCAGCGCCAGGCGCAGGGCAATATCCTCTTGCGGCGTTTCTTTTTCCGGAGGCAACATGGCCGCGAGCGCTTCGGCCAGAGCTTGAAGATTATGTCCGTGCTCGCCTGAAACAGCGATGAGCGGCAGACCGGAGGCGTAAAATTCGGCGGTGAGGTCGGCTTCCTGTTCCTCGCCGTCCACCTTGTTCACCACAAGCAGAATGGGAAGACCCGTGCGGCGCACGTGCGCGAGCAGATGTTCGTCCAGAGGCAGAAACCCGTCGCGCGCATCCACGACAAAGGCGATGCCGGCGGCCCCGCGCAGGGCGTTTTCCGCTTGTTCGAGAATATGAGCCTCAAAGCCGCGTATGCCTTCCGGGCCTTCCAGCAGGGTCGCGTGCGCGTCAAGCTGGATGCCGCCGGTATCCATAAGAAGGAAGGGACGGCCCGCGCGGCGTACCACGCCTTCCAGCCTGTCGCGCGTAATGCCCGGCCTGTCGTGCGTAATGGCGCGTTTGCTGCGGATAAGTCCGTTAAAGAGGGTGGACTTGCCCACATTGGGCCTGCCCACCAACACGATGTGCGGAAGATTCATGCGTCTGATTCGGAGGTCGGGGGTTGGGCCCGCGGGCCGGGAAGGCTGTATACCGCGAAGCGCGGCGGAAGTCATCCATGAAAAAAATTCTCCCCTTCAAAGCGAAGGGGAGAATTTCATCTGAATATTATGTTTCGTCGGTCAGCCTGCGGAATGAACGCTTGCCGGCCTTGCATATGGGGCAGCGCCAACTGTCGGGCAGGCGTTCGAAAAGCACGCCCGGCGGGATTTTGCCCCGTTTGTCGCCTTTGTCGGGATCGTAAATGTAGCCGCAGTTCGATGTCTGGCAACGCCACATATCTTTCGGATCGGCCATATCACATACCTCATTGCTTGGGGTGGGACGAAGAGGCGCAGGCATCACAAAGGCCGTCAAATTCAATACGGGCCGCCGTGATGCGGAAACCCGGCAGATGCACGGCGCTGATATCCGGGCTGGGCACGGAAACCGGCACATCGGCCACGCGGCCGCACTTCAGGCAGCGCACGTGGTAGTGGGGCGTGGTTGTGCCGTCAAAGCGCTTGCTGCTGCCGGCGGAATCCAGCTTGAGAATGTCGCCGTCCTCGGCCAGCAGATCCAGGTTGCGGTATACCGTTCCCAAGCTGACGCGCGGCAGGCGCCGGCGCACGAGATTGTACAATTCATCCGCAGTGGGATGAATGGGATTTTTCCGCAATTCTTCAAGAATAATCGTCCGCTGGCGGGTAACGCGTTTTTGTGGAGAAGTCATATGCACACCTACTGTACTAATATATCGACATTCATCACATAAAAGTCAAGGAGCGCAATCGTTTTTTTATTTTGTCGCGGTCTGCAGCGGTTCCGGATGGGGGGTCACGCGGGTGCGGCCGCCGCTGCCGTCCAATACTTCCCGGGTGAAGGCCTCTATCTGTTCTTCCGGAAGAAGCGCAATAATATTCGCCCGTTCAGAGAAATCCTCTTTCTCGATATGCGCCTCATGCGCCGGCAGTACGCGGCGGATCATATCCACGTGCCGGTATTCCGCACTCACCAGCACGCGTATTCGTTCCATCCGCATGCGGACGGGAAGTTCGGCCAACGCGGCCGAAACCGCTTCCCTGTACGCCGCGACAAGACCGGCCGTACCCAGTTTGACGCCGCCGAACCAGCGTGTGACCACGCAGGCAAGTTCTCCCACTTCCGAGCGCAGCAGCACCGCGAGCATGGGCCGGCCGGCGGTGCCCTGGGGTTCGCCGTCGTCGCTGAAGGCCACCCGGCCCGTATCCCCCGGCGGCCCGGCGCAGAAGGCCCAGCAGTTGTGCGTCGCGTCGGCATGGCGTCTGCGCTGCGCCTGTATAAAAGCCCGCGCGGAGTCAATATCCGGGCCGTGCCCCAGCGCGGCAAGAAAGCGACTGCGCCGTACCGCGATTTGTGCGGTATGCGCGGCGCCGGGCAAGAGATCCGGAATAAGGTAGCGCTTGAGCATAGTCAGATGTAAACTGCCTTTGCCCCAAGAACAAGGCAATGCGCCCGGCGCAAAATTTGCCGGCAAAAAGACTTTACAAAATTCCCTTGCGGCAGTAAACAGGAATTATTATTAATATCAATCGGAGGAATTATGAGCAAAACCAAAGAGAACCTCATGGCCGCTTTTGCCGGTGAATCCCAAGCCAACCGTCAGTACTTGGCCTTTGCCAAAAAAGCCGACGCCGAGGGTTACCCCCAGGTGGCGCGCCTGTTCCGGGCCGCGGCGGAAGCGGAAACCGTGCATGCCCACAACCATTTGCGCGCCCTGGGCAAAATAAAAAGCACTGCCGATAACCTGCAGGCCGCGGTGGACGGCGAAACCTATGAATTCACCACCATGTATCCGCCCTTCATAGAAGCGGCCAAGGCCGAAGGCAACAAAGAGGCCCAGCGCTCTTTTGAATGGGCCAACCAAGTGGAAGCCACCCACGCCGCCTTGTATAAAAAGCTCCTGGGCCTGCTGGGCCAGGATATGGGTAATTATCCATATTATGTATGTCCGGTGTGCGGGCATACCGCGGAAAACTCCTTCCCCGACATCTGCCCGGTGTGCGGGGCCAAGGGCAGCCTGGCCGCTAAAATAGACTAGATCTCATTGCATAAATCCCCCTACTGGGGCTTTATGCAAGATGTCTTTGCCGAAAAGCGCGATTT